>DASYBY010000473.1:0-40136 GCA_036500525.1 Baekduia sp. | reverse complement strand
AGTGCTGCTCACGACTTGATGGCGGCCAGGAAGGCGGCGCCCTCGTCCTCGCTGAGGTCGTCGATGACCATCTCCTCGTGGGACGGCAGTGGTCGCGCACGGCGCAGCAGTTCCTCGACGGGGAGCTCGCGGTGCGGCTCGTCGGCGGGATGCGTCGACACGTCGGCCAGATTACGCCCTTCGGCCGGTCAGCCGGAGGTGACCCGCGCGTTCAGACACGTCCAGGCGGTCGGAGGTTCGAGTCCCCTCGCTCACCCCTTACGAAAGCCTCGCTTTTGCGGGGTTTGTCCTCCGGAGGCGCCGAGATGCGGCTTGCACGCCTCGTTCATTTCGCGGCCGTCTTCGCGGCGTCGCTTCCCGCCCCGTCGAGCCGTGTGAACTCGTCGTCGGTGAGGGCCAGGTCCGCCGCGGCGACGTTCTCCTCGAGGTGGGTGACCCTGGTCGTGCCGGGGATCGGCAGCATCACCGGGCTGCGCTTCAGCAGCCAGGCGAGTGCGACCTGGCTGGCGGTCGCGCCGTGTGCCTCGGCGATGTCGGCGATCACGGCGTCGGGCTTCGACAGCTCCCCCGAGGCGAGTGGGAACCACGGCATGAAGCCGATCCCTTCGCGCTCGCAGTGGTCGAGCACGTCCTCGTCGGTCTGATCGGCGAGGTTGTAGACGTTCTGCACGGTCGCCACGTCGAAGACCCTGGCCGCCGCCTCGATCTCCTCGACGGTGACGTTGGAGAGCCCGAGGTGGCGCACCTTGCCCTCGTCTTGCAGCTCCTTCAGCACGCCGAACTGCTCCTCCTGCGGCACCTGCGTGTCGATCCGGTGCAGTTGCAGCAGGTCGATCGTCTCCACGCCGAGCCGGCGCAGGCACATCATCGTGGCCGCGCGGAGGTACTCGGGACGGCCGACGGCCGGCCACGGGGCGACATCGTCCTCACCCCAGCGGAGGTGCCCGATCTTCGTCGCGACGACGACGCCGTCGTAGGGATGGAGCGCCTCACGGATCATGTCCTCCGAGATGAACGGCCCGTACGCGTCGGCGGTGTCGACGAAGTCGACCCCCAGCTCGGGAAGCCGGCGCAGCGTGCGCATCACCTCCTCGGGATCGGCCGGCGGCCCCCAGAACCCTCGGCCGGTGTTGCGCATGGCGCCGTACGCGAGCCGCGTGACCTCGAGCTCGCCCCCGATCTTGAACCGCCCGGATGCCGCTGCGGAAGGGGCGGCCATCACAGCAGCTGATCGAGGGTGATCGGCAGCGAGCGCAGGCGCCGTCCGGTCGCGTGGTAGACGGCGTTGGCGATCGCGGCGGCGACGCCGACGAGGCCGATCTCGCCGATCCCCTTGGTGCCGGTCGCGGTGTTGCGGTCGGGCGCGCCGACGAACACGACGTCGATGTCGGGCACGTCGGCGTTGACGGCGACGAGGTAGTCGCCGAACGTGGCGTTGGCGATCCGGCCGCTGGGCGCGTCGGTGATCGTCTCCTCGAACATCGCCTGGCCGATGCCGCCGACAGTCGCGCCGAGGATCTGGCTGCGGGCGAGCTTCTCGTTGAGGATCCGCCCACCGTCGACGACGGACACGACGCGCGCGACGCGCAGCAGCCCCAGCTCGGGATCGACCCGCACCTCGACGAACTTCGCGCCGAACGCGCCGGTCAGCGCCATGCCGGTCTGCGCGGGGTCGGGTGGGTCGCTCTCGCCGTCCGCCGTCAGCTCGGTCACTCCGTGTCGTGCGAGGATCGCTTCGTAGCGCTCGCCGGAGCCGGGGTCGTCACGGCGCCGGATCCCTCCGTCGCTCGTCGTGACGTCGTCGAGCGCGCAGCCGCGCAACGGCGATTGGTCGTCGTCAGCGGTGAGGTCGAGGAAGCGCTGGACCAGCCGCCGACAGGCGTCGTCGATCGCGTTGCCGAGCGCGCCGGTCAGGCCGGACCCGCCCGCCTGCGGCGCGTACGGCATGGCGGAGTCGCCGAGGTCGAAGCGCACCCGCGCGAGGTCGAGCCCGAGCAGCTCGGCCGAGAGCTGCCGCATCACGGTGTAGGTGCCGGTGCCGATGTCGTTGGCGGCGCTGCGGACGAACGCGGTGCCGTCGCCGGCGATCGTCGCGCGCGCCTCGCAGTGCGCCTGCCACCATCCGTAGGTTGAGCCCGCCATCCCGTAGCCGACGTGCCATCCGCGGTCCCGCATCGCCCCGACCGCGGGGTCGCGGCCGGACCAGCCGAAGCGCTCGGCGCCGACGGCGAAGCACTCGCGCAGCGCCTTGCTCGACCACGGCAACCCGGAGCCGGGGTGCTGCTCGGCGTAGTTGCGCAGCCGCAGCTGCAGCGGGTCGATGCCGAGCTCGTAGGAGAGCTCGTCCAGCGCGGACTCGAGCGCGAAGTTGCCCTGCGCCTCTCCGGGCGCCCGCATCGATCCCGGCACGGGGATGTTCAACCGCCGCTGCAGGTCGCGCGTGGCGACGTTCGGACAGGCGTAGCCGGCGGAACTGCCGTACGCGACCGGCTCGACGTTGTCGTCCTCGAGCGCGACCGTCTGCCGCGCCTCGTGGTCGATCGCGGTCAGCTCGCCGTCGCGCTTGGCGCCCAGCTTCAGCGTCTGCCTGGTGTCGACGCGGTGCCCGACGCCGCTGAACATCTGCGGGCGCGTGAGCACCGTCTTGACCGGTCGCCCGACGGTCCGCGCGGCGAGGACCGTGAGCATCGTGTGGGGCCACACCCGCAGTCCGGAGCCGAAGCCGCCGCCGAGGTAGGGCGCGAGAACCCGCACCGCGGTCTGGGGCAGTCCGAACGCCTGCGCGACCGACGCCTGCACGTTGGAGGTGAACTGCGTCGCGTCGTGGACCGTGACGGTGTCGCCGTTCCACACCGCCACGGTCGCGAACAGGCCGAGCGGGTTGTTGGTGTTCTCGGCGGTCGCGAACGTCGCCTCGTAGGTGATCTCCGCGGCGGCCATCCCTGCGGCGACGTCGCCGCGCTGCGTGTCGAAGCCCCACGGGTCGGTGAGCAGCTCGCCGCGCTCGTCGGCGGCGTCGAGCAGGGGCTCGCCGGCCTCGTAGGAGACCGCGACGAGGCGCGCCGCCGCGGCAGCGGCCTGCGGCGTGTCGGCCACGACCATCGCGATGTACTGGCCGTAGTGCAGGATCCGGTCGTCCTGCAGCGGCGGCGGGGTCGCCGGCGCGAACGGCGGCGAGGTGCCGCGTTCCAGCTTCGGCGCGTTCTCGTGCGTGAGGACCGTCAGGACGCCGTGCTCGGCGCACGCCGCGGCGGTGTCGATGCGGCTGATGCGCCCGGCCGCGGCCGTGCTGCCGACGAGCGCGGCGTAGGCCAGGTCGGGGTAGGCGGCGTCGGACGGATAGGCCGCCCGTCCCGTCACCTTCGCGGGACCGTCGACGCGGTCGATGCCCGCGCCGAGGACCGTCGTGGTCGTGGCGGCCGTCATGACGAGGCCCCCGAGACGGTCTGCAGGATCCGGACGAGCGTGCGCTTGGCGAGCTCGACCTTGAACGCGGTGCCGGGAACGGTGAAGGGATCGCGGATCGCGGCCTCGGCCGCTGCGCGGAACGCTCCCGTGCTCGGCCGCGCGCCCGCCAGCAGCTGCTCCGCCTCGCGCGCCCGCCACGGGACGGTGCCGACCCCGCCGAGCGCCACGCGCGCTTCGACGATCCGGTCGTCGTCCAGCAGCAGCGCGACCGCCGCGGAGGTGAGCGCGAACTCGTAGGAGACGCGGTCGCGGACCTTCAGGTAGCCCGAGCGTGCCGCGGCCGGGAGCAACGGCACGTCGACGGCGGTGATCAGCTCGCCGTGGGCGAGCACGTTCTCGGCCTCCGGCCGCTCGCCGGCCGCGACGTAGAGCTCGGTCAGGGGAACGGCCCGCGCGCCGTCGACGCCCTCGATCCGCACGACGGCGTCGAGCGCGACGAGCGGCACGCACAGGTCGGAGGCGTGGAGTGCGATGCAGCGCTCGCTCGCGCCGAGGATCGCGTGCATCCGCGCAGCGCCGCTCACCGCCGCGCAGCCCGATCCGGGGGACCGCTTGTTGCAGGCCGCCACCGCCGGATCGCGGAAGTACCGGCAGCGGGTCCGCTGCAGCAGGTTCCCGCCGATCGTCGCCATGTTGCGCAGCTGCGTCGAGGCCCCGGCCAGCAGCGCCTCGCGGACGAGCGGCAGCCGCTCGCGCACGGTCGCGTCCGCGGCCAGCTCCTCCATGGTCGTCAACGCACCGACGCGGAGGGTGTCTCCGTCACGGTCGGTCCCGCGCAGCGGCAGACGGGTGATGTCGACCAGACGGTCGGCGGTCACGACGCCGTCCTTGAGCATCAGGTCGACCTGGGTCGTGCCGCCGGCCAGGAACTGCGCGCCGGGATCGTCACGCACCGTCGCGATCGCGACGGCGGTGTCGTCGGCGCGGACGTACTCGAAGGGCTGCATCGCTATGCCCCTTGCTGGTCGGCGACCTCACGGATCGCGGCGACGATGTTCGGATAGGCGCCGCAGCGGCAGAGGTTGCCGCTCATGAACTCGCGGATCTCCTCGTCGGACGTGGCGCGGCCCTCCTCCAGCAGCGAGATCGCGGAGATCACCTGCCCGGGAGTGCAGTAGCCGCACTGGAACGCGTCGTGACGGACGAACGCCTCCTGCACCGGGTGCAGCGCTCCCTCGACCCCGACGCCCTCGATCGTCGTCACCTCGCGACCCTCGCACTGGGCCGCCAGCGTCAGGCAGGACAGCACGCGCCGGCCGTCGATCAAGACCGTGCAGGCGCCGCACGCACCCTGGTCGCACCCCTTCTTCGTCCCCGTCAGCCCGAGCTGGTCGCGCAGCGCGTCGAGCAGCGTGACGCGATTGTCGAGGCGCAGCGACTCCGCGTTCCCGTTGACGTGCAGCGAGACGTCGGTCGAAGTCCGCGGCGGGCTGGTACGCGCGCCACGTGCCTCGCTCGATGCTCGCGACATGGTCGTCTCCGTTCGAGATCGGGAACGACGTCCATGTTAACCATGGCCGACCGCGTCGCGGGCAACTTCGTGGCGCGAGAGAGCGCCGATGACGGACGCGAGGTTCACCGAGGCCCGAACGAGCGCCGGCACCCCTCGCGCCCTGCGTGCCCGGCCGGGCCAACCTCATGCCCTAGAGGTCCGGCACGTTCAGCGTCGTGCCCGCCGGGCTTCGGCGGTACACCTGCGATGTGCGCGGACGGGCTCACCGCACGAGGCCGTGCCTCACCGCCCGTCGAAGGGCAGGTGGTCGTGCATGCTGGTCAGGTCGAAGAGGCGAGCGACCCCGTCGGGCAGCTGGGGATCGAGGGCGAACGACCACCCGTCGCGTCGTGCGTCGCGAGCGGCGCGGACGAGCAGGTTGAGCCCCGTGGAGTCCATGAACGCGACGCCCGTCAGGTCGAGCACGACCACGTGGCGCTGCCCGGCAAGACGGGTGAGGGTCGCGTGGAGCTGCGGGCAGGTGGAGGTGAAGGTCCGAGCCGCACAGGCCGCTCGACGTCACCTTGATGATGGCGTCGGTCGGCTGCTCGATGGTGGGGTCGGGGACGGTGTCGACGCGCACGTCGCGCTTGCCGTGGTAGGTCAAGGCCTTCATGTCGGTCTGGCTTCTCCTCGTTCTCGGGTGCGGACGACGGCGAAGGGTTTCGCGGTGGTGTCCATGCCCGCGGCGTCCCCGGCCGCGACGGACCGCAAGCACGGACCGGGGCGACGAGCACGACGATGCCGAGGCCCTGCGGGAGTCGGTGCGCCGGGTGCTGCCCACCATCCGGGATCTCGTCGCCGGGCCACGGGACGGCGAGGCGCTCACGGTGTACGTCAACGACAACCACGGCGACTGGGCGGCAGGGCGCTGCGCGCCCTGGTCGGCGACGGGTGACCCTCGCCCAGGGCGACCGTGCTCATGGTCGGTCCTCCTCGACCTTGCGGTCGTCGCGCAGCTCGATCTGGAGGTCCTTCTCGGCGGGGCGGCGGGCCTCCAGCTCGCGGCCGCGCTCCAGCTCGGCGTTCAGCTCGGCGCCGAGGAGGACCGCGATGTTGGAGATCCACAACCACACCAGGAACGCGATCACGCCGCCGAGCGCGCCGTAGGTCTTGTTGTAGGACGAGAAGCTGGCGACGTAGATGGCGAACAGCGCTGAGGCCACCAGCAGGACGACCAGGGCGACGACGCCGCCGACGGTGATCCAGCGGAACCCGGGCTGCTTGACGTTGGGCGCGGCGAAGTACAGGACCGAGAACATCAGGCTGACGACCAGCGCGATGATCGGCCACTTGGCGATGTCCCACGCGGTCACGGCGGTGGAGCCGGCGCCGACGACGTCGCCGAGCTGCTGGGCCACGGGACCGGTCACGACGACGGCGATCGCGCACGCGGCGAGCAGCAGGATCATCAGCGTGGTGACGACCAGCTGCATCGGGCGCAGCTTCCAGAACGGTCGGCCTTCGG
This sequence comes from Baekduia sp., assembly GCA_036500525.1. Classification (GTDB taxonomy): domain Bacteria; phylum Actinomycetota; class Thermoleophilia; order Solirubrobacterales; family Solirubrobacteraceae; genus Baekduia. The sequence continues at coordinate 33,708 of DASYBY010000473.1, read as the reverse complement.
GGACCTCGTAGATGGCGTTGGACGCGCGGGCGAAGGCGCCGACGTAGCCCGAGGCGCTCCAGATCGCCAGTGCGATGCCGACGATGAACGCGATGCCCGCACCGCCGCGGCCGTTGGCCACCTGCTTGACGGCGCCGGAGAGGATGTCGTTGGCGGGGCCGGGGGTGAGGGCGGCGAGGTTGTCGAGGATCGGCTGGGTCGCCGACGGGCCGATGAGCCCGATGATCGAGACGAGGGCGATGATCGCCGGGAAGATCGCCAGGACGCCGTAGTAGGTCAGCGCGGCGGCCCAGTCGGTCAGGTTGTCGGCCTTGAACTCCTTGATGGTGCGCTTGAGCACTGCCAGCCACGAACGGCCCGACAGGTCGGTCGGATCGTCCGGCGGGGCGTCCCTTTCGCGCCCGTCGCCGGTGCTCCGGTTCGTGGTCCGGTCGCGCTCGAAGCGTCGCTCTGAGGTCTCTCGTGCCATGTTTCATTTGGTGCCCGGATCTGGGGCGGACCTACCACCGATTGTCTCGTTTGTCGTCGCGCGTGTCCGGGGAGTCCAGCCCGCGAAAGCAGCATCCCCTACTTCGGGAGGACCGATGACCCAGACTGACGCCGGGACCGGCGAACAGGTCAAGGAGAAGGCCGGCGAGGTGGCCGGACAGGCGCAGGAGAAGGCGCAGCAGGCGGCAGGCCAGGCGCGCGATCAGGTCCGCAGCCAGATCGATCAGCGCTCCACCGACGCGGGGCGGAAGGTCAGCGAGCAGGGCGGCGACCTGCGCGCCGTCGGCGACCAGCTGCGCCAGCAGGGCAAGGACAGACCAGCGAAGCTGGCCGACCACGCCGCGCACCACGTCGAACGCGCCGGGACGTGGCTGACCGAGTCCGACGCCGACCGGATCCTGCACGACGTCGAGGACGCGGCCCGCAAGAACCCGTGGGCCGTGGTGGCCGGCGGGTTGGCGCTCGGCTTCGCCGCGTCGCGCTTCCTCAAGGCGTCCAGCAGCGAGCGCTACCAGGCGCGCAGCGGCACCGGGCAGCCCGACCGCCGTGCGCTCCCGCGGCCGATGGAGCCCGGTGACCCGCGGTTCGTGCGCGACGGTGGGCCCGGGGCAGGGGCGACGCCCGTGCCCGGTGAGCAGTTCGCCGGCACGCTGACGCCCGAGGAGCGTGCCTCCGTGACCCCGGCGAGCGGCGGTCTGTGATGGCCGATCAGCAGAGCGCCGACCCGCGCGACCAGCCGATTGGCGAGCTGCTCAAGCAGTTGTCAGAGGAGACCTCGACCCTGGTCAAGCAGGAGCTGGCCCTGGCGCGGGCCGAGCTCGAGCAGCAGGGCAAGCGCGCCGGCGTCGGTGCCGGGATGCTCGGCGGGGCCGGCGTCGCCGGGCTGCTGACGCTCGGGTCGCTGACCGCGCTGCTCATCGCGTTGCTGGCCACGGCGATGGACACGTGGCTGGCCGCGTTGATCGTGACCGTGGTGTGGGCGGCCGTCGCCGGCGTCCTGGCCCTGCAGGGCCGCAGCAAGATCCAGCAGGCGACGCCGCCTGCTCCTCAGACCGTCGACACCGTGAAGGAGGACGTGCAATGGGCGAAGACCCGGACATGATCCGCAAGGACATCGAGAACACACGCGACCGCATGGGCGAGACCGTCGACGCGCTCGGCTACAAGACCGACGTCAAGGCGCGCGCCGGCGACAAGGTCGGCGCGCTCAAGGACAAGGTGACCGGGGTCGGCCCGTCGGGCGGCGACGTCAAGGACGGCGCCCGCCAGGCGGTGGGCGTCGCCCAGGAGAACCCGCTCGGCCTGGCGATCGGCGCGGTGGCGGTCGGCTTCCTGGCGGGCATGCTGATCCCCTCGACCAAGGTCGAGGACGAGAAGCTCGGGCCGATGGCCGACCAGGTCAAGGACCAGCTCAAGGAGACCGGCCAGGAGGCGCTGGAGCACGGCAAGGCCGTGGTCTCCGAGACCGCCTCGAGCGCGGCGGACGCGGCGAAGCAGACCGCGCAGGAGCAAGGCTCCGAGCACGCCGAGGCGCTGAAGGGGAGCGCCCAGGACTCCGCGCAGGCCGCTCGCGAGAACGTCGCGAGCCAGTAGGCCGGCGCAGAGGTCGGCGCGGCGCGGTGCGGCTCACGGACGGGCCGCACCGCCGCCGCGTCAGTCGCTGGTCGCGACCTCGGCGATGGCCGGATTCGGAACGAGGACGACGATCGTGGCGTCGTCGGACAGCGGGTCCTCGATCGCCTCGCGGACCGCATCCTCGATCGCGCGCAGCGTGCCGGCCGCCGAGGCGAGCGGCGCCTTGACGACCGCGTCGCGGATGCCCTCCAGGCCGAGGGCGGTGCCCGAGACGGTGGGCCGGTCGATGATCCCGTCGGACACCAGCAGCAGTCGCTCGCCGTCGGCGAGCCGTCGTTCGTTGACCTCCGGCTCGGCCGGCAGGCCGCGCTTGCCCAGCAGCGGCAGCGCACGCCCGAGGACCTCGAGCTCCCCATCGGTCGTGACGAGGATCGGCGCGTGCTCGCCGCAGGTGACCCAGCGGATCGTGGAGGTCGCGCCGTTGAAGCACGCGATCGTGACGTGCGCCGTGGCGCGATTGCGCGAGACCTCGCGCAGCAGCTCGTGCATCGCGCGCACCACGACGGCGGGATCGTCGGTGTCGTACCGGGCGGCCCGGAAGGCCCCGAGCAGCACCGCGCCCAGCCCGGCCGCGCGCGGGCCCTCGCCCTCGGTGTCGGCGATGCCGATCCACGCGCAGTCGCGGTTCTCGGCGTAGTCGAACCAGTCGCCGCCGATGTCGTAGCCCGGCAGCACGTTGCCGGCGATCAGCGCGCCGGCGATGCGCAGGATCCGGGGCGGCAGGAGGTTCTGCTGGATCTCGGCGGCGGCGCTGGTGGGCCGTGTGCGGCGCACGCTGGCGATCGCGTCGGTGTAGTCGCCCGCCAGCGCGAGCGCCGCGGCGGCTTCGGCGGCCAGGTCGCGCAGCGCGTCGTCGGCGGCGCCGATCGCCACGAGGACGCCGGTCGCGCGGCCGCGCAGGTACATCGGCGCGACCGTGGCGCCGGGCAGCGTCTCCTGGATCGAGGCGCGCAGCGGCTCCACGCCCTCGCGCGGGATCTCGGGTCCCACCGCGAGCGGCACGGCGAGGCGGTCGGGAAAGCCGCCGCCGCCCGCCATCCGCTGCAGCGTCGTGCCGTCCAAGTCGCAGAGGTAGATCGCTGCCGCCGTGACGCCGGCCAGGCGCTGAGCCTCGGCCACGACCTGGTCGCCGAGCTGGAACGGCGGCACCCGGTTGAGCACGTCCGTGATCGACAGCGGCGTCGGGGCGCGGTGCGCGAGCTCTCCGGGCGGCCGGACGAACTGCTGCTCGTCGGCCTCGGCGTCGTCGCGTTCCTGGCGCCGCACGGCGTCGACGAGCTGATCGCGCGACGGGAAGTGCCGGTACGCGGTGCCCCGGCTGACCCCGGCCTCGGTCGCGATGTCGACCATGCTCGCGTCGGGGCGGGCGGCCAGCAGGCGCCGGCCGGCCTCGACGAGCTTGGTCCGGTTCAGCGCCGCATCGCTACGCCGGCGCCGGCGCGCGCCGACCGGATTCTGGTCCCTGGCCACCGCACCATCCTACGCGAAGTCACACACGATGTCTCATATAACAAGCTGGCGCGCAAGTGTCTTGTTTTTTGCGGGCGCTTCGGTGCCCGGGCGCCTGCGCCACCAAGCTGGCGCGGATCGACCCCACCAACGCCGACCCAGGCGGGTAGCTCCGACGCATGTCCACCTTCCTCGTCACGGGCGCCTCGAGTGGCATCGGCGCCGCGACCGCCCTCCACCTCGACGCGCAAGGCCACCACGTCTACGCCGGCGTGGAGTCCGGCGACGACGGCGCGGCGGTGCTCGCGCCGGCGTCCGAGCGCCTCCATCGCGTGGTCCTCGATGTCACGTCCCGAGCGTCGATCAGCGCGGCGATCGCGGAGATCGCCGGCCGTGTCGGGCCCTCGGGGCTGAGCGGCGTGGTCAACAACGCGGGCGTGGGGTTCCCGGGTCCGCTCGAGGCGCTGCCGCTCGACGACCTGCGCCGCCAGCTCGAGGTCAACGTGCTCGGGCAGGTCGCCGTCACGCAGGCGGCGCTGCCGCTGATCCGCCAGGGCGCCGGGCGCGTCGTGTTCGTCGGCTCGATCGGCGGCCTCTTGGCGTCGCAGTTCGCAGGCGCCTACCACGCGTCGAAGTTCGCGATGGAGGCGATCGCCGACGTGTGGCGTCAGGAGCTCGATCCGGAGGACATCCCGGTGGTGTTGATCGAGCCGAGCGCGATCTCCACGCCGATCTGGGAGAAGGGCATCGCCTACCTCGACGGGCTGATGGACGGGGGCTCCCCCCGACTCGCGCCCTACCGCGAGCGGCTGGTCGCGTTCCGCGAGAGCCTGCAGAGCGCCGACGAGCACGGCAAGTCGCCCGACGACGTCGCCGCGGTGATCGAGGAGGCGTTGACCACCGAGTCGCCCGACACGCGCTACGTCGTCGGCGGTGCCGGCAAGCTCGCGACCGCGCTGCGCCCGCTGATCCCCGACCGCGTCGCCGACAAGCTCGCCGAGCAGACCGCCAAGCCCTGAGTCGCACCGGCCGGATGACCGCGGCGACCGGCGGATGAACCCAGGGCCGTCCCACTAGCGCGTCGCGATCGCGCTCGGTGTGGACGGTGGTCCGCTCGCCGCGTGCCTCAGCTCTCGGCGGGCACCGCGAGCACGTTCATCGCCGCGCTGTAGAGGACGAGCACGCCGTTGCCGGCGGTCTGCTCGCAGTCGATGCCGAAGTCGTAGGTGCCGGCGGGCAGCAGGACCGAGCCGGTGATCGAGAGCGACTCGGTGACGTTCGCGTCGGTGCTGGAGCCGGCGTCGGACTGGTGGAGGTCGGCGTTGACCGTCGGGCTGACCGTGAAGAGGCTGAGGTCGTCGGTTCCGTCGGTGCTGCGCCGGGCGGTGCAGGCCGCGCGGCCGGAGTCCCCGGGACTGCGGTTGTAGAGGTCGACCGAGCCGGAGATCAGGACGCGCGAGGACACCGGGAGCGTGACGGCGCCGGAGCCCGACCCGCTGCTCGTCAGGCCCAGGTCGGTCATGACCTGGTCCTGGTGGGCGATCAGCGTGAGCGTGCTGGAGGTGAGGGCGCTCCAGCCGGTGGCCACGATCCCGGGGTCGCCCTGCAGGCCCTGCGCCCCGGTGGCGCCCGTCGGCCCGGTCGCGCCCTGCGGCCCGGCGGCGCCCCGAGCCCCTGTGGCACCCGCCGCGCCGGGCGCGCCGGCGACGCCGGCCACGCCCGCCGCACCTGCGCTGCCCCGCAGCGCGGCCACGGTCCCGACGCTGAGGTCGGCGACGACCAAGGAGTGGTTCTTGACCTTGGCCGACGTGACGGCTCCGGCCTTCAGCTGGGAGGCGCCGACGCTGTTGCGCGGCAGGGCCGTCGCGGCGTACGACGTGCCGCCGAGCGCGACGAAGAGCGCGAGGTACGCGACCGCGTTGCGCCGGAGGTGGCGGAGGGCCTGGGGCATGTCGTGCTCCTATCGGTGCTCGTCGTCGCGTGCGCGGCGGCCGGCGTCGAGGGCGTTCTCGATCTCCCGCGTCAGCGCCATCCAGCCGCAGAACGGTTGGCCGTCGCCGCGCCCGTCGAGCACGACGCCGCTGACCGGGTCGGCGTCGAGGTCGAACTCGAAGCTCAGGGGCATGCGCGGGCTCGGATCCACCGCGGTCGATCGTGCCCGCACACGGCGCCGCTCGCGTCGGCCGGACCTGCTGATCTTTGGCGTCCGCCACCCCGAGGTTTGCGGAGTGCCCGCCGGCGCCATCTACGATCCACTCCGATGACCGACCTCGCCGCGCACGCGCTGCTCGAGCGCGACCGCGAGATCGCGGCCCTCGCGCAGGCGCTGGCGAACGCCGCCGACGGCCGCGGCACCGTCGTGGTGGTCGACGGCCCGGCCGGGATCGGCAAGTCGGTCCTCCTGTCGGCCGCGCGCCGCGAGGCCGCGGCGGCGGGGATCGCCGTGCTGGCCGGCCGGGGGCTCGAGCTCGAGCGCGAGGTTCCGTTCGGCGTCGTCGCCGAGCTGTTCGCGGCCCGCCTCGGAGCGGCCTCGGCCGGCGAGCGCGAAGCGCTGCTGAGCGGCCAGGCCTCCCTGGCGGGGGCCGTGCTCGATCCGAGCGCGCCGGCCCCCGAGGAGGCGCAGGCGCTGGCCCGCGGGCTCTACTGGCTGACGGTCAACCTGACCGAGCCGGCGGTGCCCGGCGGTGTGCCGCGGCCCCTCCTGATCGTCGTCGACGACGCCCACTGGGTCGACCGGCCGTCGCTGCGGTTCCTGGCCCATCTCGCCGTGCGGGTGCGTGACCTCCCGATCGCGCTCGTCGTCGCGATCCGCAGCGGCGAGCACGGCGGCGCGTCCGACCTCACCGGGTGGCTCATCGATCAGCCCGACCATCTGGTGCTGCGCCCCGAGCACCTGACCGAGCCCGCGGTGGCGCGGATGATCGCGGCCGAGCTGCCCGTCCCCGAGGCGCCGTTCGTTCGCGCCTGCGCCACGGTCAGCGGCGGGAACCCGTTCCTCGCCCGCGAGCTGGTCCGCGCGCTCCATGCCGACGGGATCGCGCCCACGGCGGCCGCCGTGGCGAGCGTCGAGCGCCTCGCGCCCGACTCCGTGGTGCGCTCCGTCCTCGTGCGGCTGGCGCGGCTCGGCGAGGACGGCCGGCGGCTGGCGGCGGCGGTCGCGGTGCTCGGCGACGGGACGTCGCTGCGCCACGCCGTCGCGCTCGGCGAGCTGGCGCGCGCCGACGCCGAGCGCGCCGCCGATGCGCTCGCCCGCGCTCACGTGCTTGCCGCCGAGCCCGGGCTGCGGTTCACCCACCCGCTGATCGCCACCGCCGTCTACGCCGATCTGTCGACGTTCGCGCGCGCCGCCGCCCATCGCCGTGCGGCCGACCTGCTCGCCGCCGATGGTGCCCCGGCCGAGGCGATCGCCGCCCACCTGCTGGTGAGTGAGCCCGATGCCGACCCGTCGACGGTCGCGACGCTGCGGCACGCCGCGGCCCGGACGCTGCGGCGGGGTGACGCGGCCGCCGCCGCGCGGATGCTCCGCCGCGCGCTCGCCGAGCCGCCCGCCCCGGACGATCGGATCGGCGTGCTGCTGGAGCTGGCCGAGGCCGAGACCCAGGACGGCGACGCGGGCGCGGCGGTCCACCTCGACGCGGCGCTCGACCTCGCGCGTGACCCCGACGACCGTGTCCGCGTGCTCGTCCCGCTCGCCCGTATGCGCTTCCTGCTCGGGGAGCGGGAGGCGTCGGCGCGCACGGTGCAGGAGGCGCTGACGCTCCTGGACGACGACGACCATCCGATCGCGCAGGCGCTGATCGTCGACGAGCTGACCGCGACGCTCTTCCAGGCGCCGCTGCGTGCTCGGGCCGAGGCGCGCATCGCCCCGCTGGTGACGGCGGTGCGCGACGGCCGCCCGCCCGCCCATCCCGGCCTGCTCGCCCATCTCGCGCTGCGCATGGCCTTCGCCGATGCGGCACCGGCGCAGGTGCGCGCGCTGGCCGAGCAGGCGACGGCCGCCGACCCGCTCGTCGACGCCGCCGGGCACGGGATGTTGATGGGGATCGTCGTGCAGGCGCTCGTCTGCGTCGACGAGCTCGACCTCGCCGAGCAGATCGCCGACGCCGCGCTGCAGCTCGCCCGCCGCCGCGGCTCGATCCTCTCCTACTCCGCCGCGAGCTTCCACCGCGCGATCCCGCGCTACCACCGCGGCGCGCTCGACGATGCGCTCGCCGACCTCGACCAGGCGCTGATCGCCAAGAGCGAGGGATGGGACGCCGCGGCCGGCTGGATCGGCGCCCTCCAGGCGCACGTGCACCTCGAACGCGGCGACCTCGCGGCCGCGCGCGGCGCGCTGACGCTCGCGGACGGCGTCGCCCCGGCGTCGCTGGACCACGTGATCGTCGGGTCGGCCCGCGCGCGCCTGGCGCTCGCCGACCGCGCGCCCGCCGCCGCGCTGACCGACGCCGAGGCGGCCGGTCAGGAGCTCGCCGAGGAGTTCGGCATCGACCATCCGGGCTTCCTGCCGTGGCGGTCGACGGCGGCGGCGGCCGCGCTCGCCCTCGGCGAGCAGGATCGTGCCGCGCGGCTCGCGCAGGACGGGCTCGCGCGCGCCCGGGAGACTGAGGTGCCGCGAGCGATCGGGCTCGCCCTGCGCACCGCCGCGAGTACCACCGACGGCGAGCGGTCGCTGGCGCAGCGACAGGAGGCGGTCGCGGTGCTCGCGGGGAGCCCGTCGGCGCTGGAGCGCGCCCACGCGACCGTCTCGCTCGGCGCCGCCCTGCGGCGCGCCGGGCAACGGACCGCCGCCCAGGAGCAGCTGCGGATCGGGCTCCAGCTCGCCGACGGGTTCGGCGCGGTCCCGCTCGCCGACACCGCCCGCGACGAGCTCCGCGCGACCGGCGCCCGCCCGCGGCGTGCCGCGTGGACCGGGGCCGACGCGCTCACCCCGACCGAGCGACGGGTCGCGCAGCTGGCCGCGCAAGGCCTGACCAACTCCCAGATCGCGCAGGCACTCTTCGTCACGCCGAAGACGATCCAGACCCACCTCGCCCACACCTACCGCAAGCTCGACATCGACTCGCGACACCGGCTCGCCGAGGCGGTGCCGGGCCTGGTCGACGGCGATCGCGCCTAGGTCGTCCGCGCGGCCCGTGCGCGATGCGCGGGGGCCGGCCGGCGCAGCGTCGCCTTGGCCGTTGCCACCGTGAGCGGCTTGGCGCCGGTGCGGGCCAGCGTCACGGTGAGCCGCACCGGGAGGCGCGGCCGACGGGCCAGCAGCTTGCGGCCCGTCGCACCGAGCGCGAGATGGAGCGTGCGGCGCGCGCCGGTGGCCAGCGTCACGGTCTGACCCGCGAGCTTGACGGTCTTGGTGCGCGGCCGCTGCTTGGCGGTGACGGCGGTCAGGCGCGTGCCGGTCAGGTGCTCGACGACGGTCTCGGCGACGGTGGCCCGGCACGGCCCGGCGACGCAGCGGACGGTCAGCGTGAGCGTCGAGCCCGCGGCCCGTGCCTTGCCCACGAGGACGAGGTGGGCCGTGGGGCGCGGCGCGGCCGGGGGCGCGACGGGCGGCGGGACCGGGGTCGGGCCCGGCCCTCCTCCGCCCGCCGGACCGGCCCCGCCCGGACCGGCCCCGGCCCCGGCGCCGCCCCCGCCCGCCCCGCCATCGCCCGCGCCCCCGGCTCCCGGATCCGGGGCGCCGCCCGACGCGGCCGCGCTCGCCAGGACCGTCTGCGTCAACGCCAGCCGGTCCAGCGTCGGGCTGATGAGCGGGTTGTCCTCGGCGACGAGCTCGGTCGGGTCGGCGGCGACCGCGGCCGCGCGACCGGCCCGCGCCCCCGCCAGGCCCTGCACGCCGGTCGTCGGCACGATGTGCGGCCGCACGGCCTGCTCGAGGCGCGTCGCCCGCGCGTCGACCAGCGCGGCGATCACGTCGGCGGGATCCTCGACGAGATCCGGGCCGGCGATCCGCAAGAGGCTCACGACCTGATCGGGGACCTGCGTCGTCGGGGACAGGCCCCAGGGGTTGAGGGTCGGGTCGGCGGGCGCGAAGGCGTCGGCGTCCTGTCCGGCGATCAGCCCGTGCAGGGCGTCGTCGCCCGCCAGCGACTGCGGCAGCCCGAGCGACACGTACCCGGCGAGCAGCGCGCCCGCTCCGCCCAGCCGGCGCGCCGCGTCCAGCACGTCGGTGCTCTGGTCGGTCCCGGCGGTGAGCGTGGCTCCGTGGTCGGTGAGGTCGTCGATCACGGTCTGCTTGAGCGCGTTCAGCGCGTCGCGGGTGGGCGCCTGGGTCGCGTGGACGACGGCGATGGGATACGGAGTGGTCGCCGTCCGGCCCGGCGGGTTGGTGGCGAGCGCCATGGCCGCGTCGACGCAGGCGTGGTTCAGGTTCTGCGCGTCGACGCCGGGCCAGTTCTGGATCACGTTGTCGACGGCGATCTGGCCGCCGGTGTTGCGGGTGTCGTCGTCGTCGGTGCAGTCGCTGACGTTCGGGATCGTCACGCTCTCGGTGCCGACCTGCGCGGTGACCGGCGTGCCGTCGGTCTGCGCGCCGCTGTAGGTGAACGTGATCGAGACGGTCAGGTCGAACACGCGCCCGGTCGGCCCCGTGCCGCCGTGGGAGACGCTCGGGTAGCTCGCACCCCAGCACGCCGCGATGTGGCCGACCCCGACGCGGACGGCGTTCAGCGTCGCCGCGGGCAGGAAGTCGATGAGCGGGCTCGTGAGCTTCGGCAGGTGGTAGTTGGCGGCGGGCTGCTGCAGGGTGGCCGCGACCGCCGGGCAGACCGGGACGCCGGTGAACGAGGTCATGGCGAGCAGTCCGGTGTCGTCGGGCGGCTGGCTGAAGCCGCCCCACGGGTCGACGCCGAGCGCGGTCACCGTCTCGCCGGGGATCGCCTGACGGCCGAGGACGTGGTCCTGCTCGGCGGCGACGGCCTGCGGCAGGCTCGGCGCCGCGGAGCCCGTGTGCGTGCTCTGGGATCCCCAGTAACGGTAGTAGCCGACCGCCGCGTCGAGCGTCTTGTTGCCCGTGCCGGCGGCGTCGTCACCCGCGTCGTCGGCCGACAGCTGGTGCAGCGCGGCCTGGATCAGCTCGCCCTCGTGGGTGATCGCGCCGAGCTGCTGCAGCCGCGCCGGCGTGACGTAGCCCGGGTTCTCCATCAACAACTGGGAGAACGCGCGCGCCGAGGTCGCCCAGAAGTCCGGGTCGGGCAGGCACAGGCCGTGGGCCGTGTCGGCGCCGGTGGCGCACGACGTCGTCAGCGCGCCGGGCCACGTGATCCCGGGCGCGTCGGTCACCGCGGCGCCGAACAAGTTGAAGAGGTTGATGTTGGCGTCCAGCGTGATCGGGTCCGACGCCGTGACCAGCCCGAACGCGCCCAGCGCGTCGAACGGCCCCGGCGTGTTGAGCAGCGTGGTGGTGAGCGCGGTGCTGTCGGCGTCCTGGAACAGCGCGCCCGCGGCGCTCGCGAACTGCGCCTGGGGGAGATCGACGCCGTTGACCTGCCGGTAGCCCAGGCTCTGGTTGATGATCGTGCCGAGGTCGTTGCGCGCGCCCTGGGCGAAGAGCGACTGGACCTCGGACTGGAGATGGTCCACCGAGCCCTGCAGCGTCGAGAGCTGCGCGCTGAGCTGGGTGATCTGCCCCTGGACGTCGGTGATCAGCCCGCTGAGCTGGTAGCTCTGCAGCGCGATCTGGCGCGAGATCGACGACAACTGGCTGTCGATGACCTGGAACGCCGTCGCCGTGTAGGTCTCGAAGGCGAAGATCTGCTGCGAGATGCCCTGGATGCCCTGCAGGATCAGGGTGTTGGCGTCGGGCCCTGCGAAGCCGAAGCCGACCGCGTCGCCGACGACGTTCAGCAGCCCCGTGACCGCCGCCACGGGATCGACCTCGACCGTCGACAGCGTCACGGCGAGCACCAGCACGTCGATCCCCGTCTTCTGCGCCACGCCGTAGACCCAGTGGTTGAGGTAGTCGTTCTCCTGCGCGGCGATCTGCGTCGAGGCCTGCACGGCGGCCTCCTCGGCCCGGCGCAGCGCCGCGTCGGCGGAGCCGATGAGGGCGGCCTGGGCGGCCAGCGCCGCCTGCTGGCCGGTGATCGCCGCGATCTCGGCCGCCTGGTGCGAGCGCGCCGCGTCGCGGGCGTCGGTGCAGGCCTGGGTGGCCTGGCCCTGCGCGCAGGCCTGGTCGGCGACCTGCGCGTCATGCACCGCGCCGGCGGTGCACGTCGCGTCGGTGTCCGGCCCGGGGGCGGGCGTGCAGTTCTGGTTCCCGACGGCGGTCAGCCCGGCGTCGACGCTCTGCTCCAGCGCGCCGACCGTCGTGTCGAGGCTCCCGTCCGGGGCGAGCCCCGCGACGAAGCTCTGCACCGCGGGCGTCTGCAGCGCGGGGTTCTCGGCCAGCAGCGCCGCTCGGCCGTCGAACACGCTCTCGTGGCCGGCCGACTGCCACAGCGCGTCACGCGCGTGCCCGAACGCCGGATCGGTCGCCGCGAGGTCGACGGTGTCCTGCAGCGTCTGCGCCGGGGAGAACCCGCCGAACGCGACGGTCGAGAGCGAGTCGGCCGCCGCGTCGAACGCGTGCCCGAGCGCCTGTGAGGACTGCGACGCCTCGGTCAGCGCCGCCGCGCTGACGGTGACGAGCGCGCGCGCCACGGCGCTCGGCGGGCTCGAGCCCTGCAGGACCTCGAGGATGGCCAGCAACCGCTGGTTTCCCGCCATCACGGCCAGCGTCGGGATCGAGATCGCCGACGGGCCGGAGGTCAGCGCGCTCTGCAGCGCGTCGATGTCGGCGACCGCGGTCGCCTGGTCGAGCGTCGGGTCGTCGCGATAGAGCTGCTGGAGGACCTTCTCCAGGACCACCGCCTCCGAGCCGCTCGGCACCTGGCTGAGCCGGCCCACGTCGCCGGCGACGAACAGCGACTGCGCGACCTGCGTCGCGGTCGCGTGCACCGGCGTGCCCGGCGCCGACGCGGCCTGGGCCGATGCGGCGCCGCCCGCCGCCAGGACCGCCAGCACCGCGAGGCCTGCTCCGGTCGCGAGCCGCAGCAGGCGGGACGGCAGGCGCCGGCGATGGCGAGGGGAACGGCGCGCGCTGGAGGACATCGCCGGGCATCGTGCCGCGCCGCCGCCGCCCCCACATCGGGCCCTCATGCTGATCTTTGCGCCGGCCCACCCCGAGGGTTGGGAACGCGTGCATGCCGCCCATCCCGATCTCCGCGACGCGCGGGAAGGCCTGATGCTCGCGGTCGCCGAACGCGCCGGCGTGGATCCGCGTCGCGTCCTCGCCGGCCGCACCGACCTGGGCGTGCTGGCCGCGCACGCCGGCCGGGTCGTCTGGAGGCGGCACGCGGCGCGACGGTCGTGCACGCCGACGCGGCGAGTGCCGCGCGCCGCTGGCCGGCCGAGCGGTTCGCCGCGGTCGCCGCCGCCGAGACCCGCGCCGGGCGCCGGCTCGCGCGACGGCGTCGACGCAGCCCAGGGCCTGAGCACCGCCGAGCGATCATCCTCGGTCACGATCGGCCGGGACGGGCCCTTCAGCCGGCGCACAGCGTCCGCCCGGTTGCCGGCGGCTCGTCGCGCCCAGGCGCCTCGGCCGGGGCGATCGACATCATGTCCTACGACGATCGGACGCGCGTGTCGTCGACCGAGGCGTAGCGGAGCGCGAGCAGGCCGCGGGCGTCGAACCGCCACAGCTCGTAGCCCTCCGAGCGCCACCATTGGCCGGAGGAGTCGCGGCTCTCGTAGGCGAGGCGGACGGCGAGGCGGTCGTCGCCGAAGGTCCACAGCTCTGCGCGCTGGCGGTAGTCGCGCTCGCGCTCCCACTTGTCCTGCAAGAACGCGCGGATCTCCGTGCGGCCGCGGTGCAGGACGTGGCGGTCGCGCCATTCGGCGTCCTCGGTGCAGGCGCGGGCGAGCAGGTCGGGGTCGCGCGCGTTCCACGTGTCCTGCAGGGACCGGACCTTCGCGGCGGCGGTCTCGGCGGTGAAGGGCGGGTGGATGTCGGCGGGGTCGGAGATGGCGCGAGGCATCGTGCTGCACCGGCCCTGACCGTCGCCTGAACGCCGGCGGTCGCTCAGGCGTCGGAGGCCGCGGGCTCGGGGCGCCGCGCGGCGCGGATCTCGCGCGTCACGAAGGCGAGGAAGGTGAGGGCGGGTGAGCAACTGGTCGAGCTGCTGCTGCAGGGCGGCCGACGCGGGGTCGGCGGCGACGGTGGCTGCACACGCGGCCGGCACGGTCGCGGCCAGCGTCAGGAGGCAGGCGGCCAGCGCGCCCCAGCCCTGGGGCAAGAGATGTGAGGCGATGCGACAACCACGATGGCGCCTCGCGCCTGAACGCGACCTGACCGCGGGCCCGCGCCGGACGCATGTCGGTCTCAGAAGCGGGTGGGTGCGAGCCGGCCGACCGTTGCGCGGCCGACGGAGTCCAGGAGCGTGCCGGAGCTGTCGGCGAGCCGGTGCAGCAGCGCGCGGACGCGCGTCTGGTGGAGCGTGAGCGCGGCGAGGGTGCCGATCGCGGCGCCGGCGAGGACGTCGGTGGGGTAGTGGATGCCCATCGCGACGCGCGTGACGGCGAGGATCGTCGCGGCGGCGAGCGCGACCAGGCCCCAGCGGCGCGAGCGGAGCAGCAGCGCGACGGCGATCGCGAACGCGGCGGTCGTGTGGTCGCTGGGGAAGCCCGGGTCGGCGGCGTGCTGGGCGAAGAGGTGGATGCTGCCGGGGTGGGCGACGAACGGGCGCGGGCGATCGACGAGCCGCGAGACGACGGCCGCCACGGCGAGCCCGAGCCCGGCGCTCAACCCGGCGGCGACGACCGCGCGCCGCACCGCCGCCTTGCGTGCGCCGCCGACGACCACGAACGCCGCGATCAACAACCCCAGGAACAGGATCTCGGACGCGTTCGCGTAAGCGACGAGGGGATCCTCCAGCCCGTCGTGGCGGGCGAAGAAGTCGTTGGCGTGGTGCAGGAGCGTCAGGTCCATCGGTGGCGTTCATGGTGGCAAGGCCTCCATGAACACCGCCTGAACATCGCGTTCACACGGCCCAGCCCGACGCCGTGGCGATCACGGTGAACCCCTCGCGCTCCAGCGCCTGGCGCACCACGCCGCGCAGCTCGTCGTCGTCCTCGCAGATCCCCGCCGTGGGCTTGAGCGACATCCGACGGACGATAGGTGCCCGGCGATGCACGAGGCTCGCACGTTCAGGTGGATTTCAGGCGCACCGACGTAGCCTGCGCGGTCGCGGCTGCGCTCGGCCGAGATCCCCTGGCCGAGCGCGTCGCGGACCTCTCCCCAGGAGCCGAAAGGACATGATGTTGCGCTCTCCCACCCGGCGCGCACGCGGCCTGGAGCCGCTCGCCGCGAAGGTCCCCGAGATCACCGTGCTGTTCTGGGTGATCAAGATCCTGACCACCGGCATGGGCGAGGCGATGTCGGACTTCCTGGGGCAGAAGAGCGTCCCGCTCGCCGGGATCATCGGTGTCTTCGGGACGATCTACGCGTTCCGGCGGCAGCTTCGCCGGCGGGAGTATCACGCGCCGACGTACTGGTTCACGGTGATGATGGTGGCGATCTTCGGCACGATGGCGGCCGACGGCATCCACGACGGCGCCGGGTTGTCCTACGCCATCACAACGCCGTTCTTCGCGGCGGTGGTCGGGCTGATCTTCTACAAGTGGCACCGCAGCGAGGGGACGCTGGACATCCACTCGATCACCACGCGCCGCCGCGAGAACTACTACTGGGCCGCGGTCCTGGCGACCTTCGCCCTCGGCACGGCCGCGGGCGACCTGACCGCGATCGAGCTGAACTGGGGCTTCTTCCCGTCCGCGCTGCTGTTCGGCGGCGTCATCGCCGTGCCGCTGCTGGGCTGGTGGCGCTTCGGGCTGAACCCGGTCGTCGCGTTCTGGGCGGCCTACGTCGTGACCCGGCCGCTGGGTGCGTCGTTCGCCGACTGGTTCAGCAAGCCCCACGGGCAGTCCGGCCTCGGGCTCGGCGACGGCACGGTCAGCGCGATCGAGTTGGTCATCTTCATCGGGTTGGTGGCCTACACCGCGATCAAGAAGGGCGACATCCAGGGGCCGGGCGGGCCGTCGCCACGGCTGCACACCGCCCACCAGCCCGCGCGGCCCCTCCAGCCGCAGCCCGCCGAGGGCTGACCACCGGGCGCCGCCGCACCGCGGCGCTCAGGCGTCGCGGCGCAGCATGCCGATGGCGGCCGCGACCAGGGCGACGGCGGTGTACCCGCAGAACACCAGGAACCCGGTCCACGGGGCGAGGTGGTGGGAGTTCTCGAAGGTGCTGGTGGCGATCGCCGTGCCGGCGGTGAGCGGGAGGTAGGGGTTGATGGCGTCGCCGGTGGCCGCGGGGAGGATCGCGGTGATGCCGGGGAGGACGAAGAGCAGGAACACGAAGAACGCGATCCCGCCCGCGGTGTTGCGGACGAGCGCGCCGATGCTGGTCGCCAGGATCCCGAGCACGGTGAGGAACAGCGCGGCGCCGACGACGGTCCGCAGCGCGTGCGGATCCCCGAGCGAGTGCTGCTGGTGGTGGCTCGTGACGATCGCCTGGGTGACGAAGAACGAGATGAACGACGCGACGAGCATCAGCACGAGCGTCACGGTGGCGAAGACGCCGATCTTCGCCCAGAGCACGGGCAGCCGCTTGGGCGCGGCCATGAAGCTCGACCGGATCATGCCGGTGGAGTACTCGCCGCTGATGACCATGACGCCGAGGACGCCGATCGCGAGCTGGGCGAGGTTGTAGCCGCCGACGGCCGTGTTGATGGAGTCGTAGGTCGCGCGCTCGTGCGGCTCGAGGTGCGTCCAGCGGTTCATCTGGGCGGCGGCGATCAGGATCCCCAGGCCGGTCATGGCGATGAAGGCGGCCAGCAGCGACCAGCGGGTCGAGCGCAAGGTCACCAACTTGGTCCATTCCGAGCGGACGACGTTGGCCTGGGTGACGCGGCCACGGGGTGCGGCGGCGGGCCGGCCGCCGACGAGCGCGGTGCTCATGAGATCTGCTCCAGTTCGGTGGGGAGCCGGTCGAGGCCGGCGGCGTGGTACTCGACCGAGTCGCCGGTCAGCGCCATGAACGCGTCTTCCAGGGAGGCCTGTTGCGGCGTCAGCTCGTGCAGGACGAGCCGTTGCTCCATGGCGATCTCGCCGATGCGGTGGCTCTCGACGCCGTGCACCTCCAGCAGCCCGCGTGTGGTGGTGGTCACGGTGGCGCCCTCGGCGATCAGCGCGTCGCGCAGCTGGGTCCCGTCGGGGGTCCGCACCCGCACCGCACGGTTCTGGGAGGCCTGGGCGACGATGTCGGCCACGCTGGTGTCGGCGATGAGCCGGCCGCGGCCGACGACGACCAGGTGCTCGGCGGTCAGCGCGATCTCGCTCATGAGGTGCGAGGAGAGGAAGACGGTGCGGCCGTCGGCGGCCAACCCCTTCAACAAGTTGCGGATCCAGAGGATGCCTTCGGGGTCGAGGCCGTTGGCGGGCTCGTCGAGGATCACGGTGTTGGGGTCGCCGAGCAGGGCGGAGGCGATGCCGAGGCGCTGGCCCATGCCGAGGGAGAAGCCGCCGACGCGCTTGCGGGCGACGGCGTCGAGGCCGACCAGGTCGATGACCTCGTCGACGCGCGAGCGCGGGATGGCGTGGGTCTGGGCCATCGCGAGGAGGTGGTGGTAGGCGCTGCGACCGGTGTGGATCGCCCGGGCCTCCAACATCGCGCCGATCTCGTGCAGCGGCGCCTGGAGGTTGCGGTAGGCCTTGCCGTTGACGGTGACCGACCCGGAGCTCGGGGCGTCGAGCCCGAGGATCATCCGCATGGTGGTGGACTTGCCCGCGCCGTTGGGCCCGAGGAAGCCGGTGACGATGCCGGGCTGGACGGTGAACGTCAGGTCGTCGACGGCCACCTTCTCCCCGTAGCGCTTGGTGATGTGGTCGACGATGATCATGAACCTGCTCCGTCGGTGGTGGGAAGGGCCTTCGCGCGCCGACGGCGCAGCAGCAGGACCACGACGGCGGCGACGGCCCCGACGACGATCACCACCTCGATCCCCGTGAACGCGTGGTGGACCTGCTCGTAGCTGCTCCCGAGCGCCCAGCCGACGAGCGCGAAGCCGAAGCACCAGATCGCCGATCCCGCGAGCGTCAGGACGGTGTACGCGCCCAGCGGGGTCTCCAGCGCTCCGGCGGGGATCGAGATGAACGAGCGGACGACCGGGGTGAGGCGTCCGAGGAAGACGGCGAGCGCGCCGCGGCGCTCGAACCACGCCTCCGCGCGGGCCAAGTTGTCCGTGTCGAGGTGCAGCCAGCGCCCGTGGCGCTCCAGCAGCGGGCGGCCGCCCCAGCGGCCCAGCGCCCAGCCGGCCAGCGCGCCCACGAGGTAGCCGAGCGTGCCCGCCAGGGCGAGCACGAGGAAGGCTTCGAGGCCGTGGTGCAGCGCGTGGCCGAAGACGACGGGGTGGTGGCCGGCGATCGCGCCGCCGGCCAGCGCGCCCGCGTAGAGCATCGTCAGCTCGCCCGCGGCCGGGAAGACGGCGTCGATGGCCATGATCAGGAAGACCGCGTAGACGCCGTGGCGGCCCACCCAGTCGGTCAGGGTCGTCGTGATCGACGCGAGGACGAGATGGTTCATCTACGACGCCATGGTGCGTCAGCGACCCTGACCGCCGCCTGAACGGCGCCCGATCGAGCACCGCACGGGCTGGCCAGACCGACATCCGCTCAGCGCCGCCCACCGGCGCCGTTCGCCACGCTGGCGACCAAGACCACCAGGATGCCTGCCAGCAGGACGAACCCGCCGGCGTGGCGCCACGCGTCGCCGAGCAGCGGCTTGACGACCAGCCCGGCGAGCAGGAGCGTGGCGGCGACGCCGAGCGGGAGCGTCCAGGTCTCGCCGAGGATGAGCTTGCGCAGCGTGTGCAGGAGCGTCATGCGGCGACCGCCGGGGCGGCGCGGGCGAGGCGGTGCGACTGGGCCTGGCTGACGGCGGCGAGCACGGCGACGAGGTAGAGCACCGCGGCGTCGCCGCCCGGCCAGTCGACGTGGAGGCCCTCGCCGGCGAAGAAGATGCCGAACGAGGTCAGCAGGACCCCGACGCCCCACTTCAGCTCGGTCTCGGGGATCCGCGCCAGCGGCTTGCGCAGCCAGGCGCCGGCGCCGAGGACCGTGACGGTCGCGATGGCCGCGCCGACCAGGGCGGGCGCCGGGCCGCTCGGGCGTTCGGCCAGCGCGGTGACGATGACGACGATCTCGATGCCCTCCAGCAGGACGCCCTTGAACGCGACCAGGCGCCCGGCCCAGTCGGGCTCGCCGCGCGGGGGCAGGGGCGCGTCCTCGAGCTCCTCCTGGGCCTCGGCGAACTCGGCGACCGAGGACGCCCGGGCGCGGCGGCCCGCGAGGCGCAGCGTGCCCTTGCGCAGCCACTCCAGGCCGAAGAGCACCAACAACGAGCCGATCGCGATCCGCAGCGTGCCGAGCGGCACCGACGCCAGTACGACGGGGCCGAGGATCGCCGCGAGCACGGCGCAGGCCAGCGCGCCCGCGGCGGCGCCGAGCAGCGCGTCGCCCCATCGGCGGCTGGCCGCGACGGCCAGCACGATCGCCAGGGCCTCCAGCAGCTCGACGCTGACCGCGACCCCGGCGCCCAGTGCGATCAAGATGAAGGTCATGGTCGGCGGTCGCTAACCGGCGGCGGCCACGAGGCCGTGCTCGTAGGCGTACACCACGATCTGCACCCGGTCGCGCAGCGCGAGCTTGGCCAGGATCCGGCCGACGTGCGTCTTGACGGTGGCCTCGGAGAGCACGAGCTCCTCGGCGATCTCCGCGTTGGACAGCCCGCGCGCGACGGCGATCAGCACCTCGCGCTCGCGCGGCGTCACCTCGGCGTAGCGGGCATCGACGGCGACTGCACCACCGTCGCGGCGCGGGTCCGGGAGCCGGTCGGCGACCTGTGCCAGCAGGCGTCGCGTCGTGCTCGGTGCGACGACCGAGTCGCCACTGGCGACCGCGCGGATCGCCGAGAGCAGGTCGGCTGCACGAGCCCGAGCAGCATCCGCAAGGTGGTGGTCTTGCCGGCGCCGTTCGGACCGAGGAACCCGTACACGTCGCCGACCGCGACGGTCAGGTCGATCGCGTCGACGGCCGCGCGGTCCCCGTAGTGCTCGGTCAACCCGCGCACCTCGACCGTCGGTGCGAGTTGGGAGACGCCGTGGCCGCTCATCGTCCCGGAGCCTCATGGCGGCCCGCACCGCCGTGGAAGCGCAGCATGAGCGACATCCTGCAACCGGACCGGCTCCCGCACAAGCGGTAAGGGCTCCCGGAGGCCTGATGTTCAGGTCGCGTTCAGGCGCTCTGCCTGTGGCGGAAGCGCACTATGACGCCACCGCGGCGGTCGACCGACCGCCTTCTCCGCGCTGGTGCTCCAGTGAGTTGCGGAGTTGGCATGCGGCCATGACGAGGCTCTGGACACCGATGAGTTCCGTCGCCTCCGTCGGTCTTCGGATCCATGGACACATGCGACAGGGCAGGCGTGATGGAGACCATCGAGGCGAACGGCGTCACGCTCGGGGTCGAGCGCTTCGGCGACGAGACGGCGCCGCTGGTGCTGCTGGCGGGCGGCACGACGATGCTCTCCTGGCCCGACGCCCTCTGCATCGCGCTTGCGCGCGGCGGGCGGCGCGTCGTGCGGTACGACCTGCGAGACGCCGGCTGGTCGACGACCATCGATCCGATGGCTCCGGCGTACACGCTGCGCGACCTCGCGGCGGATGCCGCGGCGCTCGCCCGTGAGCTCGACGACCGGCCGGCGCACCTGGCGGGGATCGGCGTGGGCGGGATGGTCGCCCAGGTCGCCGCGCTCGACCACCCGAACGCGTTCTCGGCGCTCACCCTCGTCGGAACGCGGCCGGTCGCTCCGGGTCGGGTCGATGACGACCTGCCGGACCACGACGCGGCGACGATGAAGAGGCTGTTCTCGCGCTCGCGGCCCGACTGGTCCGATCGCGCCGCCGTGGCGGAGCACGCCGCCGGCGGCGCGGAGATCCTCGGCGACGACCCCTCGGCGGCGCGCGCGGCCGCCGAGCGCAAGTGGGACCGCACGCCGGGCATCGAGCCCGCGGTGCAGCTCGCCAACCAGGTCGGCCTGATGTTCTCCCGACTCGACTGCAAACCGCGCTGGCGCAGGCGGCTGCCCGAGCTCGCCATCCCGGTGCTGGTGGTGCACGGGCGACGCGATCGCTTCTTCCCGGTCGGCAACGGCGAGGCGCTCGCGCGCGAGATCTCGGGAGCGCGGCTTCTGGTCCTCGAGCGGGCCGCGACGGCGCTTCCCGAGGAGGAGGCGGACGAGGTCGCGAAGGCGATGCTCGCGCTCTAGCCACTTGCCTTCTCGCAGGCCCGGCGGCTACTTGACGATGTGTGTGGGTACACCGATCGCGGCTAGAACATCCACTCGGCGAAGGCGACGGCTCCATGCTCACCATTCTGTTGATCATCATCTTGATTCTGCTGCTCACCGGCGGTGGCTTCGGCTACAGCCGGCGCGGGCGTCGCCTCTGACGCCTGGCAGCCCGCCATGGCCGTGAACGCGACACCGAGTCTTCCGTGCCGTGAAGACGGCGGGCCTCATCATCGACAAGTACACGTAGACGATGCGTCGTGTCTTGCTCTATCTCGGTCTGGCGCGTGAGGGAGATGACTGGCAGCTTCCGCGCAACGCGTACGGAGCTCTCGCGATGCTCGGCGCGCTGATCGGGGTGGCGCTCCTGATCGGGGGCGCCATGGTCGTCGGGGTGTTCATGGTGTTGTTGGCGATCTGGATGCTCGCCATCTACGCCGCCAGATCGAGGTGATTCCTCAGCTCACGGTCAGCGTCCTGGTGAGGACGGTCTTCTTGCCGTTGGGCCGAACGACCTGCAGGCGGATGGTGAGCTTGCTCGGCACGCGTCGCCGACCTGCCGACCCAGCCGGGCGACGCGACGCTCGCGCAGCACACGAACGTGCTGCGCGGCGGTCGGACGTTCACCTGCATCGACCTCTACGTCGACGACGGCACGTACTACTTCGGCACGACGGTCGCCGAGCTGCGCCAGGCGGCGGACGAGCACGCGACGGTCGGCATCCGGTCGCCGCGATGATGGGAGCGGCGGCCGCCGCCAAGGCGATGCCCGACGCGCAGGCCAGGAGCACCTTCCTCGCCGCGACCCTCGCCAACGTCGCCGTCGACCAGACGACGCTCGAGGGCAAGAGCGTGCTCCGCCTGCGCAACTCCGACTTCCCGGACGGCTACGAGGAGACGATCCTGCTGGATGCCGGCACCGGCGTGATGCTGCAGATGATCGGCGGCACCGCCGGCCAGGCGCCGGACGTCGTAGTCACCTACGACATCAAGCGGGTCACCGCCGCCGAGGTGCTGAGGGGTCGAGATCGGCGAAGGAGCCGGGCGCTTGATCGTTCGTTGAAGAGGGGACGTGCTTTCGGATAGGTTGGCGTGACAACCGAATGGAAGGCGCGCCACCGTGATCTCCGCCGAACGTCTCACCCATCTCCTGGAGCGCGAGCGGGCGGCGTTCGCCGCGCGCAACCCACGATCGCGGGCGGCGCACGATGCGGCGACGCACCTGTTCGGTCGCGTCCCGATGACCTGGATGAACAAGACGGCGGGCGGCTTTCCGCTGTACCTCGACCGGGCCGCCGGGGCGCACGTCTGGGATCTCGACGGGCACGAGTACGTCGATCTCTGCCTCGGCGACACGGGGGCGATGGCCGGCCACTCGCCGGCGCCGACCGTCGCCGCCGTCCAACGCCGCTATGGCGAGCTGGGCGGTGCGACGGCGATGATGCCGACCGAGGACGCTGCCTGGGTCGGGGCCGAGCTGGCCCGCCGCTTCGGCCTGCCGTACTGGAGCTTCTCGCTCACGGCGACCGACGCGAACCGGTGGGCGATCCGCCTCGTGCGCGCGGTCACCGGCCGCCCGAAGATCCTCGTCAACTCCTACTGCTACCACGGCAGCGTCGACGAGTCGCTGATCGTCGTCGGCCCCGACGGGGAGGCGGCCAGCCGCGAGGGCAACGTCGGCGCGCCCTGCGACGTGCTGCTCACCAGCCGCGTCGCGGAGTACAACGACCTCGTGCGGCTCGAGCGCGAGCTGGCGCACGGCGACGTCGCCGCCGTCCTGATGGAGCCGGCGCTGACGAACATCGGGATCGTCCTGCCGGAGGCGGGCTACCTCGAAGGCGTGCGCGAGCTGACGCGCAAATACGGAACGTTGCTGATCAACGATGAGACGCACACCTTCTCGGCCGGACCCGGCGGGGCGACCACGGCCTGGGGCCTGGAGCCCGACGTGCTGACCATCGGCAAGGCGCTGGCCGGCGGGATCCCCTGCGGCGCCTACGGCCTCTCCGAGGCGCTGGCCGCCGAGATCGGACGGCGGACCGACCTCGACCTGGTCGACATGGGCGGCGTCGGCGGCACGCTCGCGGGCAACCCGATCTCCAGCGCCGCGATGCGCGCGACGCTCGAGCACGTCCTCACCGACGAGGCCTTCGAGGGCATGACGGCGCTGGCGACGCGCTTCGCGCAGGGCGTCCAGGCGGTGATCGACGGCCACGCGCTGCCGTGGTCGATCCAGCAGCTGGGGGCCCGCGCCGAGTACCGCTTCGCCAACCCGGCGCCGCGCAACGGCGGTGCGTCGCACGCCGCGCACCAGCCCGACCTCGACGACTACCTGCACGTCTACCTCGCCAACCGCGGGATCCTGCTGACGCCGTTTCACGCGATGGCGCTGATGTGCCCGGAGACGACCGCCGACGACGTCGACCGCCATCACGAGGTCTTCGAGGCGGCCGTCGCCGAGCTGGTCGCCGCATGACCCTCCCGCCGCTGCCGGCCGCCGGGCACATGCCTGAGCCCACCGCACCCGTCGTCCTCATCAGCGGTGCGGCCGGAGGGATCGGGGCGGCCGCGGCACGCCGCTTCGCCGCCGGCGGCTGGCGCGTCGCGCTGACCGACCTCGGCGGCGACCGGCTCGACGCCATCGCCGGTGAGCTGGGCGGTGCGGCGGTGCTCGCCCATCCGGCCGACGTGCGCACGGTCGCCGCCTGCGACGCGGCCGTCGCCGCCGCGGCCACCGCCGCCGGGCGCCTCGACTGCCTCGTGTGCGCCGCCGGCGTCTGGACCGAGGGTCCCGCCGAGGCCACGCTCGAAGCCGACTGGGACCGCGTGCTCGACGTCAACCTCAAGAGCGTGTTCTTCCTGACCGCGGCCGCGATCCCGCACCTCGCCGCGACGCAGGGCTCGATCGTCAACCTGTCGTCGGACGCGGGCCTGCAGGGCAACACGGGCGCGGCGGTCTACTGCGCGTCGAAGGGCGGCGTGACCAACCTCACCCGCGCCCTCGCGCTCGAGCTGGCCCCGCGCGGCGTCCGCGCCAACGCCGTGTGCCCGGGGGGCGCGAACATCTCGATCGACTTCGGCCTGACGGCGGGCGTGTGATGAGCAGCCCCCGTCCCCGGCAGCCCCCGCGCGAGCCGGTCATCCTCGACGCCGTCGACAAGGCCATCCTCGGCGAGCTCCAGCGCGACGGGCGGATGTCCTACGCCGAGCTCGGGCCGACGGTCGGCCTGTCGGCGCCCGCAGCCCGGCAGCGCGTGCAGCGGCTCGTCGAGCGCCAGGTGCTGCGCGTCGTCGGCGTCACCGACCCGCTGGCGCTGGGGCTGCCGCTGATGGCGATGCTCGCCGTCCAGGCCGACGGCGACGTGCGCACGGTGGCCGACCGTCTGGCCGAGCTGCGCGCGGTCGTCTACGTCGTGCTGACCTCGGGCGTCTACGACCTCCTCGTCGAGGTCGTCTGCCGCGAGCCGCACGAGCTGCTCGACCTCGTCGAGGACGACATCAAGCCGATCGCGGGGGTGCGCTCGGTCGAGTCGCTGGTCTACCTCGACATCCACACCCACCGGTTCACCTGGGACGTGCCGTGAGCGCGCGCAGCAGCGCTGCGCCACGGTGACACGAGCGCTGAGGC
This sequence comes from Baekduia sp., assembly GCA_036500525.1. GTDB lineage: Bacteria > Actinomycetota > Thermoleophilia > Solirubrobacterales > Solirubrobacteraceae > Baekduia. The sequence goes on along the minus strand of DASYBY010000473.1, from coordinate 9,130 downwards.
GGACCGCGTTCACGACGACGTGCCGCCGCGGAGCGCCCAGACGAAGAACAGGACGGCGCCGAGGGCTGCGTAGCCGGCCACGCGGCTCAGGCTCGGGTTCTCCGCGTTGGAGGAGGCGATGATCGACGCGCCCGCGATCGCCGAGAGGCCGCCGCTGATGAGCATGGGCAGTTCGCGGGAGCCGGTGCGGCGGCGTTGGATGGCGTTGAAGAGCTGGATGAGGCCCGACACGACGGCCCATGAGCCGAAGACGGCGAGCACCGAGCTGACGTCCGAGCCGAAGGCCGCGACGGCGAGGCCCGCGACGGCGATGCTGCTGAGCGCGGCGTTGATCCGCAGCCGGTTCGCGGCCTCACCGCCGTGGGCGGCCTCGGCGAGCGAGGCGACGACGTCGATGACGGGGTAGGCGGCCACGAGCAGCGCGAGCCCCGCGGACAGGTCCGTGCCGGTGTCGGCGGCGGCGATGGCGATGGCGGCCGCCCACACCAGGGCGACGGCGGCCCGCAGGAGCGCGATGCGACGCGGACGGGACGCGGTGTGGAGCTGGGCGACGGCGGGATGGCTGGACATAGAGGAGATCTCCGGGTGGATGGATCGAGAGAAAGAACAATCGTTCTGTCTTGGTGGCGGTCCCAGGAAAGCACGCGTCCCGATGGCTGTCAAGAGCGAACGATCGTTCTTGTCGCTAGGATGGGCGGTGCATGCCCACGATCACCGATCTCCCGCCCGGCAAGGTCTCCGAGGCTCGGAGCCGGCTCCTGGAGACGGCGTCGGGGCTCTTCTACCGCGAGGGTGTCAACACGATCGGTGTCGATCGCATCGTCTCCGAGGCGAGCGTCACCCGCGCCACGTTCTACCGGCACTTCCCCAGCAAGGAGCACCTCGTGCTCGCCTATCTCCAGGCGGCGCACGACAGCATCGCCGAGCGGATGTCGGGGCCTGTCGCGATCGACGATCCCCGGGAGCGCCTGCGCGCGATCGGCGACGACATCGTCGCCCAGATCAAGTCGCCCGGCTTCCAAGGCTGCGCGTTCATCAAGGTGGCCTCGGAGTTCGACGACCCCGACAGCGCCGTCCGCCGGGCCGTCGCCGCACACCGCAAGTGGTTCGCGAAGGTCGTGCGCACCGCCTTCGCCGACGCCGGCAACCCGAACACCGCCAACCCGGCGCGTCACTTCGTCATGCTGCGCGACGGCGCGATGGTCGACGCCTACCTCGACGGACCCAAGCAGGCGGCCGACACGTTCGCGCGTGGCGTCGACGGCCTCTTGCGCCTGGGCACCGGCCCGGACGCGGGCAAGCCGCGGGCGTAGCGACCCGCGCCCCGCGCACGATCGTGGGCACCGCCGGTGATGGGAAGTCCGTCGAAGGGGCACCGACCGCCACTTCGCGGGATGATGAAGGCCATGCTTACCGACGCCTACGGGGCGACCTCCGCGACCGAGCCGCTCGCGCCATTGAAGATCGAGCGTCGCGCGCTCGGGCCGCACGACGTGCTCATCGACATCAAGTACTGCGGCATCTGCCACTCCGACATCCACACGGTCCGTGGCGAGTGGGGCGAGATCGCCTACCCGCTCGTGCCCGGCCACGAGATCGCGGGCGTGGTGGCCGAGGTCGGCACGGCCGTGACCGGGCACGCGCCCGGCGACCGCGTCGGGGTCGGCTGCATGGTGGACTCGTGCCGGGAGTGCGCGAGCTGCCGCGACGGCCTGGAGCAGTACTGCCTGACGGGCAGCACGTTCACCTACGGGTCGATCGGCGCCGACGGCACGGTCACTCAGGGCGGCTACGCGACGCAGGTCGTCGTGACCGAGGACTTCGTCGTCCGGATCCCCGACGCGCTCGGGCTGGACGCCGCGGCGCCGCTGCTGTGCGCCGGGATCACCATGTACTCGCCGCTGCGCCACTGGCAGGCCGGTCCTGGCCGGCGGGTGGCGGTCGTCGGCCTCGGCGGCCTGGGTCACATGGGCGTCAAGCTCGCGCATGCGATGGGCGCCGAGGTGACGGTCCTGTCGCGGTCGCTGAGCAAGCAGGCCGACGGGCGGGGCTTGGGGGCCGACCACTACCACGCGACCAGCGACCCCGCGACGTTTACGGAGCTCGCCGGGCGGTTCGACCTCATCATCAACACGGTCAGCGCGAAGGTCGACGTCGACGCGCTGCTCGGCCTGCTGGCCGTCGACGGCGTGCTGGTCAACGTCGGCGCGCCGGCCGAGCCGCTGCCCGTCGGCGTCTTCACGCTGCTGGGCCGGCGGCGGAGCTTCGCCGGCTCGTCCATCGGTGGGATCCGCGAGACCCAGGAGATGCTCGACTTCTGCGCCGAGCACGCCATCGCCCCGGAGATCGAGGTCGTCGCGGCCGACGAGATCAACGGCGCCTGGGAGCGCGTGCTGGCCTCCGACGTGCGCTACCGCTTCGTGATCGACATCGCGACGCTCTGACCCAACGAGGGAACCCCGTGGCCCACGCGCTGCCCTCGCACTCGCGTCCGTCGACCCCCGCGTTGTAGGCCTGTCCAGTCCCGCCGCCGGCGGTCCACGTCGACCGGGTCGCGGTGGATCAGCAGGCGCGAGTCGAAGTGGCGCCCACCACGGCGCTCTTGAGGATCTCCCGGCTGGTCGATGGCGCGGACACAGGCGGCGAGCCTACGACGCCGCGACCGGCGACGTCGTCATCAAGACATGGCGGCGGCTGCCGATCATCGGGTTGCCATGCGCATCTCCACCGGTCAGCCGATGTCTAGCAATCAGGTGGCGTCCCTGCGCCGCCTCGTCCTGGCGGCGCCGCTCGCCCTCGCCGCCGTCGTGGCCCTCGCCGGACCGGCGGTCGCCGCGCCCGCGCCGACGACCGAGACCTACGACGCCTACGCCAACGGCCACAACACCGTCAACGTCGACGCCTCCTTCACGCCGGCGCTCGACAACCTCACCTACACCGACCTCGGCTCCCCGCCGGCCGTGTTCACCAGCAGCGGCAGCGCGGCGTTCGTGGAGGGCGACAACGTCACGTCGGTGCCGGTCGCGGTCGACGACGGGCTGACCACGACCGCGGCGGGCGCTGACGTCACGGCCGCCACCGTGAAGATCAGCAATAGCTTCCACAGCGACCAGGACGTCCTGTCCTTCACCAACGACGCCGCCACGATGGGCTCCATCACCGGCAGCTACGACGACACCACCGGCGTCCTCACGCTCGACTCCCCCGGCGGCGAGTCGCCGAGCACGTGGGAGCACGCGCTGCACGCCGTCAGCTACACCAACTCCGCGCTCGCCCCGAACACCGCCACCCGCACGATCGACTTCTCGCTGACCAACGCCGACGGCGTGACCGGCGATCCCGCGTCGCGCACGGTGACCGTCACCGCGACCGATCAGACGCCCGTCGTCACCACGACCGGCGGCACGGTGCAGTCCACCCACGGGCCCGCCGGCGTAGCCATCGACACCGGCCTGACCGTGACCGACCGCGACAGCGCCACCGTGTCTCTCGCGACCGTGAAGCTCGGCGCCGGCGCGCAGCCCGGCGACACACTCGCCTTCACCGGCAACCCCGTCCTCTATGGTGAAATCAGCGGCGACTTCGTCGGCGACACCCTCACGCTGTTCCCGACGGGCATCACCGCGATGGGCGATTGGCAGGCCGCGCTGCGCTCGGTGAAGCTCTACAGCCTGCCCGGGGCGCCGGGCGCCGATCGCACGATCGAGTTCTCGGTCAGAGACAGCACCGCCAAGACCAGCGCGACCGTCACCCGGACCGTGCACATCAGCGGCCCGCCGCAGATCACCACCGGCTCGGGCTCGACGGCCTTCGTCGCCGGCGACAACACCGCCTCGACGCCCGTGGCCGTCGACGCCGGGCTGACGGCGACGGACGACACCACGCTGACCTCCGCCACCGTGCAGATCACCGGCGGCTTGCAGGGCGGCGAGGACGTCCTGTCCTTCACCAACGACAACGCCACGATGGGCGACGTCACCGCCCTCTACGGCGGCCCCGGCCTCGTCACGCTCCTCTCGGACGGCGACGCCGACATGAGCGAGTGGCAGAACGCGTTGCGCGCCGTCACCTACACCGACACCGCCATCACCCCCAACACCTCCACCCGCACCGTGAGCTTCACGAGCACGGACACCGACGGCGGCGACAGCGCCACGGCGACGCGCACCGTCACCGTCGCCGACACCGACCAGACCCCGATCGTCACCACCGCCGGCGCCACGACGCCCTACGTCGCCGGACAGGACGAGGTCGTCACCGTCGACGGCGCGGTCGGCGTCAGCGACCTCGACAACCCCACCCTGGCCTCGGCGACGGTGACCGACCGCGATCTCCGCGCCGGCGACGTGCTCGCGTTCGCCAACGACAGCAGCGGGGGGTACGGCAACATCACCGGGTCCTACGCCGGCGGCGTCCTCACGCTCACCTCGGCGGGCGCGACCGCGACCGTCGCGCAGTGGGCCGCGGCGCTCAGCGCCGTCACCTTCTCCACCACGGTCGGCGCCGGATCCGGACACCGCACGATCGCTTACAAGGTCAACGACGGCAGCGCCGACAGCGCCGAGCAGACCAGCACCGTCGCCGTCGTCGTGCCGCCGCAGATCACCACCGACTCGGGCTCGGCGGCGTTCGTCGCCGGCGACAACGTCGCCTCCACGCCCGTGGTCGTCGACAGCGGGCTCACGGTCACCGCCGACGCCGCGGTGCAGAGCGCGACGGTGCAGATCACCGGCAACTTCCACGCCGGCGAGGACGTCCTGGCCTTCACCAACGACGGCGCCACGATGGGTGACATCACCGCCGGCTACACCGCTGACACCCTGACCCTCACCTCGGCCGGCGCCGCGACCCTCGCGGACTGGCAGCACGCGCTGCGCACGATCGCCTACACCGACACCGCCGTCACCCCGGACACCGCCGTCCGCACCATCACGTTCACCGCGACCGACGCCGACGGCACCGACAGCCTGCCCGCCCATCGGACGGTCACCGTCGAGGCCACCGACCAGAGCCCGGTCGTCACGACCGCCGACACCACGGCCGAGGTCTACGCCGACGGGCCTGCCGCGGTGGTCGACGACGCCGTCGGCGTCAGCGACGCCGACGACACGACGCTGACCTTCGCGACCGTGCAGATCACCGCCGGCTTCGAGACCGGGGACATCCTGGCCTTCGACGACTCCGGTCCCGGCGACTACGGCAACATCGCGAGCACCTGGAACGACGGCTCCGGCCTGCTCCGGCTCACCTCGGCCGGCGGGAGCGCGACCGTCGCCCAGTTCAACAACGCGCTGCGCGCCGTGACGTTCGCCAGCACGAGCAGCACCTACGGCGTGCGGACGATCGCCTTCAGCGCCGGCGACGGGCACGAGTCCGCCGTCCAGGTCGCCGACCACGCCCACGTGCTCGACCCGACGCCCGGCCTGACGACCAGCTCCGGCCCGGTCGCGTTCGCCGAGGCCGGGACCGGCGCGCCGACCCCCGTGACCGTCGACTCCGGCGTGACGATCGCCGACCCCGACAGCATCGCGATGCGCGGCGCGACCGTCACGATCTCCGGCGGCCTGCGCGACGACCAGGACGTCCTGGCCTTCACCAACGACGGCGCCACGATGAGCGATCTCGCGGGCAGCTACGACGCGAGCACCGGCGTGCTCACGCTCACCTCCGACAACGGCGCGACCGTCGCCCAGTGGCAGGCCGCGCTGCGCGCCGTCACGTACGCCGACACCTCGGTCACGCCGGACACCGCCGCGCGCACGGTGAGCTTCGCGGTCACCGACGCCGAGGGCCATCCCAGCGCCGTCGCGGACCGCACGGTCACCGTCGCCGCCACCGATCAGGCGCCGGGTGTCACGACCGGACCGACCGCGCTCGACTACGTCGCCGGTGCCGACGCAGCAGCGATCGACGCGGGCGTGACCGTCGCCGACGTCGACAGCCCCGCGCTGCCCGGCGCCACGGTCACGATCACCGCCGGCCGGCACGACGGCGACACGCTGGCCTTCGCCAACGACGACGCGGGGCGCTACGGCGACGTCAGCGCGACCTACGACGCCGGCGCCGGCACCTTGAGCCTGGCCTCGGCCGGCGCCACCGCGACGCTCGCCCAGTGGACCCACGCGCTCGCGGCGGTGCGCTTCTCGGCGCCGAAGACCGCGGAGGCCGGCGACCGGACGATCAGCTTCGTCGTCGACGACGGCACCGAGGACAGCGCCGCCGCGACCGCCACCGTGCACGTCGCCGCCGCGCCGGCCGACCCGCAGCCGCCGCGCGAGGACCCGCAGCCGCCGCGGGTTGACCCGCAGCCGCCGGCCGCCGACCCGCAGCCCACACCCGCTCCGCCCGCGCCCGGGCCCTCGTGCGCGACCGCGACCGGCAGCGGCTCGGCGTCCGGCCTGCCCGGCTGCGGCACGACCGTGCGCGACCCGCGCACGCACACGTCGGCGACGGCCCCGTCGGGCGCGTTCGCGAAGCCCACGACGGTCTCGCTGACCGCGGTCACCCGCTGGCGCACCGGCTCGACGACCCCGGCGCTGAAGGTCGCGACCCGCAGCCTCGTGGTCCACCTGCAGCTCCACACGCAGGACGACCACCGGGCGATCACCGGCGTCGACGCTCCGCTGGTCCTGCACCTGCCGGCCGGCCGCAAGCGCGTGCCCGCCTTCACCGCCGACGGCAAGCGCTGGACGGTCTTGCCGCGGCTGTCCTCCGCCACGCTGCCCGCGGGCAAGGCCTACGGCTACCACCTCCTCCGCGACGGGTCGATCGACGTCCTCACGCGCCGCACCGGCTACTTCGGGCTGCTCGCCGCGGCCAAGCCGACCGGGTTGCGCGCCCGCCTCGACGGCCACGTCCTCGACCTGCGCTGGCGGGCGGGCACCGACGGCGCGACCACGAGCTACCTGGTCATCGCCAACGGGCGCCGCCTGGCGGCCACGACCAGCACCCATGTCCGCATCGACCTGCGCGCCCACGGCGTCGCGAGCACCAAGCCGATCAGGCTCCACGTGACCGCGATCGCCGGCAGCCGCCGCGCCACCGGCGCCGACACCGTGACGCTGGTCCGCGGGCCGGGCTCGCCGGCGGCCTGGCGCCTGGGTCCCGCCGCGTAGACGAGGCCGTGCCGCAGTGCGCGCCCGCCTGCTGCATCGCGCGAGCCTGCACGCCGCGCAGGGCGCCGACTGACGCGCGCGGAGGGTCAGGCCGCCAGCAGCTCGGCCAGGCAACCGGAGCCGTCGGCCTCGATGGTGTCTTCGAGCTTGCCGATGACGTGGTCGCCGGCCATGACGATCGGGCACGACGCGTAGCCGGTGCGGTCGACCAGCATCTGGCGATCGGCGTCGGAGACGATCGCGATCCGCTCGTAGCGGTAGCCGCGCTGGTCGAGGTAGTCGCACACCCGGACGCACAGCGGTGCGGCGGGCTCCGTCACGTACACGGTCAGCGTGGTCATCTCAGGGAGCGCTCCATCGGCGCGACCGTGTCGCAGCGGCCGGCGCGGCGCAACGATTGCGACCACCGCGATGACCGAAACGGCGGCTCCCGCGGGCGCCCGCGGGCGTCAGCCCGCGGCGCGCGGCGCCGGCGGGTTGCGCGCCGGACGCACGACCGTCCAGCGCAGCGGCGCGGCCTGCTCGAGCAGCACGGTGCGGTGCACCGTCAGCTCGACCAGGCGCTGCGCGCCGGGGATGTCGGCCAGCCGCTCGGCGTCCCACACCACCTGCGCGGTGCCGGAGACCTGCAGGGTCGTGCCGCTGTCCGGGTCGGCGAGCGTCAGGCCGAGGTGCGGGTCCAGCTCGAGGTTCCCGAACGTGTTGAACATGTTGTTGCCCTGGTAGTCGGGCCAGGTGATCGTGTGCGGGTCGGAGGCCTGGAGGAAGCCGGGGTTGCCGCCGCGGTGCGAGACGTCGGCGCCGTACTGGCGCGCGCGGGTCGCGACGAACATCGTGTCGGCGGCGGCCAGCAGCGCGCGGGCGCGGTCGTCCAGCGCGTCGTCAACCGTCCGCCGCGGGTGCGCGGGCGCGTCGACCAGGTCCGCCACCGCGCGCCCGGTGATGTACTTGGGGCAGTTGCCGTAGACCTCCTCCAACGCGATCCGCAGCCCGCCGTCGGCCGGCTCGGACCGGCCGTTGAGGCGCAGCCGCAGCCTCCGCGCGGTCTCGATCACGAGCGCGCCGACGTCCGCCGGCCGCGCCAGCGCCGCCGCCAAGGCGTCGCCGGCGGGCGGGCGCGCGGCGATCTGCAGCGTGCGCTCGTCGGGCGCGGAGACGAAGCCCGGTGCGCCGTAGAGGATCGTGGCCCACATGCGGTCCTCGTCGTCGGCCGCGCCGACCACGATCCACGGCTGCTCGGCGAGGAACCAGTCGATGCCCTCGGGCAGCGAGGTCTCGCGGAAGTGGGCCATCGCCGCGGCCTGGCCGGCGACCCCCGCATGCTGCTGCGCCACGATCTCGCCGGGGTGGAAGCCGTCCATGACAAGACCTGTAGCAGGCCCGCGGGCGCGGCCGGCCGATTTGTGGCCCCCGGGGCGACTGCCAATGCTGCGGCCGCGCGCCGCCGCCGGGATCCTCGCGGCATGACCCTCCGTCGCTAGCGCGCCGAGGCGCACCGGTTCCTGCTGGCGTCGGGTCCGCCGCTGGCGGCGCTCGCCGCCGAGCAGGGCCCGATCGACCCCTACAACTGGGACGGGATCCGGGCCGCCGGCGGCGATCCCCTGGCCGGGCTGGTGCTGCACATCGTCTCCCAGCAGCTCAGCGTCGCCGTGGCGCTGCAGATGTACGCGCGCGTGGAGCGGCTGGTCGGCGGGGCGATCACCGCCGCCGGCCTGGCGGCGACGACCGAGGACGCGCTGCGCGAGCAGGGGCTCGCGCGCGCCAAGGGCCGGGCGCTCGTCGAGCTCGGGCAGCGGATCGCGGCGGGGGAGGTCGACCTCGCCGCGATCGCGCGGCTCGACGACGCGGCCGCCACCGCCGCCCTGCTGGACCTGCGCGGCGTCGGCCCCTGGTCGGCGCAGGTGTTCCTGATGCACGAGCTGCACCGGCCCGACGTGTTCCCGGCCGGCGACGTCGGGCTCCGCGCGGCCCTCGCCGAGCTGGAGGGGCGCGCGACGTCCTGCACGGTCGCCGAG
>DASYBY010000472.1:0-4786 GCA_036500525.1 Baekduia sp. | reverse complement strand
TGTTGTCGTTGAAGCTCGCGCGGCGCCGGGCGTTCGATCCCGCGCCGATCGTCGCCGATCTCGCCCGCGCGTGGGATCGCGCCACCGGCGGGCTCGATGCCGCGCTGGCCTGAGCACGCCGGGCTGGAGGTCCGGCGGCTGAAGGGGTTCGTCGCGGATGGGCCGTTGAGCGATGACCTGGCGTGCACGTTTGCCCTGACGTTCGAAGCCGCTGCGGTGGGGGCGGACGAGGAGGTCGCGCTGGCGTTCGACGGGATCGCGACGGCGTACGTGGTGGTGTTGAACGGCGTCGAGATCCTGCGGGGCGAATCGATGTTCGAGGCGTCGTGCGTTGACGTGGGCGCGCTGCTGGCGGTCGGCGGGACCAACGTGTTGGAGATCCGCTGCCGCGCGCTGAGCGACGTGCTCGCCGAGGCGCCGCGGCGGCCACGCCAGCGCTGGCGGACCAAGGTGGTCGCCGACGGCGCCCTCCGCTTCGTGCGGACCTCCGTGCTGGGTCGAGCACCAGGCTTCGCGCCCGGGCCGCCCGTGGTCGGGCCGTACCGGCCGGTGTGGCTCGTGCGCCGGCGAGGCGTGGCGATCGAGGACATCGCCTTGCGCCCGCGGGTCGAGGGCGAGGATGGGCTGTTGGACGTACGCGTGCGGCTGCGGCCGGTGGGCGGCGCGGCGCGGGTGCGGTCGGCGGAGGTCGTGGCCGGCGGCGGGGCGCGGGCGGCCTTGACGGTCGACGCCGACGGCGTCGCGCACGGGACGGTGCGGATCGCCGACGTCGACCGCTGGTGGCCGCATACACACGGGGCTCCCGTGCGGTACGCCGTCACGCTGGTGCTCGATGGCGGCGCGGTCTCGGTCGATCTCGGCCACACGGGCTTCCGCGCGCTCACGCCGGGGGCGGGCCATGATGTCGATCGCGACGCGCTCGCGCTCGCGGTCAACGGCGTGCCGGTCTTCGCGCGTGGTGCGGTGTGGACGCCGGTCGCCGACGACGCGCTGCGCCCGACGCTGACCGCGATGCGCGACGGCGGGATGAACCTCGTCCGGCTGCCGGGCACGGGCGCCTACGAGCGGCCGGAGTTCCACGATCTTTGCGACGAGCTGGGGCTGCTCGTCTGGCAGGACTTCATGTTCGCCAACCTCGACTACCCGATCGCCGACGCGGGGTTCCGCGCGACGGTCGAGGCCGAGGCGCGCGCGGTGCTGGCGCAGGTCGCGGGGCGGCCGAGCCTCGCGGTGCTGTGCGGCAACAGCGAGGTCGAGCAGCAGGCGGCGATGTTCGGGGTCGATCCGGCGCTGGGCCGGGGCGAGCTGTTCGGCGAGCTGCTGCCGGCGTGGGCGCGCGAGGCGGGTGCCGACGTGCCGTACGTGCCGTCGGCGCCGTGCGGGGGCGCGATGCCGTTTCACCCGGGGCGGGGCGTGGCGAACTACTTCGGGGTCGGCGGCTACCGGCGGCCGCTGACCGACGCGCGCCGGGCGGAGGTGCGCTTCGCGGCGGAGTGCCTGGCGTTCGCCAACCTGCCCGACGGGCCGGTGGCCGACGGCGAGGGCGTGATCCGCGACGTCGGCGCCGACTGGGACTTCGCCGACGTGCGCGACCACTACCTGGCGAGCGAGTACGGCGTGGACGTGGCCTCGTTGAAGGCCGACGACCGCGAGCGCTACCTCGCCTTGGGCCGGCAGGTCACCGGCGAGGTGATGGCGGCGACGTTCGGCGAGTGGCGCCGGGCCGCGTCGCCGACCGCGGGCGCGATCGTGCTGTGGCTGCGAGACCTGGAGGCGGGCGCGGGCTGGGGCGTGCTCGACCATCGGGGCGCGCCGAAGGTCGCCTTCGCGCACCTGCGGCGGGCGCTGGCGCCGACGGCGCTGTGGATCGTCGACGAGGGGATGAACGGGCTCGACCTGCACGTCGCGAACGACGGCCCGGAGGCCCTCGCGGCCGAGCTGCACGTCGCGCTGCTGGCCGGCGGGGCACACGCGATCGCGGAGGCGAGCACGGAGCTGCGGATCGCCCCGCACGGTGTCGCGCGCCACAACGTCGAGGAGTTGTTGCAGCGCTTCGCGGACCCGGCCTACGCCTACCGCTTCGGGCCACCGGCCCACGACGCCGTCGTCGCGACCCTGCGCACCACCGACGGCACGGTCCTCTCACAGGCGACCCACTTCCCCGTCGGCCCGCCGCTCTCCCCCACGCCCTTCACCCTCACCGCCCACCTCCGGGGGTCAGACCCCTTGTTGCAGTCGGGGTGCGAAAAGGGGTCTGACCCCTTCGGGGGTGCGGTGGAGGCGGTGCTGGCCACCGATCGTCTCGCCTGGGGCGTGCGGATCAGCGCGCCCGGATTCGTGGCCGAGGACGACGCGTTCGACCTCGCTCCCGGGATCGAGCGGACAGTGCTCCTGCGCCCGACGGGCGGTGCGCCGTGGGCCGGCGGCACGGTGAGCGCCCTCAATCTCATCGGTGAGCCGCCGATCGCGGCCACGGATGTGCGAGCCTGACGCCGTCTTGGGCGTCGAGGTCTCCTTCTGCGTGGTCAACACCCAGCTGCGCGAGCTGCTCATCCGCTGTCTCGACGCGATCGCGGCCGAGCGCGAGGCGCTGCCGTTCGAGACCGAGGTGCTGGTCCTCGACAACGCGTCGACCGACGGCTCGGCCGGTGCCGCGCGCCGCCACCCGACGGTCACCGAGGTCGTCGCGCTGGAGCAGCGCCGCGGCAAGGGCGAGAACGACAGTCACCTGCTGCAGCGCGCCCGCGGGCGATTCTGCCTGCTGCTCAACGAGGACTCCGAGCTGCGCCCCGGCGCGACCGCCGCGCTGCTCGCCGCACTGGAGGCCGAGCCCCAGGCTGCGGCGGCCGGCGCCAAGCTGCTGCGCCCCGGCGGCGCGGTCCAGCCGTCGGCCTGGCGCTTCCCGACGCCCGCCACCGCGCTGATCGGGGCGTTCTTCCTGCACAAGCGGCTGACCGTGCAGAGCCGCGGCCGCCGCACGCGCCGGGTCGACTGGGCGCAGTCCGCCGCGCTGCTGGTCCGCCGCGAGGCCGCGCGCGAGATCGGCTGGTTCGACCCGCAGTTCTTCGTGTACTCCGACGAGGTCGACTTCTGCCGCCGGCTCGCCGACGCCGGCTGGGCGACCCTGTGGGTCCCCGGCGCCGAGGCGGTCCACCACGAGCAGCTCTCGACCGGCCCGGTGCCGGAGCGCCGCATCGTCGAGTTGTCGCGCAACCGCGACCGCTACATGCGCAAGCACCACTCCGCCGGCGCCGCGTTCGTCGTGCGCCTGCTCACCGCGTGGGCCTACGCGGTCCGCGCCGCGGCGGCGACCGTCGTCCCGGGCCACGATCCGCGCCGCTACTGGCGCCACGTCACTGCGACCCTCCGCCCCGCCCGCGGCGAGGGCCTCCGCGAAGCCGCGCACGAGTTCAACCGCGGCGGCCCGACCCTTTAGCGGACGCGGTTTGCGGGCCGCCCGCCCGCGCCTGACGGCCGCCACCGGTTTGACGTACGGCCGTACGCCTGCACTCGCCGGCGACCGTCAGCCACGACCGTTCGGGCCGCAAACCACGCCCGCAGATCTTTTCTCCGGCCGGCGCGTGAACGCCGCGGGTTCCCGTCCGTTTCCCCTCATGCAGGGACAGGACGTCAACGCCGCAGATCAAGGAAGCCGGAATGCCCAAGACCAAGTGCGCCATCGTGGCCCTCTTGGCCGTCGCGAGCCTGGTGATCTGCGGGGTGGCGCAGGCGACCCCGGCGACGCCGACGATCACCGCGACGCAGTCCGGCGCCCTGAAGGCGCAGCTCAGCAGCAGCACTGGGACCCACTGGGCCTGGTCAGTGCCGGGCGCCACCGGCGCGATCGGCGCGACCAACCCCGTCACGGTCACCTTCCCCGCCGCCGGCACCTACACGGCCACGGTCGACGCGACCGACGACGATCTCCTGAACCCCGCGCCGGCCTCGTCCTCGGCGACCTTCCACGTCTACGACAAGCCGACCGCGTCCTTCACCTACACCGACCTCGGCAACGGCCAGGTCCAGTTCACCGACGCCTCGACCGGCGAGCCCACCGAGTGGGTGTGGACGTTCCCCAGCGGCAAGGTCAAGACGCAGGCCACGGCGCCCCAGACCCTCCCGGCCGGCACCACCAGCGTCACGCTGAAGGTCACCAACCCGGCCGGCAACAGCACCGTCACGCTGCCGGTCACCGTCAACGGGCCACCGGTCGCGGTGTTGAACATCATGTCGACCCCGGCCGCGATCAACGCCCCGGTCCTGCTCGACGCGAGCCACTCGACCGACCCCAACCAGGACGCGCTCTCCTACTCCTGGGACCTCAACGGCGACCAGCTCTACGGCGACGCGACCGGCCCGCTGCAGTCGGTGTCCTTCCCGGCGGCGGGCAGCTTCCGCGTCGGCGTGCAGGTCAGCGACGGGCACGGGGGCGTCGCGACCACGTCGGCGTTCATCACCGTGATGGCCGACCGCCCGCCGCTGGTCGACTTCACCAACTCCCCCGCCCAGCCGGCCGTCGGCACCCAGGTGACGTTCACCGCCAACAGCTCGGACCCCGACGGGCACATCACGCGCATCGACTGGGACCTCGACAACGACGGCCAGTTCGACGACGCCGCGGGACCGACCGCGACGTGGACGTTCTGGAAGGCCGGATGGCCGATCGTCGCCGTGCGCGCGACCGACGACCAGGGCGTGGCGACGGTCGCCTTCCGCACCCTCACCGTGACAGCGGGGCTGCCGACCCCTGTCCCGACAACCAGCGTGACGGGGCAGTCGACAGGAA
>DASYBY010000471.1:0-3027 GCA_036500525.1 Baekduia sp. | reverse complement strand
AAGTGCCCGGAGTCGACGGCGATCGTGACGTCGCGGGGCAGGACGGCGCGCAGGCCGAGGCTCAGCGTGCGCGGGTCGATCCAGGCGTCGGTGCCCTCGTCGTCGTAGGGCTCGTCGCACCAGCGGCGGGTGGCGATCGCGTCGGCGATCTCGGGGGTGCGGAAGCCGGTGGCGGCGGCGGCGTGCGCGCCCAGTGCGTCTTCCAGCGCCCGCGCGGTCGCCGCGGCGTCGCCGACGATCGCGACGTCGACGGGCCGGTGGCCGCCGATCGCGCGCCCGTCGAGATCGACCTGCACGACCGCGGCATCCGGCCCGATCAGGCCGCCGTGACGCGTGGTCCAGTGGTTGAGCGTCGCGCCGAACGCGAGCACGACGTCGGCCTGCGGCAGCAGCTCGGCGGCCAGCGGCGAGGCGAAGCCGCCCGAGATGCCCATGTTGTAGGGCAACCCGGAGAACAGCCCGTGGGCGACCGCCGACGTGGCCAGCAGCGCGCCGCAGCTCTCGCCGAGCGCCTCCAGGGCGTCGCGGGCGTCGGCGAGCACGGCGCCGCGGCCGCCGATGATCACCGGTCGCTCGGCGCCCGCGAGCAGGCGGGCGGCCTCGGCGACGGCGGTCGCGGCGGGCGCGGGCGGCAGGGGCACGGGGACCGCGACGGGCGGCGGCCCGTCCACCTCTCCGCGCTCGGGCACCGCCTCCCGCTGCAGATCGATCGGCAGCATCAACACCACCGGGCACCGCTCGACCACCGCGCGGCGCAACGCCCGCGCGGCATCGGCCGCCGCCGTCCGCGCGCTGTGCAGGCGCTCGGCGATCGCGCCGACGGACTCGACGAGGCCGTGCTGGTCGATGCGGAAGTTCGAGCGCAGGGCCGCCGCCGGCGTCTCGCCCGAGAGCACCAACAACGGCGTGCCGCTCTTGACCGCCTCGGCCAGCGCGGTGAGCGTGTTGGTCAGCCCCGGCCCCTGATGGACGCTGACGACGCCGACCCGGCCGGTCACGCGCGCCCAGCCGTCGGCCATCGCGACCGCGCCGCCCTCGTGGCGCGCCGCGTGGAACGTCGCGCCGCCGGCGCACAGCGCGTTGGTGACCACCATGTTGCCGCTGCCCATGAGGCCGAACACGGTGTCGACGCCCTGGCGGGCCAGCACCGTGCCGACGACGTGGGCGACAGTCCGCGGCGGGGTCACGCCGTGGAGCATATGGTCAGGTGCTCACGGTCGACAGCAGCCACAGGCCGAGGCTCGTGAAGCCGACCATCACGGCCAGCATCCAGTACTGCGACCGCACCGCCGTGCGCCCCTTGAACAGCACGAGCGCGCGGTCGTGGGCGAGGATCAGGCCGCCGACGTGCCCGGCCAGCAGCGCCGCGATCTGGACGTACCAGATCATCGACGTGGAGATGACCGAGTAGTTGATGGTGTCGCCGGAGGTCCCCAGGAGGTCGGCGCCGTTGCCGAGCGGATCGGAGATCAGTGCCTCCATCCCCTGCCCCTGGAAGACGACCAGCGAGAAGTAGTGCGCGACGACGTAGGCCATCGCGATCGGCGCCATCGAGTGCACGAAGCGGCCGGCGAGGTGCGTCCCGCCGGTCGCCCGGGTCATGCCGCGCACGCCGATCAGGTAGGCCGCCGCGATGAGCCCGACCGCGGCCAGCAGGCCGAACGTGCCCGCCAGCTCGTCGGCGCCGACCGGCCCGGCGCCCAGCCCGGCGAAGCCGCGCGTGATCGACGGGCCGACCTGCTTCCACAGGCCGTTGGCGGCGCCGTCGAAGCTCGTCGAGCCGATCAGCACGCAGACGACCGCGACGGTGCCGGGGAGCGGCGCGACCTCCGTCAGGCCGGTCAGCGGCCGGCGCACGCACAGCTCGCGTCCGCGCACGGTCAGCGGCGCGAGCCGGGCGGCGAGGCCGAAGTAGACGCCGAACGCGTCGCCCCGGTCCGACCACGCGGCGATCCCGAACAGCCCCATGCCGGCGAGCTGCACGGCCGCGTAGGCGAGCGCGAGCCACGCGAGGAGCGAGGGCTGGTCGCGGCTCTCCAGCACGAGCTCCAGCCAGGCGAAGCCGAGGAGCCCGAGCGCGGCGGGCCAGAGTCCGAGGCGCTCTGGATAGCTCAGCGGTGCGCGGGGCTGCCGGACGCCGAGCGCGCGCGCCGCCGCCCGCGCCGCGCGGGCCACCGCGCGCCACGGGTTGAACGGGCGGAAGACGTCGCCGAGGACGAGGCTGACGATCGGGATCCCCACCCAGAACACGACGTAGATCGACGTAGGCGCGAGGTTGGCCAGCGGCGTCTGGCTGCCGTGCAGGCCGCAGTAGACGATCGCGACGAATCCGGCGACGCCGACGATCCCCGCGACGACGTCGAGCGCCGCCGGCAGGCGCAGCACCGGCCGCGGCTGCTCCCGTTCGAGCCGCGGCGTCGGCCAGAGCGTGCCGAGCGCGACGAACGACAGCACCAGGACGAGGCATGCACCCCAGGCGAACGCCCAGCCGGGGACCGGCAGGTCGGTGCGGCCGGCGAGCCCGTGGGCCTCCGCGGTGGCCGGGGCGGCGACCGCGAGGGCCGCCGCGAGCGCGAGCAGTCGGCGCAGGCGCTTCATGGCGCTCCGTGTTCGAGGGCGCACATGCGCACCTCCTTGGGTCAGGTGACGTCGGGGACCTAGCTGAGCGAGTGCTGCGGGCGCGCGCGCCGCGGCGGCGGACGCATCGCCAGCGCGGAGACGCAGAGCCGGCCGGCCGGGGCGACCAGCTCGGGCTGGGCGGGAGCGAGGACGTCGCGGGCGTGCCGGCGCCGGGGCCGCCGCGGTGCGCGCCGCTCCCGCAGTTGCTCGATGAAGCGCTCGCCCGGCATCGCGCCACCGGCGAGCACCAGCACGATCAGCGCCGCCGGCCACAACATCATCGCGTCGGCCGGCGCCACGACCGTCAGCAGCGTGAGACCGAGCACCACCGCCGCGACAGCGGCGCCGCCACTGCCACCAAGGATGCGCGTGGACCGGATCGCCAAGACCGCAGTCATACCACGACAC
>DASYBY010000470.1:0-19846 GCA_036500525.1 Baekduia sp. | reverse complement strand
TCATCACCGGCACGTCGAGCGGCTTCGGGCGCTCGCTGACCGAGCAGCTCCTGGAGCGCGGGGACCGCGTCGCGGCGACGCTGCGCACCCCGTCGCGTCTCGACGACCTGACCGCGCGCTACGGCCCCGAGCAGCTGTGGGTCCGCGCGCTCGACGTCACCGACACCCAGCAGCTGCGCGCCGTCGTCGACGCCGCCTGGGCGGCGCTCGGCACGATCGACGTTGTCGTCTCCAACGCCGGCAACGGCGTGCTCGGCGCCGCCGAGGAGCTCTCCGACGAGCACATCGACCAGGTCATCGCCACCAACCTGGTGGCCTCGATGCAGCTGCTCCGCGCGGTCGCCCCGCACCTCCGTGAGCAGGGCGGCGGCCGCATCCTGCAGCTGTCCAGCATGGGCGGGCAGACGAGCTTCCCGGGCTTCTCGCTCTACCACGCGTCCAAGTGGGGCATCGAGGGGTTCTACGACGCGGTCGCACCCGAGCTCGAGCCGTTCGGCATCCACACCACGCTCATCGAGCCCGGGATGATCCGAACGCCCTTCTTCGACGCCGCGGTCCGCGAGCCCGAGCACCCCGCCTACGACAACCACCCCAGCATCTCCCGCCAGGACATCCCGCCGGAGGAGATGCGGGGCGACATGGACAAGATCGCGCGCGCGATGATCGACGTCGGCCTGATGGCCGATCCGCCCCGCCGTCGCCTGCTCGGCTCCGACGCCTACACGTTGGTCCACGATGCGCTCACCGCGCGCCTCGCCGAGGCCGAGGCCGGCCGCGCGCTCGCCTCCACGACCGACCGCGACGACGTCGGGGCGGCCGCGGCCTAGCGCCGCAGCCCGGCCATGACCATCGCCGCGACGTGCTCGGCGTGCTGGTCGAGGTCGGGCGCCGATCCCGGGTCCAGCCGCGCGCTGAGCGCGCCCAGCGCCGGCGGGCCGGCGGCGCCGTGGACGACGATGGCGTGGAACGTCGACAGCGCGATCGGCCGGATCCGCCCGGCCGCGACCAACGCCTCCAACAACGTGCCGACCGGGCCGAGCGCCGGGGCCAGGTAGCCGTCGTAGAGGTAGGCCAGGCGCTCGGTCTCCCGGCGCGCCTCGAACGAGACCAGGCTCAGCAGCTCCGGATGGCCGGCCCAGAAGCGCACCGACCGCCGGATCCACCCGCGCAGCTGCTCCAGCGGATCGGCGAGGGCCGGCTCGAACGCCGCGGCCAAGTGCTGGTCCAAGTCCCGGAAGCCGTAGTCCACGGCCGCGCGCCACAGCCGCTCCTTGGACCGGTAGCGCTGCACGGACAGGTGGTACGGGGCGAGCTCGCGGTTGAGGGTGCGCACCGACACGCCCTCGTAGCCGTACGTCGCGAAGGCGTGCAGCGCCACGCTGAGGATCCGCTCGGCCGGGCGCGGCTGCACGACGACCATCGCGCTCACACCGCCGCCGGGTGGAGCGCGCGGCCGGAGTGGACCGCGGCGAACGCGACGACCGCGCGGGTGAGCGCCTGCGGCTGCTCGTCGGCGATCCAGTGGCCGGCGCCCGGGACGCGGAGGCTCGTGACGTCGCAGGCGACCTCGCGCGCCATGGCCGCGACGTGCGGCCCGGCGGCGCTCGTCGCCCCGCCGATCGCCAGCACCGGGATCGTCAGCCGGCCGCGGCGGCGCAGCGCGGCGCGGCTCTCCGCGGCGTCGCGCTCGAAGGCGGCGAACAGCTCGCGTGCGACCGCCATGGCCCGCGGGCGGTCGTAGGCCGACACGTAGGTCTCGACGTCCACCGCGTCGAGGGAGCCGGCGTGCGCGCACCCGGCGAAGTAGCCGAGGAGGTAGCGGCGCAGCGGGCCGGCGATCGGCGCCGCCCCCGCGACGTCCCACATCCACGGATCGGCGCGCAGGGTCGGAAAGGCCTCGGTCCCCGGCAGCGGTCCGTCGATCAGCACCAGGTGCGACACCTCGTCGCAGAAGGCCTGCGCGAAGGTGGAGGCGATGATCGCCCCGACGTCGTGGCCGACGAGGACGACCGGCCCCTCGATGTCCAGGTGGTCGCGCAGGAGCCGGTGGACGTCGTCGGCCGGCCGCGACGAGAGGCCGGCGCCGCGGTAGTCGGGCGCGACGACGCGAAGAACCCGTGCAGCAGCACGATCGTGCGCGGCCCCCGGCCGGCGGTGACGTAGTGCAGGCCCACCCCGGGCGCGACCTCGGCGTGGGCCGCCCGGCCGGCCTGGTGGGTGCTGGGAGCGGACATCGTCCGGCAAAGCATACAAAGTTGGTAGACAAATAGGGTTTTGTCCGCCGATCGCTCGCCTCCGAGGTCTGCTCGGAGGACGACGGCCGCCGCTCACCGCGGCAGCGTCACCGTGCTCGTCTTGGAGCGGGCGGTGTGGCCGGGGGCCGAGGAGGTCGTGCGCAGCGTGAGCGCGACGCTGTGGCGGGCGTGGCGCAGCGCGCTGACGACCTTCTTGGACAACTTGATCTTCAGCGTCACGTGGCCGGACTTCTTGAGCGTCCCGTGGGCGCTGGAGAGCGTCAGCGCCTTCTTGCCGAGCTTGAGCGCGCGGGCCGACTTCGCCGACAGCGACAGGCGCACCGTGCAGGTCCCGGCGGCGTGCAGCGTGCAGCGGACCGTGAGCGCGTGCTTGGCCGCGAGCGTGCGCAGGTGCCGGCGGACGACCGAGAGCGTCGGCGCGGGCGCGAGCGGCGCGGCGTGCGGCGGCGGAGGGATCGGGGCCGGGCCGGGCGCGGGCGGCGCGGGCGGCGCGGGCGCCGGGAAGAGCGCGCCGTCGACGGCGACCTGGCCGACGACGTTGGCGTCGGTGTCGACGAACCACAGCGAGCCGTTGTCGGCGAACGCGATGCCCGCCGGCTTGTAGTTGCCGAGCGTGCCCTCCTGCACGGCGCCGGTGGCGCGGTCGAGCCGGCCGATCGCGCCCTGCGCCTCGCCCGGGGATGCGGTGGGCAGCAGCTCCGACCACCACAGCGCCCCGTCAGGCCCGATGCGCAGCGAGTCCGGCACCGCGGCGCCGTTGAGGGCGATCAGCTGCACCTGGCCGCCGGCGACGTGGCCGAGCACGCCGTCGTGCGCGCTGGTGAACAGCGACCCCGACTGGTAGGCGCTGAACCACAGCGAGCCGTCCGGGGCGATGGTCGCCGAGCTGACGTCGTACCGCGCGTCCAGGCCGGTCGGGAAGCGCTGCACCGTGCCGTCGGTGCCGACGCGCGTGACGTAGGCGTAGTCGGCGATCCACAGCGAGCCGTCCGGGGCGAGGGCGCCGGGATGCGGGTCCTCGTAGGGCTGGCTGGTGACCAGCGTGGCGTGGCCGTCGTTGCCGATGACGGTGGCGCCGTTGTAGTCGTTGCCGGGCAGGTCGGGGTTGTGGAAGGGGAAGAGCGTCCAGACCCCGCCGCCGGCGGCGGGCACGATCTCGTCGGGCATGTCGAGGGCGTCGTCGTAGGTCGACAGGCCGTCGAGCCCCTGGCCGCCGTAGGGCAGCGCGTGCGCGAGCGAGCCGTCGCCGCCCACCCGGTACAGCTCCTGCCCCCCGTTGTCGAGCACCCAGACGTAGCCGTCGGTCGAGCGCGCGAGCCGCACGGTGCCGTCGTCGCTGGTCGCCTCGTCGATGTTCGGCAGGTTCAGCGGCGCGAACTGGCCGCTGCCCGGGTCGAACCGCCCGATCTGGTGCTCGACGCCGGTCTCGGTGAACCAGAGCCGGCCGTCGGGACCGGCGATCAGCTGGGTGGGCTTGCTGCCCGCGGTCGGGATGTCGTGCAGCGCGACGTTGGCGGCACGGGCGGGGGCGGCGACGACCAGCAGGGCGGCGCAGAGGATGAGGAGGGCGCGAACGGACGGCATCGGTCGCGTCCCCTACCCCGAATCCGGCAGGTCAATCGTCCGATATCGGGATCACCACGCACGCGGGCGCGCGGGCGCTACGCGCGCACGAGGACGACCACCGGCGCGGCGGGCCGCTCGGCTCCCCCGGTGACCGGCCGCAGGTCGGTGCTCCCGCAGCAGGTGCACGTCGCGATCTGGGCGCCGGTGACGAACGCGTGCACGCCACAGGATGCGCAAGCGCGGCGGGTCGCACCGTGGGACTGCTGCTTGCGCTCCCACATGCTCAGGATGCGTGGCATCTTCTGGAAGTTCATGACCTTGGGCTCCCCGTGGCGCCGCCGCCACACTCCCCGGTTCCACGGATGTCGTGTCCTTGGACCGAGACCTACGGGAAGGCCTCCGCGGACCCGATGAGGGGGGTCACGGCCGAGGGGTCATGGCTCAGATCGTCTCTGTATTTCGACCTGCGAGAGTGCTGACGCGTCGTCGTTCGATGACGGACACTCCTACTCGAGGACCCCATGTTCAGGAACCGCTCCACCTCGCTCGTGTTCGCGGCCGCCGCCGCGTTGAGCGTCTCGCTCGCCGCCGCCGACGGTGCCCAGGCCGCCTCCACCACGGCCTGCGTCAACAAGAAGAGCGGGTCGGTGAAGGTCCTGCTCGGCAAGAAGGCCAAGCAGAAGTGCCCGAAGGGCACGTCGAAGGTCGTGTGGAGCGCCGCGGGCAAGAACGGCAAGAACGGGACCAACGGCAAGAACGGGCTCAACGGGGGGAGCGGCGGCAACGGGGCGAGCGGGGCCAACGGCGCCGACGGAGGCACCCTCGTGGTCCGCGCCGGCGACGGCAGCACCGTCGGCGTCTTCGCGGGATCCACGGGACTCGGCCCCTTCACCATCCTGTACGTGCTCCGCGACGGCGGCCTCTACCCCTACGTCGGCTCGGGCCAGCTCTACAGCAACAACTCGTTCACCCCCACCTTCCTGGACGCCGCCTGCACCGGCCCCGCGTACTTCGAGGCTCCGAGCGACACGTACACCCTGTTCGTCGCCCCGCTGGTGGGCGGCCCCAGCCGCATCGTGTACCGGACCGACGACCTGACGGGCCCGGCGCGCGCCTGGGCCTACACCTCGACCCACACGACGGTCGGCGCCACGCCGCCCGTCGCGTACGACCTGACCGACGACGGCACCTGCGAGACCACCTCGCTCGCCCCCGGCGAGGAGCTCGTCACGCTCCGCGCCGTGCCTACGCCGCCGGACTTCTCCGGCCCGTTGACGCTGTCCTAGCCGGAGTCACGCCGCCACCTCGCGCCGCGTGATGCGCCAGAGCGCGAGGGCGGTGGCGGCGTGCGCCCACTGCGTGCCGTCGCCCTCGCGGTCGGCCAGGGCCAGGGCAACGCCGAGATCGCCGCGGCCCTCCACCTCTCCGTCGCCACCGTCAAGGGCCACGTCTCGCGACTCCTCGACAAGCTCGACGTCGACAACCGCGTGCAGATCGCGTTGTTGGTGCAGACGGCGGCGGAGCAGTAGGCGCGGTCAGCCCGCGAGCGCCGCCCGCAGCAGCGCGACGTCCCGCGCCAGCCGGTCCTCCGGCATCGGCCCCGGGTCGGGGTCCGGGAACGGGAAGGGCCAGCCCGGCCGCGGGTCGTCGGCGTAGCGCGGGACGATGTGCGTGTGGAGGTGCGGGACGCTGTTGCCGAGGAGGTCGTAGTTGAGCTTGACCGGCGCGAAGGCGCGCTCGATCGCCCGCCCCACGGAGAGCACCTCGCGGCCGTAGGCGGCGGCCTCCGCGTCGGTCAGCTCGGTGGGTTCGACGACATGTCGCCCGCGCCAGACGACCGCGCTCAGGCCGCGCTGGACGTCGGCGCGCACGAGGTAGGCGTCGGCGACCGCGCCCGCGAAGAAGCGCAGGCCCCACGCCGTCTCCTCGGGCCGGCCGTCCGCGCAGGACGGGCAGCCGTCCCCCGCGCGCCACGCGTAGAACTCCTCCGGCCACTCCATGGGCGCCAGCGTACCCACCGATAGGGTTCGCCCCATGCCTGAGCACGCACACGACCAGCGCAGCGGTGGCGGCGAGGCGCTGCGGACCCCGCCCGTCCAGGAGTGGGACTCGTGGCCGTTTGAGGGCGGCGTGCAGCCGAAGGTGCTGCGCCCGCCCGAGCCCGAGCCCGACCGCGACGGTGAGGGCGACCGCCCGTGCGAGGCGTGCGGCAAGGCCGACGACGCCTACATCTGGACCGACGAGCGCTGGCGGCTGCAGGCCTTCCCGCCCAGCGGCCTGCCGTTCGTCGGGATCCTCGAGCCGCGCGAGCACGTCGACGGCCCGCGCGACCTCACCGACGAGATGCTGGCCGAGATGGGGATCCTGCTCGCCCGCGTCGAGCGCGCGGTCCTGACCATCGAGGGGATCGAGCGCGTGCACATCCTGCGCTACGGCGAGGGCGCCGCGCACCTGCACTGGTGGTTCATGGCCCGGGCCACCGGCCTGCGCCAGACCGCCAGCGGCTTCGCGATGATCTGGGACGACGTCCTGCCGCCCACGCCCGAGGACCACTGGCGCGCGAACGTCGCGACGGTCGTGGCGGCGCTGGACGCCGCGCGGCGCTGACCCGCCGCCGTCACGGCAGCGGCTGCAGCCCCTCGGCGGTCAGCAGATAGCCGGGCGCGGCCGGCGCGGCGTCGGCGCCCACCAGCTCGACCAGCGCGGCGCCGGCGATCTCCGGCGTCAGCGGCGCGCCCATCCGCTGCAGGTACGCCTCCTCGGTCTGGCCGCTGCGCGCCGCGTAGGCCTGGACCGCCGGCCGGCCGAGGCCGGTCAGCGGCGTGAGCTTGGGCAACACGGTGGTGAACGTGATGCCCAGGCCGGCGCGGTCGGCCTCGCCCTGCGCGTAGGCCGTCATGAACCGCTGCGTGGCCTTGGCCCCCGCGTAGCCGCCGCTGAGCGGTGAGCCCGCCCGCGCGGCGCCGCTGCTCACCACGACCACCCGGCTGCCCGGCGGCAGCGGCCGCCGCAGAGCCTCGCGCAGCCAGTGGAACGCGATCCGCACGTCGGTGTCCCAGTTGACCGAGAACGTCTCCCACGTCTGCTCCTGCAGCGGCGCCATGAGCGGCGTGGCGCCGGCCACCAGCACGACGATCTCCGGCGCGTGGCGGTCGAAGATGCTGCCGGGCGCCACGGCCTCGCGGGCGTCGAGCAGCTCCGGGTGGATGCTCTCGGCCAGCTCGGCCAGCGGCGCCGCGCTCCTCGCCACGGCGACCACCGAGGCGCCCGCCTGCGCGAAGGCCGTGGCGATCCCGCGGCCCAGGCCGCGGCTCGCGCCGACCACGATGGTGGACTTGCCCGCGATGGTCATGGTTGCTCCTGATGGGTTGTGCATGGTCATGAGAGGTCGAGCGCCGCCTCGGGATGGGCGGGCACGAGGTCGCCCGCCACCGCCGCCGAGCGCCTCGGCGCCAGCAGCGCCGCGACGCACCCCGCGGCCGACAGGCCGACGCCCACCCACAGCGCCTTGGTGAAGCCGTCGACGAACACGGCCGGCGAGGCGTAGCCGCCGTGGCTCGCGAACACCGAGGCGAGGACCGCGATCCCGAGGACGCCGCCGAGCTCGCGCAGCATGCTGTTGGTGCCCGAGGCCACGCCGGCCTCCTGCAGGGGCACGGCGCCCATCACCGCGTTGGCGACGGTCGGGAAGCACAGCGAGATGCCGATGCCCGCGATCGTCAGCGCCACGCCCATCGGCAGATAGCCCATGCCGGGCTCGGCGATCAGCGCGACCCAGGCCAGCCCGATCGTCTGCAGCGCGAGGCCGGCCGCCATGAACGGGCGGTTGCCGTAACGCTCCGACAGCGCGCCCGCGATCGGCGCGACGATCATCGGCGCGCCGGTCCACGGGAGCAGCTCGAGCCCGGCGTGCAGCGGCGCGTGGCCCAGCGCGATCTGGAAGAACTGGGCCATCAGGAACAGGACGCCGAACAGCGCCGCGAAGCTGAAGAAGCTGACCGCGTTGGCGGTCGCGAAGGTGCGATCGCGGAAGAGCGCGAGCTTCAGCATCGGCGTCGGCGTCCGCGCCTCCCACCGGATGAACGAGGTCCCGAGCACCAGCCCGGCGCCCAGCGAGCCGAGCACCTCGGCGCTGGTCCATCCGGCCGCCTCGGCGCGGACGAGCCCCCAGGTGATCGCCAGCGCCGCCGCGGCGGCCAGCACCAGCCCGCCGACGTCGAGCTGCGGGCGCGGTCCGTAGCTCTCGCTCAGCCGCCGCGCGGCCAGCGGCATCAGCGCGAGCCCGATCGGCACGTTGAGCCAGAAGATCCAGTGCCAGCTGATCCCGCCCGCGATCGCCCCGCCGACCACGGGTCCGGCCGCGACCGCGAGCCCCTGGATCCCGCCCCACAGACCGATCGCCACGCCGCGCTTCTCGGTCGGGAAGGCCTCGCTGATCAGCGTCAGCGTGAGCGGCATGACGATGGCCGCGCCGGCGCCCTGGAGCGCGCGCGCCGCGATCAGCGTCCCGACGCTCGGCGACACCGCCGACAGGACCGACGCGGCGGTGAAGACCCCGACGCCGATGGTGAACATGCGCCGCCGGCCGAAGCGGTCGCCGAGCGCCGCCCCGGTCAGCAGCAGGCAGGCGAACGCCAGGTTGTAGGCGTTGACGGTCCACTCCAGGCTGGACAGGCTCGCGTGGAGGCTGTTGCGCAGCACGGGCAGCGACGTCGTCACCACCAGCGTGTCGAGCGAGGTCATCAGCACGCCGATCGAGGCGAGCACGACCGTCCAGGTCTGGTGCGAGCGGGTGGCGGAGGGGTGAGTCATGAGGGTTCCCGTTGGGTCGTGGGCAAGAGCACCGGCAAGTCGTCGTCGAGGGCGAGCGCAGGAGGAGGTGGTGTGAGCACGGGCCGCCGCCGCCCCGGCAGCGCGCTGCCCGCCAGCGCCGCGGCCGCCGCCAGCCCGGCGGACGCCGCGATCGCCGCGACGAACCCGTCGCTGAACGCCTGCGCCGAGCCGTAGCCGCCGCCCGCGCCCGCGAACACGGCGACCACCACGGCCACGCCGAACGCCCCGCCGAGCTGGCGCATGGTCGAGAACGCGCCCGAGGCCCGTCCGATGTCCTGCGGCGCCACCGCCCCGAGCACCGCGCTCTGCGCCGCGGGGATCGACATCGCCACGCCGGCGCCCGACAGGATCGCCGGCACGACGAGCTGCCCGTAGGCGAGATCGGGCCGGGCGATCAGCGCGATCCACACCATCGACGCGCCGTGCAGCGCCATGCCGCCGACCACGAAGCGCCGCTCACCGAACCGGCCGATCAGCCGCCCGGCCAGCTGCGGCACGAAGACCGTCGTCGCGCCCCACGGCATCAGCCGCAGCCCCGCGTCCAGCGGCCCGTACCCGAGCCCGGTCTGTAGGAACTGCGACAGGAAGAACACGGCGCCCAGCGCCGATCCCCAATGGAAGAACACCGCCGCGTTGCCGGCCGAGAACCGCCGCGAGGCGAACAGCCGCAGCGGCAGCATCGGGGCCGCGGCGCGCCGCTCCCAGAGAGCGAACCCCGCGGTCAGGGCCGCCCCGGCGACCAGCGCGCCGACCACCTCGGGGCTCCCCCACCCCGCCGGGTTGCCGCGCACCAGCCCCCACACGATCCCCAGCGCCGCGCCGGTCACCAGCGCGAGGCCTGGAACATCGACGGCGCCGCGCGGCCCGTGGCTCTCGTCGATCCGCGTGAGCACGACCGCGATCAGCACCACGCCGGCCGGGACGTTCAGCCAGAAGATCCACGGCCACGAGATCCCCTGGACCACGGCGCCGCCGAGCAGCGGGCCGAGCGGCACCGCCAGCCCCGACACGCCGGCGAACACCCCGAGCGCGCGCGGGCGCAGCTGCGGCGGGAACGCCGCGCCCAGCAGCGCGAGCGCCGTCGGCACCACGAGCGCCGCACCGGCGCCCTGGAGCACGCGGAAGGCGATCAGCCAGCCGATCGTCGGTGCCAGCGCGCACCCCGCCGACGCCACGGCGAACAGCCCGATCCCCATGGCCAGGATCCGCCGGCGCCCGAAGCGATCGCCGAGCACGGCCGCGGTCATCAGCAGGACGGCGAAGCTCAGCGCGTACCCGTTGACCGTCCACTCCAGCTCGGCGACCGACGCGTGCAGGTCGAGCCGGAGCGTGCTGAGCGCGGTCGAGACGACCAGCGCGTCCAACACCACCAACAGCGACGCCGCCGCCGTCACGCCCAACACCCATCGCTGCTTGGAGTTCATACCCCGTTAGGCGCCGCCCGGGGTCAGAACTGATCGATGAGTTTCAGGGGCCGCGCGCGTCCGTACGCGCGCGGCCCCGCGGGTCCGCTACGCCGCCGCCCGCGCCCCCAGCCGCGCGTTGAGCCGGTCGCGGAGCTGGTCGATGTAGACAGCGCCGACGACGACGATGCCGGTGACGACCGTCTGCCAGAACGGCTGCAGGCCGATCAGCACGAGCCCGGTGACGAGCATCGCCATGATGCCGACGCCCAGGACGGTGCCGAGGATGCTGCCCTTGCCGCCGAACAGGCTGGCGCCGCCGATGACGACCGCGGCGATCGCGTTGAGCTCCTGCCCGTCGCCGGCGTTGGTCTGCGCGACGCTGAACCGGCAGAGCACGAGCACGCCGGCGATCCCGGCGCAGAGCCCGCAGATCGCGTACACCATGATGGTCTGGCGGTGCACGTGGACGCCGGCGCGGCGCGCGGCCTCGCCGTTGGAGCCCAAGGCATAGGTGTGCAGCCCGAAGCGCGACTTGGCCAGGACCAGCCAGGCGATCACCGCGATCACCAGCGACACCAGCACCAGCCACGACAGCCAGCCGCCGATCAGGTCGCTGCCGAAGTTCGAAAGGCCGTTGGGGATGTCGGAGATCTGCTGGCCGTCGTTGATGAGGTTCGCGGCGCCCTGCGTGACGCCCATCATCCCGAGCGTCACGATGAACGGCGCGAGGCGCAGGCGCGAGACGGCGAAGCCGTTGATGATGCCCACGACCAGGCCGGTGACCACGCCCGCGGCGACGCCGAGGACGATCGTCGTGGTCGGCGACGCGTTGTGCTCGCCGAGCGACCGCATCGCCACCGCCGCGGTCATGCCCGAGACCGACAGCGTGCCGCCGATCGACAGGTCGATGCCGCCCGAGACGATCACGAACGTCTGCCCCACGGCGAGCGCGAGGATGCCCGTCGCGTAGACGCTCGTGGCGATCCAGTTGTCCTTGGTCAGGAAGTCGGCCGACATCCCGAAGAAGATCAGGGCGACGAGCAGGAACGCGACGACCGTCCAGTGCTCGGCGACGAAGACCAGCGCGCGGTTGGGCACGCGCTCCTGCGGCGGCGGCGGCGCGACGACCTGGTCGGAATGCTCCACGGCGCTCATCGGCTCCCTCCCTGCTGCATGACCTTCGCGCCCGTGATCCACTGCACGAGCCCTTCGATGTCGTACTCGCCGGCCTTCAGGTTGGCGACCGACCGCCCGCGCCACAGCACCACGACGCGGTCGCACAGGTCCATGACCTGCTGCATGTTGTGGGTGATCAGCATGACGGCCACGCCGCGGCTCGCGACGTCCTTGACGAGGTTGGCGACCTGCGCCTGCTGCTCGACGCCCAGTGCCGCCGTCGGCTCGTCGAGGAGCAGCGCCTTCGAGCTCCAGACGACCGCGCGGGCGATCGCCACGCCCTGGCGCTGACCGCCCGACAGGTCGCCGCAGCGCGCCTTGACCGAGCGCACGCGCACCGACAGCGCCTCCAGCTCCTGCGCCGAGCGCCGCTCCATCTCGCGGCGGTCGACCCAGTGGAACGGGCCGCTGCCGCGCCGCAGCGGCTCACGGCCCAGGAACATGTTCTCGGCGATCGTCAGGTCCGGCGCGAGCGCCAGATCCTGGAAGACCATCTCGATGCCGATGTTGCGGGCGTGCAGCGGCGACTCGATCCGCGTGGGGGTGCCCTCGATCGAGAGCTCCCCGGTCGTCGGCACCACCGCACCCGAGAGGATGCTCGCGAGCGTCGACTTCCCGGCGCCGTTGTCTCCCAGCAGCCCGACGATCTCGCCGGGCCGGAGCTCGATGTCGACGCCGTCCAGCGCCCGCACGGCGCCGTAGTGCTTGGTGATGCCCGACGCGCTGACGGTCGCCGGCTGCTGGGAGACGGTGCTCACAGGGTCACTCTCCGGACGTCTGGTAGTAGTACCGCTGCATCTGGTCGACGTTGGCCTTCGTGATCGCCACCGGCTGCAGCTGCACCGTCTTGGGCGCGCTCTTGCCGTTGGCGGCAGCGGTCGCGTACTCGACGGCGCGCCGTCCCTCCTCGGCCGGATCCTGGGCGACCACCGCACGCAGCACGCCGCTGCGCAGGTACGAGATCTCCTTGGGGCCGGCCTCGTAGCCGATCTGGGCGATCGAGCTCTGCTTGTGCAAGCCCTCGAGGCCCTTGGCGGCGTACTCGGTGCAGAAGCTGCACGTGGTGAAGTAGCCCTTGAGGTCGTGGTACTTCGCCGCGATCGTCTGCACGAACGTCTGGGCGCGCGGGTAGTCGTCGCCGACCAGCTGCGAGGCGACCACCTGGATCTTGGGGTACTTGGCCTTCATTTGCTGGCGGAAGCCCGTGGCCCGATCGGCCTGGACCAGGTTGGAGGTGTCGGTGCTGATGAGCGCCACCTTCCCCGCGCCGCCGATCTGCTGGGCCAGCAGGTCCGCGGCCTTCTTGCCGCCGGCCAGGTTGTTGGACTGGATGGAGCTGACGATCGGGAAGCCCGGGTCGGTCAGGCTGCTGTCGTAGGTGACGACGGGGATCTTGGCCTGCGACCAGCGGCGGACCGGCGCGACCATCGCCGCGGGATCGGTCGGCGCGATGGCCATCGCGTCGGGCTTCTTGGTCAGCAGCGAGTCGAGCACCGGCGTCTGCGACGCGGGGGTGAACTCGGCCGGCCCCTGGTAGATCAGGTCGACGCCGAGCTTCTTGGCCTCCTCGGCCGCGCCTTCGTGGGCCTTCTGGTAGAAGGCGTCGCTGGTGATGCCCACGACGAAGGCAATGCGCTTCTTGCCGCTGGAGCTGCTGTCGTTGCTGCTGCGGCTGCAGGCCGTCGTGGTCAGCGCGACGCCGAGGACGGCGACGCTGAGCAGGGCCAGACGGAACCGGCGGGGTTCGAACATCAGTGGTCTACGTCCTGTGTGGTTGGTGTCCATCTACTTGATGGCCATCGGGTTGAGCGGTGATCCGCTGCCGTTCGGTACGTGCAGCGGTGGTGCGGACAGGAAGAACTCGTAGGTGCCGTCGGCGGCGCAGTCGGCCGCCAGGTCGGCGAGCCACCACAGCTCGCCGAGCAGCAGCCCGAGGTCGCGGATCAGGCGGACGTGCAGCGGGTACGGCGCCTCGACGCCGGGCTGGAAGGGCTCCACCTCGACGGCGACGTTGTCCACGCACAACGCGGCGATCTCGTGGCGGTGGATCCACTCGACGGCCTCAGCGCCGACGCCGGGCGCGCCCGCGAAGAACGGGGCCTTGTCCTCGAGCTCGTAGAACCACTCGACGTGCCCGGTGCGCAGGAGCAGCAGGTCGCCCGAGCGGACCTCCACGCCCTGGGCGGCGGCGCACGCGTCGAGCTCGTCGGGGCCGATCGCGTGCCCGGGCGGCAGACGGTCCACGCCGGCGAAGCGCGCGAGGTCGAGCAGCACGCCGCGGCCGACCAGCGTCTCGCGCAGGTGCTCGATCCCGAGGCGGCGGTTGCCCGAGAACGCCTCCGACGTGCCGATCCAGAAGCCGTTGTAGAAGGTGTCGCGGAAGCCGGCGTGCCCGAGCCCGTCCCACTGCGTGCTGCCCTGCAGCGGCATCGTGATCATGTCGTCGGTGCCCTGGTAGCCCGGCTTCTCCTGCGCCAGCGCGCTGGTCCCGAGGAAGTCGGTCCCCGCGTAGGCGAAGCGGTGGATCACCGGCGGCCGCAGCGGATGGGTCGGCCCGGTCGCGGCGATCGGCAGCGCGAGGCTGAACGTGCGGCCGTGCTCGATCAGCTTCCCGGCCGCCGCGACGTGCTCGGGCGTGATGAAGTTGGTGGTGCCGCGCTCGTCGAGCGCGCCCCAGCGGCCCCAGTTGTTGGGCTCGTGCTCGCAGACGGCGCCGATCACGCGGCCGTCGCGGTCGACGGTGTAGGTCGGCGGGGTCCAGCTGAGGTCGTCGGCGCGCGCCTGCTCCCAGCTCATGCGAGCACCCCGTAGGCGAACGCTTCCCGCTGGCGCGCGAAGTCCTCCAACTCGCCGTCGCTCAGCGCGCGCGGCGTGCCGCACATCAGCGCGTCGTGCACGACCGAGCAGGACCACTCCAGCAGCGTCGCGAGCCGGACCGCCTCGGCGATCGTGTCGGCGACGACGACCGCGCCGTGGTTCTGCATCAGCGCGCCGCGCCGGTCCTTGAGCGCCGCGACGACGCCGGTGGCGAGGTCGTCGGAGCCGAACGTGGCGTACGGGGCGACCCGCATCGGGCCGCCGAAGTCGGCCATCGCGTAGTGGAGGATCGGCACCTCGTCGAGCAGCGTCGACAGCACGACCGCGTGGTGCGAATGTGTGTGGACGACCGCGCCGGCGCCCAGGTCGCGGTAGAGCGCGAGGTGGAACGGCAGCTCGGAGGACGGCGTGCGCTCCCCGGCCAGGACCTTGCCGTCGAGGGCGACCTCCATCGCGTCCTCGGGGGTGAACTCCCCGAAGACGGCGCCGCGCGGCGTGATCAGGACGCGGTCGCCGACGCGCAGGCTGAGGTTGCCCGACGCGGCGAAGGTCAGCCCGCGCTCGTCGAGCTCCCGGGCGGCGGCGGCGAGGTCGGTGCGGGTGTCGGTCATGCGGACTCTCTGCTCGGGGCCGGAAGCTCGGCCGGATCCAGGAAACGGCGCAGCACGTTGGTGGTGAGGGTCGCCACGGGGTTGTCGAAGGCGCGCAGCGCCATGGCGCCGGCCCACGTGATCGAGCCGACGGAGAAGACGCCGCCGCCGCCCGGCCACGGGAGGTAGACGAGGTCGGAGCGGACCTTGTCGTTGACGTCGCCGCCGAGGCCGTCGCGGCTCATCGGCACGTCCTCGTGCACGAGCTTGTAGTAGTGCGGGTGGCCGGTCGAGGTGCCCACGACGACCGCGTGGCGCGGCGAGCCGAGGTCGATGTCATAGCGGTCGACCTCGTCGCCGGCGGCCCCGTCCATCACGAGCCCCTCGTCGCCGAACTCCTCGTCGAGCGCCGGCAGGCCGGCGGTCAGCCAGTCCAGCTCGGGCGCCTCGCTCGCGGCGGTGCGGCGGTAGCCCGGGGCCTTCGGCGACCAGCCCTGGCTCGCCATCCCGACGCCGAGCAGCGCGTTGGGGATGCGCCCGCGGTGGCGCCACAGGCCGCCCGGCTCGCCGGTGGTGCTGTGGCGCGTCTCGCCGGGCGCGCTGTCCCAGGTGCGGGTGCCGGCGTTGCCGCGGCGCACCTCGACGACGTGCGGGCGCTCGGGGTCGACGCTCGTGACCCAGTAGAAGCCGTTGCCGCCCAGGTACATCACGCGGCCGCCGCGCTGCACGAACTGCTCGATCGCCGCCAGCTCGGGCTCGGAGACGTACTCCGGGTGCGAGCCCGTGACGAGGACGTCGTAGGGCTCCAGCGCGGCGATCCCGCCGTCATGGACCGAGTGGTCGGTGAGCACGTCGTAGGGCTCGCCGACGTGGTCGAGCCAGGAGGTGAGGTAGAGGTCGGCCGCGAGGTGGCGCGGGGCGTGCTGCATCGCGCTCTGCCACTCCGGGCGGAACGAGAGGATCGGCCGGCGGGAGCTGGAGTAGAAGCGCCCGCTGCCGTCGCGGTGGACGTCGTAGAGCGACCCGTACAACTCGGGGACCTCGGCCAGCTGCTGGTCGCGCAGGCTCGGGCGGTACTCGCGCCCGGAGAGGCCGAAGACCTCGTAGTCGATGCGGTCCGACAGCTTGGAGTTGGCGTAGGCCTGGTAGGTCATCGTCGGCGTCAGGAACGCGACGCGCGGGCGCGGCCCGGCCGCCACGCGCGGCAGCACGATGAACGGGATGCGATCCTCGCCGCCGTCGGACGCCACGGCGTGGACGGCGTAGATGCCGCTGGGGAGATCGGCGGGGAGCGCGAAGGCGTGGTCGACGGGCCAGCGGACGTCGTCGAAGTCGTCGTCGTGGAAGTGGATCGCCGCGTACTCGTGCGGGACGATCCGGTGGTCGATCTCGTTGCCCGACCACGCCTGGCCGGTGACGCCGCGCGACGGCCCGTTGCGGAGCACGCCGTGGTGGCCGCGGCCGCCGACGTCGACGATCCGGCCGCTGCCGATCGCGGCGCCGAAGTCCCAGCGGGCGACGAGGCCGCCGGGGTCGGTGGCGAGCGAGACGTCTTCGAGGCGGCCGTTGAGGTGGTCGGTGGTCTGGCCGGCGGCGTCCGCGTCGGCGTAGGCGGCGCGCGCCGCGAGCAGCAGGGTCGCCCCGCCGGCGGTGGCGGTGTCGGTGCCGAGCGGCCCGGTGGTCTCCCCCGCGCCCTCGTCGTGCGGCAGCGCGCGCTGCGGGGCGTAGCGCAGCGCGCCCGTGCCCGCGGCGAGGTCGATGGTCGCCGAGACGCGCGTCCACGTCGTCGCCACGACCGGCCGCGGCCCGCGCAGCGCCACGCGGCGCCCCTGCGGCGCGCCGACCCACAGCTCGGGGTGGCCGTCCTCGGCGAGCGCGAGCGCGAAGCCCGTGCGCTCGTCCGCGTCGAGCGTCGACGCGAGCACCTGCGGGTGGCCGGCCTCCAGCAGCGTCGCGTTCAACCACAACTCGATCGTCGCCGTGCGGGCGCCGGCCAGCTCGCCCAGCCCGTCGACGCGGGCCGACGATCCCCGCCGCACCGCGCGCCGCACGCCCGGCACGGTGACGGCCGGGATCTCCGGGACCGCC
Organism: Baekduia sp.; assembly: GCA_036500525.1. GTDB lineage: Bacteria > Actinomycetota > Thermoleophilia > Solirubrobacterales > Solirubrobacteraceae > Baekduia. The sequence continues at coordinate 3,115 of DASYBY010000470.1, read as the reverse complement.
TCCTCGGGCGCGATGACGTCGTCGAGGCGCGTGTCGGCGTTGCGCAGGCGCACGACGGCGAGCCGGACCTCCGGGGCGGTGGCGTGCAGGTGCACGTCCACGGTCGCTCCCGGCCGGTAGTCGAAGGTGTTGCAGTAGCCGTAGATGGTGGGGATCTCGCTCATGAGGCGACCCGGGTGCGGTGGTGATCGAGGAAGTTCATGGTGTCGTCGAGGTCGTGTACCCCGGCGTCGGACCCCAAGCCGCCCGCTGTCTGCGCACCGGCGGCCGTCCCGAGCCACGCCGCCTCCTCCAGCGTCCACCCGGCCAGCAGCCCGGTGATCACGCCCGAGCAGAACGCGTCGCCGCAGCCGGTCGTGTCGACGACCGGCACGTCGAAGGCGGGGATGTGGAACTCGCCCTCGGGACCGACGCCGAAGCAGCCGTCGGCGTCGAGCTTGGCGATCACCGAGCGCGGCCCGAGCGCGTGCAGCGCGCGGGCGCCGTCTTCCGGGGAGCGGAGGCCGGTCAGCAGCTCGACCTCGCCGCGGTTGGGCATGAAGACGTCGACGTAGGGGAACGAGGGGCCGAACACCTCCAGCGTGTCGTCGCGCTTGATGCCGAGGCAGTCGGCCGTGGTCAGTACTCCGTTCTCCTTGGCGTACGCCAACAGGTCGCGTGAGGCCTCGCCGTCGAGGCCGGGCAGCGCCGAGACGCCGCCGTAGTGCAGGGCGTCGACGCCGGCGATCGCGTCCATCGGCAGGTCGGCGGGCCCGAGCGTGGTCGTCGCGCCGCGCACGTGCCACGCGGGCCGGACGCCCGTGGAGCTGATCGGCAGTACGGTCGCGGCGGTCGCGGTGGCGGGCTTGACGGCGATCGCGCTCGTGTCGATCCCCTCGCGCGCCAGGATGCCGACGAGGAACTCCCCGGCGGCGTCGTCGCCGACGGCGCCGACGGCGAGCACGTCGTGGCCGAGGCGGGCGAGGTCGACGGCGGTCCCGCCGGCCGTGCCCGCGGGCGCCATCTTGATCTCGTCGACGAGCACCGCCTGCTGCGTCGTCGGCAGCGCGTCGATCGGCCGCGCGAGGACGTCGAGGATGTAGACGCCGACGCACGCGACCCGCTTGCGCCCGGCGCCGCTCACGCGCCCACCGCCCCGGCCTCGACCTGGTCGCGCACCGCGGCGAACGCCGGCTCGCTGGCCTCCAGCGCCCGGTCGATCTCCGCGTCGGTGTGCGCGAGCGAGAGGAACCAGTTGTGCCCCGGGTGCAGGAAGAGGCCGTTGGCCAGCGCCTGCTGGGCGAAGAGCCGCAGCCGCCGGCGCTCGGTGTCGCCCTCGAAGGTCAGGTACGGCATCTGCGGCGGCCCGGTCTGGTTGATCGCGAGGCCGTGCGCCTCGGCCTGCGCCGCGAAGCCGTCGCGCAGCCGCTGGCCGGCGGAGCGCAGGCGGGCGATGCCGTCCTCCTCGCGCAGCACCTTCAGCGTGGCCAGCGCGGCGGCCATCGCGACGTTCCCGTACCAGTACGAGCCGGTGACGTAGATCCGCGTCGCGGCCTCGCGCAGCGAGGCGGTGCCGGTGACCGCCGACAGCGCGTAGCCGTTGGCCATGGCCTTGCCCCAGGCGCTGAGGTCGGCGGCGACGCCGAGGTCGTCCCAGCTGCTGCCGAGGTTGAGCCGGAAGCCGGCGCGCACCTCGTCGATGATCAGCGCGGCGCCGAGGCGGTCGCAGATCGCCCGCAGCCCCCGCGCGAACTCGGCGGTGACCAGCTCCTGGTCGTGGCCGGCGTCGTGCTTGAAGGGCGAGACGAGGATCCCGGCGACGTCGCCGTCGCGGCGCTGCACGGCAGCCTCGACGCTGGCGAGGTCGTTGAAGACGTAGCGCTCCACCCCGCCGCGGTCCTCGGCGATCGTGCCGTCCAGGCGCGGCGTGCACCAGGGCGCGCTGCCGTGGTAGGCGCCCTCAGCCACGAGGATCGCGTCGCGCCCCGTCGCGGCCCGCGCGACCATCGTGCAGATCGTCGTCGCGTCGGTGCCGTTCTTGGCGAACATGGCCCAGTCGGCGCCGCTGACGGTGTCGGTGAGCAGCTCGGCGAGCTCGACCATCGGTCGCCCGGGACCGTTGAGGACGTCGCCGAGCGCCTGCTGCGCGCCGGCCGCCGCATCCACATCAGGATGGTGGTGACCGAGCACGATCGGGCCCCAGCTGCACATGAGGTCGACGTAAGAGTTCCCGTCGACATCCCACACGCGCGCCGCGTCGCCGCGCTCGTAGAACTGCGGGTATCCGGACGGCAGGCTCGCCGTGGTCATGTGGCCGTAGAGCCCGTCTTTCCAGGGCATGACGGCGGCGGCCCGCGAGGACAGCGCGGCGTTGGGCGTGGTCATTGCGGGGCACTGTAGGTCCGTCCTCGCAACACCTGAAGCAACATTTGCGACGTGGATCGACAATACTTCTGCTGTGGATGTGAACACCCGGCGGCTGCGCTACATGTTGGCGCTGGCCGACGAACTGCACTTCGGGCGCGCCGCCGCTCGCTTCTTCATCGCGCAGCAGGCGATGAGCCGTCAGATCCGTGACCTGGAGCGCGATCTCGGCGTCCCGCTGTTCGAGCGGACGACCCGATCGGTCCGGCTGACCGCCGAGGGCACGGCCTTCGCGACGGCGGCGCGGACGGCGGTGGCGGCGATCGACGAGGGCGTCAAGGCCGCCCGGGTGCGCGGGCGCGCGGCGGCCGGCGAGGTCAACGTCGGCTTCCGGATCGGCGCGGCACTGGAGCTGACTGAGCTGATCCTGGCCGAGATCGCGCGGACCGACCCGCACATCAAGGTCACGCTGCACGAGCTCGACTTCCGCGATCCATGGCGTACCTACGACGACGGGCAGATGGACCTCGCGATCATCCGCGCGCCGTTCAGCCACGCCGACCTGCGCTTCCAGCCGCTCTTCGGCGAGCCGCTGGTCGCCGCGGTGTCGCACCGCCACCCGCTGGCGGCCCTGCCGTCGATCTCGGTGCAGACGCTGGGCAAGGAGACGATCGCGGTCGCCGACTCCCGCGATCCGTCGTGGTTTCGCTACTGGAGCCTCGAGACCCACCTCGGCCACCAGCCCAACCGCATCCACCCCACGATGTCGCTG
>DASYBY010000469.1:0-12856 GCA_036500525.1 Baekduia sp. | reverse complement strand
ACGCCCGAGAAGGCGGCCAAGATCATCCACCGCGGCATCGAGGACGGCCGGTCGCGGATCCGCGTCGGCTCCGACGCCGTGCTGTTCGACCTGCTCGCGCGCTTCGCGCCCAACCGCTACTACGACATCATCGAACGGCTCGAGACGCTCCTGCGCCGGGCCACGTGAAGGCAAGGACCATGACATGAGCTCCATCGTCGACGGGATCCCGCCCGGTCCCACCATGCCCACGTCGCTGCAGACGCTCGGCGTGCTCACGCGCCAGCGGCCGTTCCTGGAGCGCTGCCGGCGCCGCTACGGCACGATGTTCTCGGTCCGCATGTACGGGCTGGGCACGCTGGTCGTCGTCTCGGACCCGGCGCTGATCAAGCACACGTTCACCGCCGACCCCAAGGTGCTGCACGCCGGCTCGCAGAGCCCGCTGCGCAAGGTTCTGGGCAACCACTCGCTGCTGGGCATCGACGAGGAGTACCACCTCGAGCAGCGCCGCCTGATGCTGCCGCCGTTCAAGGGCCAGCGGATGAAGACCTATGAGTCGCTCATCGAGCAGATCGCCATCGAGGAGATCGAGCGCTGGCCGGTCGGCACGCCGTTCGAGACCGCGCAGAGCTTCCAGCGCATCACGCTGCGCGCGATCCTGCAGGCCGTCTTCGGCGCCACCGGCCGGCAGCTGCACGAGCTGGAGGAGCTGCTGCCGCCGTGGACCGAGCAGGGCCAGGCGCTCTCGCGCTTCCCGCAGATCCAGAAGGACCTCGGCCCGCGGAGCCCGTGGGGGCGCTTCCTGCGCCTGCGGGCCAAGGTGGACAAGATCCTCGACGAGCTGATCCGCGAGGCCAAGGGCGACCCGGCGCTGACCGAGCGCACGGACGTCCTCTCGCTCATGGTCCAGGCTCGCCGCGAGGACGGCACGGAGCTGAGCAACGCCGAGATCCGCGACCAGCTCGTCACGATGCTCGCCGCCGGCCACGAGACGACGGCGCACACGCTGAGCTGGGCGATCGAGCGGCTGACGCGCAACCCGCAGCAGCTCGCCCGCCTGGTCGCCGAGGTCGACGCGGGCGAGGGCAAGGCCTACCGCGACGCGACGATCCGCGAGGTCCAGCGCATGCGCCCGGTCATCGCGTTCGCCGGCCGCTTCACGCGGCAGCCGTTCGAGGTCGGCGGCTACCGGCTGCCCAAGGGCGTGCTGATCGGCCTCAGCGCGGGGCTGACGCACTTCGACCCGCAGCTGTTCCCGGAGCCCGACCGGTTCTCGCCGGAGCGCTTCTACGACAAGCTGCCCGAGACGTACTCGTGGATCCCGTTCGGCGGCGGGATCCGGCGCTGCATCGGCGCGACGTTCGCGCACATGGAGCTCGACGTCGTGCTGCGGGTGATGCTGCAGCGGATGGAGCTGCAGCCGACCACGGCGCCCGACGAGGCCTGGAAGTTCAAGGGCGTGGCGTGGAGCCCGGGCTCGGGCGGGCGCGTCACGGTCGCCCGCCGCGCGGTGCGCGAGCGCGTCCCGGAGGTGGCCGCGGCCGCGTGAGCGCGACGGCGACACCCGAGCCCGCCGGCGGGCTGCTGCCGCCCGACGGCGGCGGCTTCCGCGACCGCCTGCTGCTCGGTATGGCCGCGGCGATCCGCGAGCACGGCGGGTTCCGCGCGGTCACGGTCGCCGAGGTCGTCCGCCGCGCCCGGACGTCGCGGCGGACGTTCTACCAGCACTTCGACGACCGCGACGCGTGCTTCCTCGCCCTCTTCGACGTCGTCAGCGGGCAGCTGCTGACGACGATCGCCGAGGCCGCGACCGGCGAGGGCCCGTTCGCCGAGCGCGTCGACCGCGCGATGGGCGCCTACCTCGGCGCGCTGGCCGCCGAGCCGGTGCTGGCGCGCTCGTGCATCGAGGAGGTCGGCTCGGTCGGCCCCGACGGCACCGCGCGCGTGCGGGCGATGAACGAGCGCTGGGCGCACCAGATCATGCGGCTGGTCGAGGAGGCGCGCGAGCACGACGCCGACCTGCGCCCGCTGCCGCTGGAGGTCGCGACGATCATCACCGGCGGCTTCCGCGACCTGGTCATCACCGCGCTGGACCAGGGCCGCGACCTGACCGAGCTGCAGGACGTCGCGGGCGACGTCTTCCGGCGCATCACGATGCGCTGAGCGGCGGTCGGACCCCCGTTACAGTCCTCGACAGTGACCGCCTCCGAGCCTCCCCGCCGGCGCCCGCCGGGCCGTCCACCGGCCGGCGGCGACGCGGCGGTGGCGGCCGAGACGATCCTCGACGCCGCGCTGCGCGCCTTCGCGACCCACGGCTACGACGGCGTCTCGGTCCGCACGCTCAACCGCGAGCTCGGCGTCAGCCACAGCCTCGTCTCGCAGCGCTTCGGCTCCAAGGACGGCCTGTGGCACGCGGCGGTCGACCACGGCTTCGGGCGCATCAGCCGCCACATGGCCGACGTGTTCGACCCGACGGTCACCGATCCGCTGGAGCAGCTGAGCCTGTGGGTCCGGCGCTTCCTGCGCTTCTCGGCCGAGCATCCCGAGCTGCTGGGCCTCATGAACATCGAGGGCCGCCAGGACACCGAGCGCTTGGACTACATCTACAGGAACTACATCGACCCGACGATGGGCCGCGTCGGGCGGCTGCTGGAGCACCTCGCCGACGCCGGGCGCATCCGGCGCGTCCCGCTGCGCACCTTCCACTTCCTCATCACCCACGGCGGCGCGGCGCCCTACACGCTGGTCGCGCTGGCCGAGCACTTCGACCCGGCCTCGCCCTTGGCGGCCCGCGCGATCGACGAGCACGCCGAGCTGGTGACCGAGATCGTCATCGCGGGCCTGCGGCTCGCGCCCTGAGCCGCGGCGCGGTCAGCGCGAGGTCGGCGACGACGCCAGGTGCAGCCGCGGGCCGTGCTTGCCGTAGATCAGCGGCGGCGCACCGTCGGCGACGATCTTGCCGCCGCGGTAGCGGTAGTGCACCGTCTTGGTCGACGACGGGCAGCAGAACGGGTCGTTGCCGCGGTAGACGCCGTAGCGCACGCGGACCGCGGAGCCCGATGCCGCGACGTTGAGGTGCAGCGCCTCGTACGCGCTGCCCCAGCCGAGGAAGCGCGTGCCGTCGAACAGCAGCACGGCCTGGCCGGTGCCGTCGCCGGAGTCGGCGAGGACCATGCCGAAGGCGGTGAGCGTCGTTCCGTCGGCGGCGCGGGCGACCGCGCTGTGGCCGATCAGCGCGAAGGTCCGGCGCCCGAGGCCGGGATCGTCGACGTACGTGCGGGCCGCGTAGGCGGAGGCCAGCGCGCGCGACGGGCCGGGCGCGGCGGCCGCGGCGTGCCCGGCGGCGGCGGGCAGGGCGAGCGCCGCCGCGGCGACGGCGGTCGGCAGGAGCGAGCGCGGACGGATCATCGCTCGCCCCTTACCCAGCATCGCCGCGCCTGCACCCTCAGCGACGGTGGACGACCTCGCCGTCGACGATCGTCAGCACGGTCTCGTTGTCCATCAGCGCGTCGGGCGTGCACCCGACCGGGTCCTCGGCCAGCACCGTGAGGTCGGCCAGGAAGCCGGCGCGGACGCGCCCCAGGCGATCCTGGTCGCCGGCCGTCAGCGCGGCCTGCGTCGTGTAGCCGTGCAGCGCGGTGAGCGCGTCGATGCCCTGGTCGTCGTAGGCGGCGCGGTCGGGGTGGCCCGGCGGCCGGCGCAGCTGCGCGGCGGCGACGCCCTCGCGCCAGTCGTAGCGCGCGACCGGCCAGTCGGAGCCGAGCGTCACGGTCGCGCCGGTCTCCAGGATCGAGCGGATCGGGAAGGCGCGGTCGCAGCGCTCGGCGCCGAGGCGGCGCGACCAGTTGTCGGAGCGGTCGGGCTCCAGCCACATCATGTGCTGGGCCTGCATCGAGGCGATCACGCCCTCGGCGGCGAAGCGCGGGAGGTCCTGCGGCTGCAGCGTCTCGATGTGCTCGATCCGGTGGCGGACGCCCGGGGCGGCGCCGGCCTCGGCGTAGGCGTCGAGCGCCTCGCGCACGCCGCGGTCGCCGGTCGCGTGCGTCACGACCTGGAAGCCGCGCGAGGCGAAGAACTTCACGGCCTCGCGGTAGCGCGCCGGGTCGGGCCAGAACGAGGACTGCCCGTCGCCCTCGGTGTCGGGCTCGTAGAGCCAGCCGGTGCCGGAGTCGATGACGCCGTCGATGAAGAACTTCGCCACGCCGGTGCGCCAGCGCGCGCCGGTGGCGTCGCGGTGCTCCGCGTAGGCGTGCCAGGTCTCCTCGGGCATCTCGGGCTTGACCCAGAAGGGCATGACCATGCGCGTGACCAGGTCGCCGTTGGCCTCCAACTTGCGCAGCAGGTCGAGCATCGGGACCTCGCCGTCCATGCCATGCAGCCCGGTCATGCCCGTGGCCGCGAAGCGCTTCAGCGCCGCGGCGCAGAGGGCGTAGTGCTGGGCCTCGGTCAGCTCGGGCATCGTGCGCTCCAGCAGGTCCATCGCCGCGAACTCGCGCAGCTCGCCGGTCGGCGCGCCACCGGGCCCGACGACGACCTCGGCGTGCTCCTCGAACGTGCGCGGCCCGTCGACGCCGGCCAGCGCCAGCGCGCTCGGGGTCACGAGCGCCGTGTGCATGTCGATGAACTTGAGCATCGCCGGGCCGCCGCCGGCCGCGTCGGCGATGAGGTCGCCGCTGACGCCGCTCTGCTCGAAGACGTTGTAGTCCAGGCCGAAGCCGAGCACCCACTCGTCGGGCGCGCAGCGGGCGCGCTCCTCGGAGACGAGGCGCCGGACGTCGTCCAGCGTGCGGGCGTCCATGAGGTCGGCGCCGCGGGTCTGCACGGCACCGAGGAACGGGTGGACGTGGCTGTCGATGATCCCGGGGATCACGGTGGCGCCGTCGAGGTCGACGACCTCGGTCCCGGCACCGGCCAGCGCGCGGATCTCGGCGTCGTCGCCGACGGCGGCGATCCGGCCGCCGGCGATCGCCACGGCGGTGGCGGCGGGCTGGTCGGGGTCCAGGGTGCGCACCCGGCCGGAGACGAGCGCGAGATCGATGGGGGAGGGGGTCATGGCGTGGGGCTTTCAGTCGGGGTCTCGGTGGCGGTCCGCCGCTGCGGCTTCCAGCCCGCGCGGGGCACGCTGGCGCGCAGCAGCTGCGTGTACGGCTCGCGCGGGTGGTCGAGCACCTGCGCGGTGGGTCCCTGCTCGACGACGCGGCCGCGGTGCATCACGATCGCCTCGTCGGTGATCTGGCGCACGACCGCGAGGTCGTGGCTGATCAAGATGTAGGAGATGCCGGTCTGCTCGCGGATGTCGGCCAGCAGGTTGAGGATCTGCGCCTGGATCGAGACGTCCAGCGCGGCGACGGACTCGTCGAGGATCACGACCTGCGGCTCGGCGGCCAGCGCGCGAGCGATCGCGATGCGCTGGCGCTGGCCGCCGCTCAGCGCGCCGGGCCGGGCGTGGAGCTGGCGGTCGTCCAGTCCCACCAGCTCGCCCAGCTCGGCGATGCGCGCCCGGCGCTCCTCCTTGGAGGATCCGGAGCGGTGCAGGCGCAGCACCTCGTCGATGGCCTGCTCGGCGCAGTGGCGCGGGTCCAGGCTCGAGTACGGGTCCTGGAAGACGATCTGGACCTCGCCGCCGCGGGCGCGGCGCTCCTTGGCGTTGCGCGCCGGGGCGCTGCGGTCGCGGCCGCAGGCGGTGATCGTCCCGGCCGTCGGCGCGGTCAGCCCGACGATCATCCGGGCGATCGTCGTCTTGCCCGAGCCCGACTCGCCGACGACCGCCAGCGAGCCGCCGCGGGGAACGCTCAGGTCGACGCCGTCGACCGCGACCACGTCGCCGTAGACCTTGCGCAGCCCGCGGGCCTCCAGCACCAGCTCAGCCATGCTGCACCGCTCCCGTCAGCTCGCCCCGCAGCTCGGTGGCGCGCAGGCAGCGCACCAGACCGCCGTCCAGCTCCTCGACCGGCGGGCGCTGCGCGCGGCAGGCGTCCTGCGCGTAGGAGCACCGCGGCGCGAACGGACAGCCGTCGGGCGCTTCGAAGGCGCTCACCGGTCGCCCGGGGATCGCCGCCAGCCGGTGGACGGTCGCGTCGATCGTCGGCCGCGCGGTCGCCAGCGAGGCGGTGTAGGGATGCAGCGGGTCGTCGTGGAGCTTGGCGCTCTCGCGCGTCTCGACGATCTGGCCGGCGTACATGACCGACGTGCGGTCGCACACCGCGCCGGCCAGCTCCAGGTCGTGGGTGATGAACAAGAGCGCCATGCCGCGATCGCGGCGCAGCTCGTCGAGGATCGCCATCACCTCGGCCTGCGTGGTCACGTCGAGCGCGGTGGTCGGCTCGTCGGCCAGCACCAGGCGCGGCTCGGTGAGCAACATGGTGGCGATCATCACGCGCTGCAGCAGGCCGCCCGACAGCTCGTGCGGGTACTGGCGCAGCCGGCGCTCGCCGTCGTCGATCCCGACGTCGGCCAGCGCGGCGATCGCCCGCTCGCGCGCCTCGGCGGCGCCGACGCCGCGCAGCGAGCGCAGTGCCTCGCCCATGAAGTCGCCGACGGTCCGCACCGGGTTGACGTGAGCCCGCGAATCCTGGAAGACCATCGCCACCTCGCCGCGGTAGTCGCGCAGCCCGTGGCCCTTCAACGCCGTGACGTCGCCGCCGTCGTAGCGGATCGCGCCCGCGCACTCCGCGCCGCCGGGCAGCAGGCGCGCGACGGCCTTGGCGGTCATCGACTTGCCCGAGCCCGACTCGCCGACCAGGCCGACGGCCTCGCCGGCGCCGATGGTCAGCGAGACGTCGTGCAGGACGGTCTGCGGACGGCCGTCGACCGGCAGGCGGACCGTCAGGTGCTCGACCTCCAGCAGCGGCGGGCTCATCGCGCCGCCTCCATGGGCGCGAGCGGCGGCCGGCGCGCGGCGGTGTCGAACCACGGCCGGACGGCCTCCAGCGCGGCGCCGACGCGGAACGTGGTCAGGTCGTCGTAGGTGCGCCCGACGATCTGCAGGCCCGTGGGCACGCCGTTGTCGGCGAAGCCCGTCGGCACGTTGAGCACCGGGCAGCGCGACAGGATGTTGAACACCGGCGTGAAACACGCCTCGAAGTAGAACTCCAACTCGGTGCCGTCGACGGTCAGCCCGTGGTCGACGTAGTCGTCGTCGGCGAGCAGGCCGCGCGTGCCGACGGTCGGGACGAGCAGCGCGTCGTACTCCTCCAGCACCGCCGCGACCGGCCGGTTGATCGCGGCCTCCAGCTCCAACCCCTCCAGGAACGTCCCGCCCTTGGCCCGCTGCGCCATGCGCGCCGCGAACTCCCGGGCGTAGCCGGTGGTCTGCAGCGGGTGCGCCGCCGTCTCGCCGCCGATCCACGCGCCGAAGGCCAGGTCGAAGTGGATGGCCGCGGCGCGCAGCACCTGCTCGCGCGGGACGGTCAGGTCGACCTCGTCGACGATCGCTCCGGCCTCGCGCAGCGCCGCCGCGGCGGCCAGCGTGTTGGCGCGGACCTCCGGGTCGACCGGCCAGCCGCCGAGGTCGACCGAGAGCGCGATGCGCATCCCGGCGATCGGGGCGAACTGCTCGGGCAGCACGAGCTTCGGCCGCAACGACGTGTGGTCGCTCGGATCGGGACCGGCGACCACGTTCTCGAAGAGCGCGGTGTCGGCCACCGTGCGCGCCAGCGGCCCGCAGTGGCAGTAGGTGTCCAGGTTGAACGGCGCCTCGACGGGGACGCGGCCGTAGGGCGGCTTGAAGCCGACGACGCCGTTGAACGACGCCGGCAGGCGGATCGAGCCGCCGATGTCCGATCCGCTGGCCAGCGTGGTCGTACCCGCGGCCAGCGCCGCGCCCGCCCCGCCCGAGGATCCGCCGACGGCGTAGTCGGGGTTCCACGGGTTGCGCGTGATGCCGTGCAGGCGCGACTGGGTGAAGCCCGCGCAGGAGAACTCCGGCGCGGTGGTGCGGGCGTGGACGATCGCGCCCGCGTCGAGCATGCGCTGGGCGAAGGCCGACGAGTGGTCGGCCAGCAAGTCCTTGTACAACAGCGAGCCCTGGGTCCACGGCTGGCCGGCGACCGCCTCCTCCTCCTTGATGGCCAGGGGGATGCCCTCCAGCGCGCGCGGCGCCGGGCCGTGGCCGCCGTAACGCGCCTCCGCCTCGACGGCCTGCTCGCGCGCCTCGTCATAGCGGTGGTGCACCAGCGCGTTGACCACGGGGTCGACGGCCTCGGCGCGGGCGATCACCACGTCGAGCAGCTCGACGGGCGAGAGGCTGCGATCGCGGAAGCGCGCCAGCGCCTCGGTCGCGGGCAGGTAGTGCAGGTCGGTGCTCATCGTCCCTCGCTGTCTTGCTGGGCCAGGCGCTCGCCCAGCAGGTTCACGGCCACGACGACCAGGACGATGCTCAGGCCCGCGAGCAGCGATTCCATCGGATACCCCTGCAGCACGCCGGACTGGCCGGTCGCGACCATCACGCCCCAGTCGGCCTGCGGCGGCTGCACGCCGAGCCCGATGTAGGAGATCGCGGCGAAGTCGACCATCGCGTAGCCGAACAGCAGGGTCGCCTGGGCGACGATCAGCGGCGCGAGGTTGGGGATCAGGTGGCGGACGCAGATCGCGAACGCCGAGAGGCCCTGGACCTCGAGCGCGGCGATGTACTCCCGTGCCCGCTCGCGCAGCGCCGCGCCGCGCAGCACGCGGGCGATGTACGGCGTGTAGGCGACGGCGAGCGCCAGCGTCGGCGCGGTGAGGCCCGCGCCGAAGACGGCCGAGGCGAGCACCGCCAGGAGGATCGCGGGGAAGGCGAACAGGATGTCGAGGACGGTCGAGATCACCGAGTCGACCCAGCGGCCGGCCCACGCGGCGGCGACGGCGAGGGTCGAGCCCGCCGCCACGGCCACGACGACCACCAGGAACGGCCCGGCCATCGACGTCCGCGCGCCGGTCATCAGGCGGCTGAGCAGGTCGCGGCCCTGGCCGTCGAAGCCCAGCAGGTGGCCCTGCGTCGTGCCGACGAACGCGTTGGCCAGGTTGGAGGCGTCGGGATCGTGCCGCGCGAGCGCCGGACCGAGCAGCGCCAGCAGCACCGCGAGGCCGATGACCACCGCGCAGCCGATGAAGATGATGTCGTTGCCCGCGACGCGGCGGCGGCGCGTCCGCGCCGCTTCGAGGACGACGGCGGGCGTGCTCACGACGCCCTGCTTCCGAGCGCGACCCGCGGGTCCAGGAAGGCGTACAACAGGTCGACCAGCGCGTTGGTCACCACGAACGCCGCGACGAAGACGAGGGCGATGCCCTGCACCACCGCGAAGTCCTTGCTCAACGCCGCCTGCACGAGCGCGGCGCCGAGGCCGTCGAGGCTGAACGCGCGCTCGACCACCGCCGACAGCGCGATGAGCGAGGTGATGGTGATGCCCACGACGGTCGTCACCGGGATCGACGCGTTGCGCAGCACGTGCCTCCGGACGACCTGCGGATAGGGGATCCCGCGGCTGATCGCGGTCTGCACGTGCTCGCGGCCCATCTCGCTGCGGACCGTCGTGCGCGTGACGCGCACGACGATCGCCATGGCCGAGAGCGCCAGCGCGATGGCCGGCAAGGTGAGGTGCTTGATCGAGTCGGTGAAGCCCTCACCGGCCCCCAGCGCGGGGAACCACCCCAGGTTGACCGAGAAGACGCTCAACAACGCGATCGCCGCCACGAACGACGGGACCGCCGCGAAGACGGTCGTGACCGTGAGGATCGAGGTGTCGACCCAGCCCTTGCGCAGGCCCGAGAGGATCCCGAGCCCGACGCCGAAGACGACGATCAGCAGCGCGGCGAACAGCACCAGGTCGAGCGTCACGCCGGCTCGCGCGCTGATCACCGCCGACACCGACTCGCGGTAGGCGATCGACGTGCCGAGGTCGCCGTGCAGCACGCCCGAGATCCAGTGGACGTACCGCGACAAGAACGGATCGTCGAGGTGGTACTGGGCGCGGAGCTGCGCGACGGCCTCCGGCGGCAGCGTGCGGCCGCCGGAGAGCGTCGAGAGCGGGTCACCGGGGGCGAGGTCCAGCGATCCGAAGATCACGAAGCTCGACACCAGCAGGGCCGCCACCAGCATCGCCGCGCGCCGGACGGCGAAGCGCAGCATCTCAGGCGCCCCCGAGGAGGTTCGCCCACGGGCCGCCCATGTAGACGAACGACGACGGCGCGCCGGTCAGGCCCTTGCGCGTGATGAGGACCGACGACGGCGCGGCCATCGGGATCCACGGGAGCTGGTCGGCGATCCGGTCGCCGGCCTGGACGACGAGCTTGGCGCGGGCCGCGGGATCGGCGGTCGTGCGCGCGGCGTCCAGCGCCTGGTTGATCTGCGGGTCGGTGAAGCCGTCGTAGTTCTGGCTGCCGTCCGGGGCGGCGACGGTGGTGTAGAACGCGGCCGGGTCGGCGTAGTCGGGGTAGTTGACCGTCGGGAAGGCGTCGACGCCCTCACGGGCCTTGGGGTCGGTGAAGAAGTTGATGAAGTTCTGGGCGGAGACCGCCTTGAACTTCACCTTGAGCCCGATGCTCTCGCCGGCCGAGCGGATCGCCGTGGCCGACGAGTTGATGGTGCTGACCTCGCTGGTCATGCCCAACGTGATGGTCTTGCCCGTCGCGCCGGCGTCGGTGACCAGCTGCTTGCCCTTGGCGACGTCGACCGTCGGGTCGGGCAGCTTGTCCCAGTCGGCCTGGAAGACGTCCTTGGCGTAGCCCCACGTGCCGGGGTTGGCCAGGGTGCGCGGGAGCTGCGCGTCGCCGTGGTAGAGCGTGTCGATGTAGGCCTTGCGGTCGATGGCCATCGACAAGGCCTGGCGGACGCGGACGTCGCCGAGGGCGCCCTTGAGGCTGGAGACGACGATGGCGTCGCTGGCGAACGAGGGGCCGTCGGTGACCGTGAGCTTCGGGTTGGACCTGAGCTGGTCGATGGTGCCCAGCGCCTGCGGGTAGGAGCCGTCGATCGCCCCGGTCACGAAGCCGGTCGTGATGCTGGACTCGTCGGGGACGCCCTTGAAGTCGATCTCGCCGACCTTGGCCTTGGTGGCGGGGTCCCAGTAGTTGTCGTTGCGCACGACGCTGAGCTCGCTGCCGGCCTTCCAGCCGCCGACCTTGTACGGGCCGGTGCACATCAGGCCGCCCTCCGGCGTGCCGAACTTGCGGCCCTTGGACTCCGCGAAGGCCTTCTCGTAGACGACGCCCGCCATCTGCGAGAGCTCGCCGTCGAGCCAGTAGTCGGGCTGCTTGAGCTTGACCGTGACCTCGTCGGCACCGGTGGCGGTGATCGACTTCACGCGGCTGAAGACGCTCGGGTAGAAGCCGCCGGCCTTGGGGTCGGCCGCGCGCTTGAGGCTGTAGACGACGTCGGCGGCCGTCAGCGGCTTGCCGTCCCAGAACTTCACGCCCTGGCGGACGGTCAGGACGAGCGTCGTGTCGTCGGGGTGCTCGGACTTCTCGGCCAGACCGGGGGAGAGCGTGCCGTCCGGGTTCTGGCGGGTGAGCGAGTCGCAGAGCGCGGTGACCACCGTGTTCTCGGGGTAGTCGAAGGCCTGAATCGGATCGAGCGTGCCCACCTCGCGGTAGAGCGCCCAGGTCGCCTTCGGCACGTCGCTCGTGGCCGCGGGCGTGGTCGGCGAGAGGGTCGCGCTGGGGGCGGCGGCGGGCTTCGCGGCGCCGTTGGCGCCGGTCGCGTCGCCCGGGGCGGCCTTGCCGCAGCCGGCCGCCGCGAGGGCGACGACCGCCATCGCCGCCGCGCCCGTCAGGTGGACTCGCTTCATGAGGATGCTCCAGTGGTGGTGGATCCGGATGGGTGCGGCTGGGTCCGGCGCTCGATCGCGTCGAGGATGCAGTCGGTGCCGAGATCGAAGGTCTCGTCGAGATCGGGGAAGAGGTCGGGGGACGCCTTGACGGCGTTCGGGAACGTGGTGGCGGGCAGCAGCGCGTAGAGGCGGCGCATGGCCTCGGGGTCGCGCAGGCGCGGGTCGTCGGCGTGCTCGACCATGGCGTAGTAGAGGCCGGTGCCGACGACGTGGTTCTCGATGAGCTGGAAGAACAGGCCGGCGTCCTTCGTGCTCAGGCCGCGGTCCATGAGCAGCCCGAGCGTGCGGTCGGCGATGTGCTGGAGGCTCGGCGTGTCGTCGGGCTGGACGGCGAGGAGCATCGCCAGGTCGGGGTGGGCGCGGTAGCGGCTGAGCGCGAAGCGCAGCTCGGCGCGCAGCTGGTCGCGCCAGGACGCGGTGGGGTCGAGCTCGGGGCCGATCCCGAAGAGGCGGTCGGCGAGCTGGACGAGCATCTCGTCCTTGCTGCGGAAGTGGCGGTAGACGGCGGTGGGGTCGGCGCCGAGCTCGGTGCCGATGCGCCGCATCGTGAGCTTGCCGATGCCCTCGGTGGCGGCGATCGCCTGCGCCGCATCCAGGATGCGCTCGCGATCGAGCCGTGGCCGTGCGCCGTCAGCCGTGACGGCGACGCTGGTCGGGTCCTCACCCATGGGCCGACCGTACGCTCGTGTCAACGCCGAAGTCAACAGCGTTGACACAGTTGTGGACGCGGTGTCGGGGCGGAGCGTGTCCGAGTTGTCCCGACTGTCCATGGCGCGGTGTAGGCTCGCCCGCCATGGTCGCCGTCGATGCCGTCCGGTTCGGTGCTGCGCTGCTGCAGCCGCAGCCCGCGCTGCCCATGCGGCTCGCACGGGAGTGGGCGTCGACGCGGCGCGGCCTGGGCTCGCGCCCGGCACCGCCGGCGGGTGAGGGCCGGCCGGTCCTGCTGGTCCCGGGCTTCCTGGCCGGCGACCCGAGCCTCGGGCGGTTGGGCGCCTGGCTGCGCGCCGGCGACTGGCGGACCTACCGCAGCGGGATCGCCACCAACGTGGACTGCATGGAGCCGCTGGTGC
>DASYBY010000468.1:0-9524 GCA_036500525.1 Baekduia sp. | reverse complement strand
GGCGTGAGGACGACGAAGTACTGCCCGAGCCCCGGGACGTGTGGGTTGCCGACCCGGCCGGCGGCGCTGTAGTCGCCGTGGCCGCTGAACAGCTCCGTGATGCCCACGATCAGCTCACGGAAGGCGATGGCGCCGAGGCCGGCTCCAACGCCGACGACCAGCGCGAGGGCGATCAGGCCGTGGCTGCCGCTGAGCCACATGCGCAGGCGTGCGGCAGAGCTCGGCGACGACGGGGTGGTGGTCGGGTCGACGGCGCGCACGCCGGATCAGCTCGGGTCGGGCAGGCCGGCGAGCAGCGCCTGCAGGCCGCGCTCGAAGGCGTCGTCGGCGCCGAGCGCGGCCAGGTCGTCGGCGTGGCGGTGCAGGATCGGGAAGCGCTGGGCCGGCAGCGCGCGCAGCCGTTCGCGGCCCTCGGGCCGGGCGGCGTCGACGGTGAAGCCCGTCGTCTCGGCCAGCGCGTAGCCGCGGGCGTAGCTGACCAGCGCGCGGTAGGCCGCCAACGCCTCGATCGGTGAGAGGCCCTGCGCGACGAAGGCGGCGAGCAGCCGCTCGACGCCGTGCAGCGAGGCCGGGGTGTCCAGCGGCTGCAGGCCGACGAGCAGGAACGTCGCCGGTCGCCGCAGCGCGACGTCGCGCAGGGCCTGGGCGAAGCGCCGTCCGCAGGTGCGCCATGGGGCGTCCAAGTCGAGCTCGCCCAGCGGCTGCAGGATCCGATCGCCGACCGCGGTCACCAGCGCGTCGCGGTTGGCGACGTGGTTGTACAGCGACATCGCCTCGACGCCGAGCTCGGCCCCGAGGCGCCGCATCGTCAGCGCGCCGGGCCCGTCGCGCTCGATCAACGCGATCGCGGCGTCGACGATCAGCTCGCGGCTCAGGCCGACGGGGGAGCGCGAGCCGGCCGAGGACGCGGAGCGGGAAGCGGGCACGCCGCCAGTGTACTTACATCGTAAGTCAGGGCGCTTCGCCGCGCTTCAGCGCTCGTCGGGCGAGGCGGAGAAGATCAACTTGATGATGGTGGTCCGTCGCTGGCGGTACTGGTCGGCGATCTCCTCGACGGCCGGCGCCGTCGGGTCGGTCGCGTCGAAGGCGTAGGCCTGTCCGCCGTCGGCGCGCCGTGCGATGCCGATGGCCGTGAGGGCGGAGAGCTGCGCCGCGACCCAGGCCTCTGCGGTCCGCAGCTCGCGTGCCGCGGCCTGGACGGTCCATGGGGTCGAGGCGTCGGCGTGCAGGAGCAGGACGAGCTCGAGCGCCATGACGGAGTCGACGTCCTCCGCGAGGAGGCGCCGGGCGGCGGAAGAGAGGCGGTGGGCGGCCATCGATGCGGTGCTGGGCGTGTCTATCACGACCGTCCGCGACGACGGCCGGCGCGTAAGGCGCATGACGACGCGGACGCGACGACCGCACCGTTGGCGGCGCGGTCGGTCTCCTGGTCGACATGCGTCCGCGTCGATCCCTGCTCGCCGTCTTCCTGGTGCCCTTGCTCCTGCTGCCCGCCGCCGCCCAGGCGCGCAGCGACCAGCGCGTGCTCTTCGAGGCGCCGCGGGAGTTGCGCTCCGACGACCCCGCGCTGCGTGCGGCGACCGTGGACGAGATCCAGGGCTTCGGGGTGGGCTGGCTGCGCGTCGTCATGTACTGGAGGGACGTCGCTCCCCGTCCCGACACGCCGGCGCTGCCGCGGTTCGACGAGCGCGATCCGGCCGCCTACGAGTGGTCACGGTACGACCCGATGATCGACGAGGCCAAGGCACGGGGGATGCACGTCCTACTGACGATCTCGGGGCCGGTGCCACGGTGGGCGACCAAGGCGAAGGCCGACAACGTGACGCGCCCGAGCGCCACGCGCTACGGGCGGTTCACTGAAGCGGTGGCGCGTCACTACGGAGACGCGATCGACGCCTACGCCATCTGGAACGAGCCCAACCACCCGCAGTTCCTCATGCCGCAGTACACGGGCAGCGGCGCGCACCGGCAGGCGACCTCGGCCAAGCTCTACCGCGGCCTTTTCCAGAAAGGCGCCGCCGGGCTGGCCGCCGGCGGCGCAGGCCGCGCACCCGTGCTGTTCGGCGAGACCGCTCCACGCGGCACCAGCCACGTCGTGTTCCCCATCACCTTCCTGCGCACGGCGATGTGCCTCGACGTCCACTGGCACAAGCGTCCCGCCTGTCATCGCCTCCCGGCCGACGGCTACGCCCACCACGCCTACACGACGCGCAGCGGCCCGTACTTCGTGCCGCCGAACCCCAACGACGTCACCATCGGCGTGTTGGGGCGCCTCGACACCGCGCTGGCGCGGGCCGGGCGCGCGGGTGCGGTGCGCAAGGGGCTGCCGATCTGGCTGACGGAGTTCGGGATCCAGTCGTTCCCCGATCGCGTCTACGGCGTGAGCCAGACCACCCAGGCCGAGTACCGCGCGATCTCCGAGCGCATCGCCTACAACAACCCGCGGGTGGTGTCGTTCTCGCAATACCTGATGCGCGACGACGAGCCGATCCCCGGGGTCCCGGCCCTCCAGCGCTACGGCGGCTTCGAGTCGGGGCTGCGGACCAGCGGCGGGACGGCCAAGCTCGCCTACGATGCGTTCCGGCTGCCGCTCGTCGCGATCGCTGGGCATGCCCGCACCACGCTCTGGGGCGTCGTGCGCCCGGCGACCGGACGGACGCGGGTGTCGATCGACTACGCCGTGGCGGGCTCGTCGCGCTGGCACGTCCTCAAGCACGACGGGACCGACGCGCGCGGCGTGTGGACGACGACCACGGCCCGTCGCTCAGATCGTCGCTACCGGGTCCGCTGGACGGCCCCGGACGGCGCGCGCTACGCGGGCCCGCTGACGCGGGCGCATCGCGACGCGTGACGGGGAGGACCGCGGTGCCGGGTGCCGGAGGCTGAGCCGGCGCCCGGCCGCGGTAGGGCATCGGCCCGCCGCCGGCACGGCGGCTGTCATCCGGATGCCACGCCAGGCCGAGGCTGTCGGCTCGATGACGGTCGCGGCGCACCTTCCGGCGATCAGGAGCGTCACAACGGGTGACCTCTCTGTCCCACGATCACAGGAGCACCACACGCTGATGTCCCATCTCATGAACGCCTTCCGCCGCACGCGGCGCGGACGCCTCGTCCTGCTGTCCTCGATCGCGCTCGGCCTCCTGATCGCCCCGTTCGCCCTCGGCGCCACCGGCCAGGGGTCGATCGGCGGCGGAACCCGCAACCCGAGCTCGAACCCCTCGTCGGGCTACACCAAGGAGACGCAGATCATCGGCAGCGTCGCCCAGGGCCAGGGCGGCCTGGCGGCGAACACCGGCGGCTACGTGACCCGGCAGTCCAACAAGTCCGACTCCGGTGGCGGCGCGATCTACGGCTGCCGCGCCAAGGCCGGCGCCGAGGCCTGCGTCTCGGCCAACAACCTCAACAACGGGGACGCGTTCCGCTTCCAGGCCGAGCCCGCCGCGGCGACGATCGGGCTCTTCCGCTTCGGGCTCGATGCGTCCAAGGCGGTCGACAAGCCACCGTTCGCGACCAACGGCACCGGCCTCGTCGTCAACCTCAACGCCGACAAGCTCGACGGCAAGACCTCCGAGGACTTCGCGCCCAAGGCCGCCCTGGACGGCTACGTGGCCAAGGGCAGCCTGCTGTTCGCCGCGGTCGGCGGCGACGGCGCCATCGGCGCGAACCGCGGTGTGGCGGCCAACGGCAAGGCGACGGTCGCGACGGCCGGTCCCGACACGACGTTCACGGTGCCGATGGCCGGCGACGTCAGCGCCTGCGCCTACACCGCGTCGCCGACCGCGGCCGGCCTGACGGCGCCGCTCGTGGTCGCGCCCGGGACCGACAAGGCGACGGTGGTGGTCACCGAGCCGGCCGCGACGACGCCGGTCGGGTTCCACCTCCAAGTGACCTGCTGAGCGCTTCCCTGAGCGCTCGGCGGACCGCCTCGCCCGTCGACCACCTTCCGGGTCGGCGGGCGGGCGCCGGTGCCCGCCGGCGCCTACGGCTCGACCAGCCCGCGCCGGATCGCGTAGCGCGTGAGCGCCACGCGGTCACGCAGCCCGAGCTTCTCCAGCACGTTGCTGCGATGGCGTTCGACGGTCTTGTCGCTGATGTGGAGGATCGCAGCGATCTCGCGACTGGTCAGGCCTTCTGCGATGAGCTTGACGACCTCGGACTCGCGGGCCGAGAGCGGATCCTCGGGCAGCCCTTCGGGTCCGCGCTCCAGGAAGTCCTGGATCAGCGCGGCGACGCCGCCGGGATGCAGGAACGGCTCGCCCCGCATCGCGGCGCGGCACGCGGTGGCCAGATCCTCGTGGGCGGCGGACTTCAGGACGTAGCCCGAGGCGCCGGCACGCAGCGCCTCGAAGAAGAACTGCTCGTTGTCGTGCATCGAGAGGATCAGCACGCGCAGCTCGGGCTGCTGCTCGGTCAGCCGGCGCGCCGCCTGGATCCCGGTCAGCCGCGGCATCGTGACGTCCAGGATCGCCAGGTCGATGCCGCCGCGCAGGACGGTGTCGACGGCCTCGGCCCCGTCGCCGGCCTCGGCGACGACGTCGAAGTCCGGCTCGGCATCGAGGATCAGGCGCAGGCCGTGACGCACCAGCGCATGGTCGTCGGCGAGCAGCACCCGCGTCGGCCTCGCCCTCATGCCGGTCACGTCGGCACCTCGAGCGTGACCTCGGTTCCGTGGCCGACGCCGCGGGGGCCGATGCGGAACTCCGCCCCGATCGACAGGGCGCGCTCGCGCATCCCGCGGACGCCGCTCTCAGGGCGCCCGTCGGCGGCGTAGCCGGTGCCGTCGTCGCGGATCGCAAGCACCACGTGGGCGCCCTCGACCCGCAGGGCGAGCTCGACGAGCTGCGGACGCCCGTGGCGGACGGCGTTGGTCAGGCCCTCCTGCGCCACGCGGTAGATCACGACCTCGGCGTCCTCGCCCAGCGGCGGCAGCTCGCGGTCGAGCGTGCGGCGGATCTCGATGCCGGTGCGGTGGGTCATCCGCTCGCTGAGGTTGGTCAGCGCCGGGACGAGGCCCAGCGTGTCGAGCGCCTCCGGGCGCAGCTCGCGCGCCAGCCGGCGGACGTCCTCGACGCTGGCGAGCACGCCGTCGCGGATCTCGATGACCTCGGCGCGCAGCTCGTCGGGCGCCTGTGCGGAGAGCCGGTCGACGTGCAGACCCAGGGCCGTGAGCGTCTGGCCGATCTGGTCGTGCAGCTCGCCCGCGACCCGGCGCCGCTCGCCTTCGCGCTCGCTCAGCGCGCGCATCCCGGACTCGCGCCGCTCGGTCTCGAGCCGGTCCAGCATGTCGTTGAACGCCCCGGCCAGGACGGTGAGCTCGGACGGCGGCGTCGGCAGCGGCAGCCGCTGTCCGGGACGCATCGGATCGATCCGCCCCATCAGGGCGGTCAGGCGCACCAGCGGCGTCGTGGCCCGGCGGATCAGGACCACGTCGACGGCGACCATCACCGCGAGTCCTCCGGCGAGGACCGGGATGCGCCCGTTGGCGGGCTCGACGCCGAGGATCACGCACGCGACGGCCAGGACGGTCACGTTCGGGACGAGCAGGCGCCAGAACAGCGACACGTAGCGGCCACCCATGGCGCCTACCGTACGGTCTCGCGCGGGCCGGCGCTGTCACCGGCATGACGCCGGGACCGACCGGCGCCCGGCGTGGGGGGATCGTGGAGCGCGTGAACGTGCGCACGGGGACAAGCGATCGGCCGCCCCCGCCGCTGCGCGGAGGCCTGCTCTTCTACGCCGCGTTGTGGTTGACGGCAGGCGCGGTCGTCGCGATCGCCGTCGTCGTGCTCGCCGGCCGAGCTGCGCCGCAGCGAGTCGCGTCGGTCGGCGCCCCGCCGGTTCGCGAGGTCGATCTGGCGACGGCTGCGCGACGTGCCGGATGCGTGGTCCGTCCGTTGGCGCGCCGGGTGCCCGCGGCCTTCGTGCCGGTCCGCGCGGCACGGCCGGGCGTCTACCGCCGGCCGGTCACGCGGGCGGCGCGCCAAGAGGCCGTGCGCGACGGCCTCGCGGTCGTCGAGTACCGGCCCGACCTCGCCGAGGCGACCCGCGATCGCCTGGTCGGGGTGCAGCGAGCGGCGCCGGGTGGGACGGTCCTGGCGCCGAGCGCCGGGCTGCGGGCCGACCAGTTGAGCGTCACGACCTACGGACGGCAGCTGCGGTGTCCGGCCGTCAACGCGGGCGCGTTCGACGCCCTGCAGCTGTTCCGCGGGCGCTACCTCGGATCGGGTCCGGACGGCTGACGATGGTGGCTCGGCGACCGGCGCAATGGTGGCCGGCCACCATGTGAGCCGGGCGCCGAACGGGAAGGATGCGGAGATGGGCCCGCCGGTGTTCGACCTGATCCGCGTCTTCGACCACGATCCCGAGCTGCTGGACGGACTCGATGCGACGACGGCCGCCCACCTCCGCCGCCGGATGACGACGCCGCGGGCCTGGGCCGACCCCGGGGCGTGGCTGCCGGACTTCTCGCCGTCGGAGATCGTCGGCCATCTCGGGCTGCTGGTGATCGACGGGCTCCTGGTGCGCACCGTGCGACTCGCCGGTCGCGAATGCTCCGAGGTCGTCGGGCCGGGCGATCTGGTCCGGCCGTGGGATGGCGACGAGCTCGCCTCCTCGGTCGAGTCCGCCAGTGACTGGCGCGTCTTGATCCCGACGACGTTCGCGGTGCTCGATCGCCGCTTCGCGGCCCAGTCGGCGCGGTGGCCGACGATCACCGCGCAACTGCTCGGCCGCAGCACGCGCCGGTGCCGGACGCTGGTGCACCAGGCCACCATCGCGCACGTCCGCCACGCCCAGACGCGGGTGCTGCTCGCGTTGTGGCACCTGGCCGACCGCTGGGGGAAGGTCACTCCCCACGGGGTTCGCGTGCCGGTTCCGCTGACCCACCAGCTCCTCGCGCAGATCACCTGCCTCCAGCGCCCGACGGCCAGCGCCGCGGTCGCCGGCCTGGCCAAGGACGGCGCGATCTCGCGGACGTCGGACGGCGGCTGGCTGCTGCACGGAGACCCGCCCGCCCTTGAGTCAGCCCCGCCCGGTTCACAGCTCGCCGCCGCCTGAGACGCCGCGCCGGCGGCGCGCGTCAGGCCTTGGGCGCGGCGACCGCCACCCGCATGCGCTCCAACATCCGGTCGGTTCGCTCGTCGACGTCGGCGGCCGTGCACCGCAGCGTCTCGGCGATCTCGGCGACCGCGCATCCCTCCTTCGCGTGGTCCGGCCTCGGGACCGGATACGACGGCGCGGCGCGCGGCCGCCGTCATCAAGATGACGGCGGCCACGGCCGGCCGCTCAGGAGATGGCGATGGTGTTGACGCCGGGGTCGGTCGGCGTGCGCGCGGCGACCTCGTCGTAGTTGTAGGCGGTGCCCGGCTTGCTGCCGGGCTTGCCGAAGCCGAAGCCGGCGGACTCGAGGACGGTGACGGCGTCCATGATGTTGTAGAACCCGGGCTGGCCCGTCGTCGGGAGGCCCGCGACCTCCTCGCGCTGGGCGAACTTCGCGTAGACGCGATCGTTGCCGAGCTGGCCCAGGGATTGCAGCGCGACGGCCCGATGGACGGCCTCGGTGGCCATGATCTCGGCGGCGTAACGCGCGAACTTCGATCCCGACAGCGTGCCCTGCCGTGCGAACACCGTCGTGCCGAGCAGGTAGGCGTTGATGAACACCTGATCGCCGACGACCAGCGTGCCGAGCAGGCTCTCCTTCGAGGCGAAGACCTCGTCGGGCACGTAGATGGTCTTGGTGACCTCCTTGCCGCCGACCGCGCTGGAGGTCAGCAGCTCGAAGTGGTTCTTCTCCTGCTGGGCGGCCGCCCGGACGTTGCGCGCCGTGACGGCGTCGAGCTTGGCGCCGAGCTTCTCCGGACCGACGGTGTTGACGATCGTCGCCAGCACCTCGGCGGTCGCCGCCACGGCCAGGATCGTCTCGGCCTTGTTGGCGTCGTCGGTCGACACCTTCGCGTCCGCCGTACCCGACATGTAGGCGAACAGGCCCATCGAGGCGAGGCCGGTGGCCGTGCCCTTGACGAGGCCGCGCCGGGTCGAGGCGGGCAGGTGCGCGTTCTGGCGATCGATCTCGTCGTAGAGGTGGTTGGTGGCGTCTGACATGCGCTGTGCTCCGTTCTGCGGCGTCGCCGCATGGTGGTCGCCGGCTTCTGCGGCGTCGTCGCGCAGGGCGGATCATCGCCCCGGCGCACGCTGTGTGGCGGATGACAGACACGGCGATCAGCGGACACCGGTGCCGGCCGGTCGGTCGGCCCCTACGGCGCGTGCTGCGCGATGTCGTCGTCGAGGGTGCTCGCGTCGGTGTAGCCGCCGGAGTGCACGAAGGCGACGTGGCCCTTGGCGTCGAGGAAGATCGTCGTCGGCAGGCCCGCGAAGCGGCCGAGTGCGGCGGCGGCGTGTCCCTGGTCGTCGCCGTAGCTGGCGTAGCCGAGCGGGTGGGCGGCGAGGAAGGTCCGCGCAGCGGCGGGGGCGTCGTTGACGTCGAGGCCGACGAAGGCCACGCGGTTGCCGTAGCGCGCCGCGGCGGCGGCGAGCAACGGCGCTTCGAGCCGGCACGGCGGGCACCAGGAGGCCCATTCGTTGAGGACCACCGGGCGGCCGCGCAGCCGCCTCAGCGCGGGGGTGAGCCGGTCGGGTGCGTCGGCGATGAGGTCTGCCTCGCCGTTGTGGGCGGCGGCGGCGGGCGGGGTGGCGGCCCGCGCCGGCGCCGGCCGCTGCGGGGCCGCTCGGCCCATCAGCGCCCAGAGGTCGTCGGTGATCTGGTCGGCGGTCCAGGGGCTGTCGGGGTGGCGCTCGTTCTCGCGCCCCTCGTCGTTGAGCAGCGCGGTCAGGCGGTGCGGGAGGCCGCCGACGTCGGGCATGCCGGGCACCGCCGCGCGCAGGTGGCCCTGGGGGTCGATGAGGAAGACCCCGTCGCTGTGCTGGACGTCGATGGTCTCCGGGCGGTGCGTCCACCAGTCCACGTCGGGTGGGTCGTCCTGCGCGACGCGGCGGTAGTAGACGCCGAGCTCCTTCCACAGGTCGCGGATCTCCGGCGCCGTCCCGGTGAGGAACCGGATGTCGGTTCCCGTGAGGCGCTTGAAGGCGCGCACGCGCGCCGGCGAGTCGCGCCAGGGATCGACGGTGGCCTCGGCGACGACCGCGCGGTCGCCCGCGCCGGCGTCGCGCACCGCCTGCTGGACGCGTTCGAGTGCGCCCGTCGTCAGGGGGCAGACCTCATGGCACAGCGTCAAGGACGGCGCGAGGACCACCCAGCGGCCGGCGAACGCTTGCAGCGATGTCCTGCGCCCGTGCTCGTCGATGAGCGCCAGTGGGCCCAGCGGCTTGTCGACCCGGGTGCCGGCCGCCAGATCCGGACGCGGCGCGGAGATCGCCGGCGGCGTCGAGCCATCGCGGACGGCGAGCACAGCCGCCGCGGAGGCCAGCGCGGCGAGGACGGCGAGGAGCGCGACGAGCGTCCCGGTGCGCCGCCACGGGGGAGGTCGCCGAGCCATCGGCGGATCGTAGCTTACGGTGTAAGTGGGAGG
>DASYBY010000467.1:0-3872 GCA_036500525.1 Baekduia sp. | reverse complement strand
GCGCTCGGTCAGCTCGATGAGCTTGGCGACGCGCTCGTCCTCGGCGTCGGTGACGAGGTCGAAGCGCAGGCGGATCGAGCGGAAGCCCACCGGCGCCTCGCGGTCGACGCCGAGCGTGCCGCGGAAGTCGAGGTCGCCCTCGGCGATGACCTGGCCCTCGACCGGGATCGCCAGCGACGTGCCGACGGCGCGCATCGTCACGCCGGCGCAGGCGGCGAGCGCCTCGAGGAGCATGTCGCCGGAGCACAGCGCGGCGCCGTCGCCGCCGGTGGCCGGATGCAGTCCGGCGGTCGCCAGCGCGCGGCCGGTCTGCACGCTGCAGGTCACGCCCTCGCCGAGCGTCGCGTCGGCGCGCAGCGTCACGACGGCGGCCTCGGGGTCCTCGCGGTAGCGGTCCTTCAGCGGCGACTGCATGGCCCGCAGCTCATCTGCCTGCACGGGTTGTCCTCCTCGGTCGATCGGGTGTGGGAACCGGTTCGCCCGGCGAACGCATGGTCGCACGGGGCCGCGCGGACCGGCGTAGCATCGGCGCGGACCCGTCGTCTCGCCGGTCCCGACCCCAGGAGGACCAGATGTACACCACCATCCGCGAGTACCACTGTCACCCCGACGACGTCCGCGACATCGCGCGCCTGACCGACGAGCACTTCGCCGATCAGCTCGCCGCGATGGACGGCTTCGTCGCCTACGAGATGATCGACTGCGGCTCGGGCATGGTGTTCACCATGACGGTGTTCTCCGACCGCGAGTCGTCGATGCGCTCCAACCAGCTCGCCGCGCGGTTCGTCGAGGACCACCTCAACGACATGCAGCTCACGCGGCGGGCGACCAACACGGGCGAGGTGGTGCTCAACCGGGCGCAGGCCGGCGTCATGGAGCTCGTGCACGCCTGAGCGGCGCTTGCGCAACCATCGGGTTGCCTTAGGCTGATGTTCATGAAGATCCTCGCCCTGTACGACATCCACGGCAACGTCGACGCGCTCGACGCGGTGCTCGGCGATGCGCGGGCGGCGGATCCCGATGTCGTGGTGGTCGGAGGCGACGCGGCGCCGGGTCCGTTCACCCCGGCGGTGCTGGCGCGCCTCGGATCGCTGAGCGTTGACGTGCGGTGGGTGCGCGGCAACGGCGAGCGCGAGGTGGCCGAGGCCGTGGGCGCGCTCGCGCCACCGCCGGAGGACGACCTGGTGCTGCAGACCGCCGCGATCACGGCGGCCGAGCTGGGCGCCGACCGGGCGCGCGCGCTCGGCGACCTGCCGCTCACCGTGGAGGTCGACGGCGTCCTGTTCTGCCACGCCACCCCGCGCGCCGACGACGAGCTGCTCACGCGCATCTCGCCCGACGAGCGCTGGGCCGAGGCGCTGGGCGACGTGGACGCGGGCCTGGTCGTCGCCGGGCACACGCATCAGCAGGACGATCGCGTCGTCGGCGACGTGCGCTTCGTCAACGCCGGGAGCGTCGGGCTGCCCTACGAGGGCGACGGCGCCGCGCGGTGGCTGTGGATCGCCGACGGCGAGCCCGCGCTGCGCTCCACGCCTTACGACGCCGCGGCCGCGGGCCGGCGGATGCTCGCCGCGGGCTGGCCCGACGAGCGGTCGCTGGGCGCGGCGCTCCTCGATCCGCTGGAGCCGATGGTCATCACGCGGCTGTTCGAGGAGCGGGCGCGCGGGTAGCGCCACGGCCGATGGCGCAGCAGGTTCGCTTCTGCACCGCGGCCGACGGCGTGCGGCTGGCCTACGCCGTGTGCGGCCGCGGGCCGCCGGTCGTGCGCGCGGCGACCTGGCTGACGCACCTGGACGTCGACTGGGAGAGCCCGGTGTGGCGCCACTGGCTGGCGGAGCTGAGCCGCGACCACACGCTCGTCCGCTACGACGAGCGCGGGTGCGGGCTGTCGGACCGCACGCTGGGCGACCTCTCGGTCGACACGTGGGTGGGCGACCTGGAGACGGTCGTCGCGGCGGCCGGCGTGGAGCGGTTCGCGCTGCTCGGCTTCTCACAGGGCGCCGCGGTCGCGCTGGTCTACGCGGCGCGGCACCCGGAGCGGCTCACGCACCTGGTCCTGTACGGCGCCTACGCGCGCGGCCGGATGTGGCGCGGCGCCGAGGAGCGGCGGCACGCTGAGGCGATACTCTCGGCGATCCGCGCCGGGTGGAGCGAGGCGAACCCGACGTTCCGCCACCTGTTCAGCATGTTGTTCCTCCCCCACGGGACCGCCGAGCAGATGGCGTGGTACGACGAGCTGCAGCGGCGCTCGACGTCGGCGCCGATCGCGATGCGCCTCTACGAGGCGCGCAACACCATCAACGTGATCGAGGAGGCGCCGCGGGTCACCGCGCCGACGCTCGTGCTGCACGCGCGCGAGGACCGGGTCGTGCCGGTCGAGGAGGGCCGGCTGCTGGCCGCGCGGATCCCGGGCGCGCGGTTCGTCCTGCTGGAGTCGACCAACCACATCTTGTTGGAGGACGAGCCGGCGTGGGTGGCGTTCGTGGACGAGCTGCACGCGTTCCTCGGGACGGAGCCGGGGGTGGCCGACGGCGCGGTGGCGACGTTGAGCGCGCGGGAGGTCGACGTCCTCGCGCTGGTCGCCGACGGGCTGACCAACGCGGCGATCGCTGCGCGCCTCTACCTGAGCGTGCGCACCGTGGAGCGCCACTTGTCCAACATCTACGTGAAGTTGGGGGTGTCGGGCAAGGCGGGGCGCGCGGCGGCGGCCGCGCGGTTCTCGGAGGCGCTGCGTGTTGACCGCCGGCGGGGGCCGGCGGGGTTGGGTGGTGGCACCGATGCGGGCGGGCGTGGGCGGCCGTAGCGTCGGCGGCGCATGGGTTCGTTCGTTCACGAAGGAGGCAGCGACCATGGAGCGCACGCTGAGCATCGCCGGGACGGAGGCGGGTCGGCCGATCGCGACGCACGAGGTGCGCGGCGGCGGTGGGGTCCGGCTGCACGTCCGGGAGTGGGGCGATGCGCAGGGGTCGCCGATCGTCTTCGTCCACGGGTGGTCGCAGAGCCAGCAGTGCTGGGCGCGCCAGGTCGCCGGGCCGCTGGCGCGGGACTTCCATCTGGTCACGTTCGACCTGCGCGGGCACGGGATGTCGGAGAAGCCGCCGGCGGTTGCGGCGTACGTGGACGGTGCGCGGTGGGCGGACGATCTCGCCGCGGTGATCGAGGCGACGGGCGTGCGCCGGCCTGTGGTGGTGGCGTGGTCCTACGGCGGGTTCGTCGTGACCGACTACCTGCGCGCGTACGGCGAGGACGGGGTCGCGGGGCTCGACCTCGTCGGCGCCGCGGTGGTGCGGACGCCGGACTTCGCCCACATCGGCCCTGGTCTACTGGAGAACGCCGGCGGTGCGGCGGCGGACGACCTGCCGACCAACATCGCCGCGATCGGCCGCTTCCTGCGCGCGTGCACGGCGCAGCCGCTGGACGACGACGAGTGGAACGCGGCGTTGTGCTGGAACATGGTCGTTCCGGCGGCGGTGCGCGGGGCGCTGTTCGCCCGCGACATCAACGGCGACGACGTCCTGTCGCGGCTGTCGGTGCCGGTGCTTGTCACGCACGGGCGCGCCGACGCGATCGTGCTGCCGTCGATGGCCGAGCACGTGCTCGACGTGTGCCCGGCGGCGCGGGCGTCGTGGTACGACGGCGTCGGCCATATGCCGTTCGTGGAGGACAGCGCGCGGTTCGATCGCGAGCTGCGGGAGCTCGCGGGCGGGGTCTCCTAGAAGCCCGCGTGGCCCGGGTTGACCGGCGGGCGCGGGTCGTCGCGCGGCGGCTCGGCGCTCCCGCGCTCCTCGGTCCGGCCGGGCTTGATCGGCGGCTTGAGGCCCGGGATCTTCAGCTTGAACTTGCGCCCGTCGCTGGTCGTCAGCTCTTGGCGG
>DASYBY010000466.1:0-9746 GCA_036500525.1 Baekduia sp. | reverse complement strand
CAGCGTGCCCTCGTAGCGGCCGGGCTGGAAGAGGTGGTCGAAGGCGGCGGTGGCCACGCCGTCCTGCTCGACGTTGACCGCGCCGTGCCAGGCGGGCGCCGCCGCGCGCCAGGTGAGGTCGAACGCGACGCCGGTCGGGTTGGGCGCCAGGCTCACTCGCCACGCTCGCATCGGGTCGACCACGTTGTAGGACAACGGACCCGCGCCGAGCCCGTCGGTCTCGCTGAGCGCGGTCGAGAAGCGGACGTTGCGCTGCTCGCCGCCGGAGCTCACGACGACGAACCCGTCGGCGACGTCCTTGCGGGGGTGGACGCCGAACCCGAAGAGGATCGACGGGTCGGTCCCCGCGCCGGCGGGCCGGTGGAGGTTGAAGACGAACCGGTCGAAGAACCGGTCGGGGAGCGCGGGCGCGTCCGCACGCACCAGCTCGTCGTGGAAGTCCATGTCGGCTATGCTAACGCTCGTTCACTTCCGGCGCTAGGCAAGGAGACCCGGGATGCGCGACATCGCGCTCGTCGACACGTTCAACCTGCGCGACCTCGGCGGCTATCCGACGCTCGACGGCCGCCGGGTCCGCTGGCGCCGCCTCTTCCGCGGCGCGGGGCTGCACCGGCTCGCCGGAGCCGATCTGGAGACCGTCCGGGCGCTGGGGATCGTCACCGCGATCGACCTGCGGACCGACGGCGAGGTCCGGGCCACGGGCACGTATCCGTTCGGCCCGCTGACGGCGACCTTCCACCACCTGCCGATGATCGAGCGGATCTGGGACCTCGACGACCTCGGCGCGGACGTGGCGCCGCAGGACTACCTGCTCGCCCGTTACCGCGAGATGCTCGACGAGGGCGCTCCGACGATCGCCGCCGTCATGGATCTCCTGGCCCGGCCGGACGCCCTGCCGGCCGCGTTCTACTGCGCCGCGGGCAAGGACCGGACGGGCGTCCTGGCGGCGCTGGTCCTCGACGCCCTGGGCGTGGAGCCCGCCGCGATCGTCGCCGACTACCACCTCTCCAAGGAGCGCGTGGAGCGCATCCGCGAGCGCGCCCTGACCAACGCGGGCGCCGGCGCCGGCGTCTCGGCGATGGTCGCTCAGCCGCCCGCCTTCCTGCAGGCGCCGGCAGAGGCGATGGACCTGCTGCTGGCGTGGATCCGCTCCGCGCACGGGTCCACACCCGACTACTTGACGTCGATCGGCGTCCTGCCCGCGACCATCGACGCGCTGCGCGCGACGCTCCTGGAGCGGGCATGAGCGCCGTCGCGGGGCAGCGTCTGCAGGGGACCGTCGCGCTGGTCACCGGTGCCAGCTCCGGCATCGGCGCGGCGACCGCCCGGGCCCTGGCCGGTGAGGGTGCGGCGGTCGCGCTCGTCGCCCGCCGCGCGGACCGGCTCGTCGCACTCGCCGACGAGCTGACCGGGGCGGGCGCCGCCGCGGTGGCGATCGTGGCCGACATCACCGAGCAGGCACAGGCCGCGGATGCCGTGCAACGGGCCGTGGACGAGTTGGGCGGCCGGCTCGACGTCGTCGTCAACAACGCCGGCACGATGCTCAACGGCCCGATCGTCGACGCGCCGGTGGACGAGTGGGACCGGATGGTCGCCATCAACGTCAACGGCTTGTTGTACGTCTCGCACGCGGCGCTGCCGCACCTCCTCCGCGCGGCCGAGAGCGAGCCGCGCCGGTGCGCCGACCTGGTGAACATCAGCTCGATCGCCGGGCGCTTCGCCAACCGCGGCGCCGGCGTCTACAACGCCACCAAGTTCGGCGTCCACGCCTTCACGGAGTCCCTGCGCCAGGAGGTCACCCAGCGCCACGTCCGGGTCGCCGTCGTGGGACCCGGCGTGACGACGACGGAGCTGTTCGGCCACCAGCGCCAGGAGACCCAGGACCGCTACGAGAAGATGTTCGCCGGCGTCGAGCCGCTGGACGCCGAGGACATCGCCGAGGCGATCACCTACATCGTGACCCGCGACCGGCGCGTGGCCGTCAACGAGATGATCGTGCGGCCGACCGAACAGGCCTAGCCGAGGCTCAGTAGAAGATCGGCCCGGGCACGCCGCCGCCGGCTGCGATCGCGTCACCAGTGACCGCGACGCTGCGCGGGCTGGACAAAAACGCGACGACGTCGGCGACCTCGGCCGCGGTGACCATCCGGCCGATCACGCTGCCCGACTCGTCGGCGTCGGGCGCGGTCCGCTCGGTGCGCGTCAGACCGGGGTGCACGACCGTGACGTTGATGCCGGCCGGCCCGAGCTCGTCGGCGAGGTTCTTGGTCATCGCCGCGACCGCGACGTTGCGGACCGAGCCGACGACGGTGCCCGACGAGCGCGCGGCCAGCCCGGCGATGTTGACGATCCGGCCCCAGCCGCCCTCCGCCATCCCCGGCGCGAACGCGCGGACGCAGCGCAGGTAGCCCGCGACCTTGACGTTGACTTCGCTCAGGAGATCCTCGTCGCGCAGCGGCGCACCGATGTTGGGCCGCGCCGCGGCGTTGACGAGGATCTCGACAGGCCCGCCGAGCGCGGCGACCGCCCGCTCCGCCATCGCCGCGACCGAGGCGTCGTCGCCGGTGTCAGCCGGCAGCGCGACGACACGGCGGCCGGAGCCGGCGGCCAGCTCGGCCGCCGTGGCGGCCAGCGCGTCGGCGTCGCGCGCCACCAGCCCGACGTCGCAGCCCTCGGCCGCCAGCGCCGCCGCGACCGCCTTGCCGATCCCGCGGCTGCCGCCGGTCACCACGGCCCGCCGTCCTGTCAGTCCCAGATCCATGGCGACGAGCCTAGACGCGCGGGTCGGCCAGCCCGAGCGACCGGCCGACCAGCTCGAGCATGATCTCGCTGGTCCCGCCGAGGATCCGCTTGATCCGGGCGTCGGCGTAGGAGCGGGCGATCGGGTACTCCATCATGTAGCCATAGCCGCCGTGCAGCTGCAGGCAGGCGTCGATGATGCGCCCCTGCGCCTCGGTCGCCCACCACTTGGCCACCGCGGCGTCCTCGGCGCTGAGCTCGCCGCGGACGTGCGCGGCGATCGCCGCGTCGACGTGGGCGGTCGTCACCTGCGCCTCGCCGTGACAGGCGGCGAGCTTGAAGCGCGAGTTCTGGAAGGTCCCCACGGGGCGGCCGAACGCGGAACGCTCCTTGACGTAGTCGAGCGTCCTGGCCAGCGCGCCGCGCGCGGCGGCGACCGACGCGACCGCGATCGCCAGCCGCTCCTGCGCGAGGTTCTGCATCAGGTAGGCGAAGCCGCGGCCCTCCTCGCCGATCAGGTTCTCGCCGGGCACCTCGACCTCGTCGAAGAACAGCTCGGCGGTGTCCTGGGAGTGCGAGCCGAGCTTGTCGAGGTTGCGCCCGCGCGTGAACCCGGGCATCCCGTCCTCGATCATCAGCAGGCTGATGTCGCTCGGCCGGCCGGTGGTGCCGGTGCGGACCGCGGTGATGATCGCGTCGGCGTTGATCCCGTTGGAGATGAAGGTCTTGGCCCCCGACACGATGTAGTTGCCGTTGCTCTTGCGGGCGCGCGTGCCGATGCTGGCGACGTCGGAGCCCGTCGACGGCTCGGTCATCGCGATGCCGGCGATCACGTCGCCGTTCGCCATGCCCGGCAGCCAGCGCTCCTTCTGCTCCGGATCGCCCAGCTCGAGCATGTAGGGGAGGGCGACGTCGCTGTGGACCGAGATCGCCATCTCCACGCCGATGAAGCCCCGCTCGGCCGCCTCCTCGAGCAACACGGTGTTGAACCGGAAGTCGTCGGCGCCCGCACCCCCGTACTGCTCCGGGACCGCCGGGCCGAGGAAGCCGAGGCGCCCCCACTGACGCAGGACCTCGCGCGGGATCAGGCCCGCGTGCTCCCAGTCGTCGTAGACGGGCGCGACCTCCTTGTCGAGGTAGGAGCCGAACGCCTCGCGCAGGGCCTGATGCTCGTCGGTGAAGATCGTGCGCCGCATGCTGCGACTGTAAACGATCGTTCACCTCGGGTGCTACTGTTCCGCCATGGCGACCACTGGTACCGATGAGCTTCCGGCTCGGGTGCACGTGCGTGAGGTCGGTCCGCGGGACGGCTTCCAGAACGAGCCCGAGGCGATCCCGACGGCGGACAAGGTCCGCCTGATCGACGCGCTGGCGCGCACCGGCCTGCGCCGCGTCGAGATCGCGAGCTTCGTGCGCGCCGACGTCATCCCGCAGCTCGCCGACGCGGTCGACGTGCTCGCCGACGTCTCGATCCCCGACGGCGTCGACGTGGCCGTCCTGGTGCCCAACGAGCGCGGGTGGGAGGCGGCGCTCGCCCACCGGACACGCTTCGACGAGGTCATCGTCTTCCTCAGCGCGTCCGAGACGCACAACCGCAAGAACATCAACCGGCCCGTCGCCGACTCCCTGGCGACCGTCGAGGCGCTCCTGCCGCAGATCAAGGCGGCGGGGCTGCGACCGCTGGCCTCGATCGCGACGTCCTTCGGCTGTCCCTACGAGGGCCACGTCGAACCCGAGCGCGTCTACGAGCTGGCCGGACGCATGGCGGCGGCCGGGGCTGAGGAGATCAGCTTCGGCGACACCACGGGGATGGCCAACCCGCGCCAGGTCCGGGCGTTCTACGCCCGCGCCTTCGAGCGGCTGCCCGGCGTCGAGCTCACCGCCCACTTCCACAACACCCGCGGCCAGGGGCTGGCCAACGCGCTGGCCGCCCTGGAGTCGGGCGTCACGAGCTTCGAGTCGAGCTTCGGTGAGCTGGGCGGCTGCCCGGTCCCGCCGGGATCGACCGGGAACATCGCAACCGAGGACCTGATCTCCATGCTCCACGAGATGGACGTCGACACCGGCGTCGACCTCCCCAAGCTGCTCGACGCCAGCCGCGACGTGCAGCGCGTCCTGGGCCGCCCACTGGGCAGCCACCTGCTGACCGCGGGGCCGGTGGAGTGGGCCGATGAGTGACGCGACGGTGGCCGGCGACGCGGTCGTCGGCTGGGAGCAGGACGGTGCCGGGATCCTGACGATCCTGCTCGACCGGCCGCCGGCCAACGCGCTCGGCCGTCCGCTGATCGACGGCCTGACCGCCGCGCTGGACCACGCCGACGCGACGCCCACGGTCAAGGCCATCGTGATCGCGTCGCGCATCGACGGCTTCTTCGCGGCCGGCGCCGACATCAAGCACATGGGGTCGATCGACGCCGAGGGGTTCGCGGACTACGGGCGCTCCCTGCGCGCGCCGCTGAACCGCCTGGCCGCCTCCTCGCGGGTCTCGATCGCGGCGATCGACGGCCTCGCGCTCGGCGGCGGTCTGGAGCTGGCCATGGCGTGCACGCTGCGGGTGGGCTCGCAGCGAGCGACCTTCGGGCTGCCCGAGGTCAAGCTGGGGCTGATCCCCGGTGCGGGCGGGACGCAGCGCTTGCCCCGGCTCGTCGGCCGCGGGCGCGCGCTGGACATCATGTTGACCGCCCGTCAGGTGCCGGCCGCCGAGGCCCACGCGATCGGCCTGATCGATCGCCTCGTCGACGCCGGGCAGGCCGAGCGGCACGCGGTGGACATGGCCCGCGAGGTCTGCGCGCTCTCGCAGCCCGCGCTGCAGGCGGTCATGCGGGCGGTGGACGTCTCCTACGAGGTCCCCCTGCCGCAGGGCATCGTCCGCGAGGAGCGCCTCGAGCTCGGGCTGTTCGCCGAGGGTGAGGCCCGCGAGGGCATCGCCGCGTTCCTCGAGAAGCGCCCCCCGCGGTTCGCCTGATCGCCGTGACGGCCTTCGACGTCACCAGCCTGCACGGCCGGCGCGCGGACGAGCGCTTCAACCGGCTGTCGGTCGGCGACCTCCTCGAGCGCGTCGCCTGGGTCACGCCGGACCAGGACGCGCTGATCGGCTGGGAGGGCGCCTACGGGGAGCCCGCCTTCGCGCGCGTCAGCTACCGCGACGCCGACGCGGTCGCCAATCGCGTGGCCCACGCGCTGCTCGGCGCAGGCCTGGCGCGCAGCGACCGTGTGATCCTGTACTGCGACAACTCGGTCGAGGCGCTGCTGACGCTCGTCGGGATCGCCAAGGCGGGGCTGGTCGCGGTGCCGGTCAACCCGCTGATGGCGCCCGACGTCCTGCGCTGGGCGATCGAGCACGTCGAGGCCCGCTTCGCGATCGTCGACGCCGGCCTGCACGAGCGGGGCGCGGCGGCCTTCGCGGCCGCGGGCCTGGCGCCCGCGGTGACGATCCCGATCGGCGGCGACGCGCCGGCGGCCGGCGGCGTCCTGTTCTCCGAGTGGATCGCGTCGTGGCCGGCGACTGAGCCGGAGGTGGCCGGGCCCCGCGTCCACGCCGACGACGTGTGGTCGCTGACCTTCACCTCCGGGACGACGTCGCTGCCCAAGGCGGTGATGACGACGCACATGTACTCCTACATGGCGACGCAGACCTACACCTTGAGCTACCACCGTGGACTGCGGCGGCCCAACCTCATGCGGGTCTGCAGCTTCCTGCCGATCGTCTACCACTGCGGCCACCACGCCGCGCTGTTCTCCGCGTGGATGGGCGGCGGGACCGCGATCGTCGGGCGCCGTCCCGACGCCGCGGGCATCGTGGGCGCCATCACGCGGGAGCGCGCGACGGCCCTCTGGGCGGGCTCGCCGATCCTCCTGAGCGGGGTGGCCGACGCGGCCGAGGCCGACCCGACGAGCGACCTGACGAGCCTGACCGTCGCGCTGTACTCGTGGGCGACCATGCACCCGGATCTCGTCGCCCGGCTGCGGGCGCTCGCCGGAGCAGACCTCGGGCTCGTCGAGGTGTTCGGCCAGACCGAGGCCATGTCCTCGTTCCGCTTCTGGGCCGACGAGTGGCCCGAGAAGGTCGCGTCGTCGCGCGGGACGGTCAACCACGTCGGCGCGCCGACGCCGGTGATCGCCGCCACGATCGTCGACGACGCCGGGAACGACCTGCGCGACCGGCCCGGCGTGCCCGGCGAGGCGGTCTTCCGCGGTCCCGCGCTGACGGCCGGCTACTACAAGGACGAGGCCGCCACGCGGGCCGCGTTCGCCGGCGGGTGGTTCCACTCCGGCGACAGCTGCCTCTACGAGCCCGACGGCCAGCAGATCATGGTCGATCGTTACAAGGACGTGGTGAAGTCCGGTGGCGAGAACGTCTCCAGCCAGCGCGTCGAGGGCGCCGTGCTCCAGCACCCCGGCGTCGAGCGCGTCGCGGTCATCGGCGTCCCGGATCCGCAGTGGGGCGAGCTGGTCGCGGCGGTCGTGATCCCGCGCGCGGGCGCGGCGCTGGACCACGAGGAGCTCAAGGCGTTCTGCCGGGAGCGCCTGGCCGGCTACGAGACGCCGAAGCTGGTCTTCGAGGTCGACGCGCTGCCCGAGACGGTCGGCGGGAAGGTGTTGAAGTACAAGCTGCGCGAGCGATTCGGCGCCGGCGCCGGCGGCTAGCCGATCGACAGCACCAACTTGCCGAAGTGCTCGCGGCGCGCGAGCTCGGCCTGGGCCGCGGCGGCCGCGTCCAGCGGTCGCGTGCCGTGCACGACCGGGCGCCACGACGGGTGGGCGGCCACCAGCGCGAGCAGGCCGGCGAAGTCGCGCGGCGAGCCCATCGTCGTGCCCAGGATCGTGTGCTGGCCGAAGTAGAAGGGCCGCACCGCGACCGTGGCCTGATCGCCGGCGGTCGCGCCGAACGAGACGAGCCGGCCGCCGCCGTTGAGGACCGCGAGGCCGTCCGGCCAGGTCGCGCCGACGGAGTCGATGACGAGGTCGATGCCGCCCGTGCCCGCCAGCGCGCGCGCCTGGGCGACCCAGTCGGCCTCGGTGTAGAGGACGCCGCCGGCCGCGCCGAGCTCGCACGCGCGCTCGACCTTGTCCGCCGAGGACGACGTCACCAGGACGCGTGCGCCCGCCAGCGTGGCCAGGGCGATCGCCATCGTCGACACGCCCGAGCCCGCGCCGAGGATCAGCACGGTCTCGCCGGCCCGCAGGCCGCCGCGGGCGAAGAGCGCGCGGAAGGCGGTCAGGCCCGCGAGCGGGAGCGCGGCCGCCTCGGCCCACGACCAGCCCGACGGCTTGGCGTACACGTTGCCTTCGGGTACGGCGACCAGCTCCGCGTAGGTGCCGTCGGTGTGGTCGCCGAGGATCTCGAACTCCGGCGCGGGGAACCGGTCGTCGGCGCCCCAGCGCAGCGACGGGAGGATCACGACCGCCTCGCCGGTGTCGCGGCGCACCCCGGCGCCATCGGCGCCCGGGATCCGGGGCAGCGCGACGTCATACCGGCCCTCCCGCACGAGCACGTCGTGCCAGTTGAGGGCGGCGGCGCGCAGCTCGACGACCACCCAGCCGGGCGGCGCCACCGGATCGGGGCGCTCGCCGAAGCGCAGCCCCTCCGGTCCGCCGAACGCGGTCAGCGCGACCGCGTTCACCGCGCCAGACTGGCCGGGGCGCGCGCGGCCAGCAGCTCGGTGGCGAGCAGATCGCGATGCGCGTCGGGCGAGCCGAAGAGCAGGTTGTCGCTCTTGGTCCGCTTGAAGGGGAACTGCAGGTCGTGTTCCCAGGTGTAGCCGACCGCGCCGTGCAGGAACAGGGCCTTGTCGGCGACGCGCACGGCGGCCGAGCAGGCCTGCGACTTGGCGACGGCCGCGTGCGCCCCGGCGTCCTGCGCGTCGGCGTCGACGGCCCACGCGCCGTAGTGGACGGCGGCGCGGGCGCCCTCGACGTCCACCAGCATCTGGGCGGCGCCGTGCTTGACCGCCTGGAAGGATCCGACCGGGACGCCGAACTGCTGGCGCTCCTTGACGTACTGCACGGTCAGGTCCAGGAGTCGGCCCGCGGCGCCGAGCGCGTCGGCGGCGACGGCGACGGCGGCGGCGCGCCCGGTCCGGGCTAGTGCGGCGCTGGGAACCGCGCCGAGCGGGCGGGCCTCGGCGTTCCACAGCTCGACGTCGGCGAGCGACCGGGTGGCGTCCACGAGCGCGCGCGGCCGGACGGAGACCCCGGGGGCGTCCGTGCTGATCGCGTACAACAGGACCTCGCCGCCGGTGCCGGCGACCGGCAGGACCAGCTCGGCGGCCTGGGCGCCGGCGAGCACGTGGCGCAGGGTGCCTGACGCGCGCCCGCCGACGACCTCGGTCGGCGCGGGGGCGACGAGCGGGGAACGACCGTCGAGCGCCAGGGCGACGGCGGTCGTGCCCTCGGCGGCCGCCGCGGCGAGCGCGAGCGAGGCGGCGTCGCCGGTCGCGATCAGCAGCGGTGCCGCGAGGCACGCGGCGAGCGTGCGGTCCCACGGCACCGCGCCACGGCCCAGCTGCTCGCCGAGCACGGCCAGCTCGACCACGCCGCCGCCCTGACCGCCGTGCTCGTCGTCGACCCCGATGCCCGTCCACCCCTGGCGGACCGCCAGCGTGTCGGCCTCGGCGGTCGACCGCGCCTCGGCCCAGGCGCGCACCGCCGCCGGCGCCGCGTCACGGGCGACCACGCCGGCGACCGCGTCGAGGAGGAACTCCTGCTCGTCTGTCAGCTCGACCCTCATGCGACGACTATAAACGAGCGTTCACGTCTCCTGCTACCCACCGTGTCCTACAGGGCTGTGAGAGCAAGGAGAGGCAGTAACGATCGTTAACAGAGACTGATACAGTCCGGCCATGAGCGAAAACGGCGCAGACGCAACGGCGCGCACGGCCCTGGTCACCGGCGGAGGCCGCGGCATCGGCCGGGCCATCGCGGCGGGGCTCGCCACGGACGGCTTCCAGGTCGTCATCGTGGATCTCCGGGAGGCCGAGGCCCAAGAGACGGTGAGCCTGATCGAG
>DASYBY010000465.1:0-4893 GCA_036500525.1 Baekduia sp. | reverse complement strand
ACATCACGCTCGGCGGCCTGTCGTCGGCGATCTACAACGAGGTGTTGCAGTTCTTCGTGATCATGGCGGCGCTGATCCCGCTGACGATCGTCGGCCTGCACGACGCGGGCGGCTGGGGCGGGCTGAAGCACCACATCCGCGACAGCAAGCTCGGCGAGGCGGGGCTGCACGCGCTGCAGGGCACCGATCCTGGCCACGTGACGAACCCCATCGGCGCGACGTGGATCGGCATCGTCTTCGGCCTCGGGTTCGTCCTGTCCTTCGGGTACTGGACGACGAACTTCGCCGAGGTGCAGCGGGCGCTGTCGGCCAAGAGCCTGTCGGCCGGGCAGCGCACGCCGCTGATCGGCGCCTACCCGAAGCTGCTGATCCCGGCGGTCGTGGTGATCCCGGGCATGATCGCGCTGTGGAAGATCCCGAACCTCGGCGGCGGCGACGCGAACCTGGCGTACAACAACGCGATCCCGCTGCTGATGAACGAGTACCTGCCCAACGGCATGCTCGGGATCGCGCTGACCGGGCTGATGGCCTCGTTCATGGCGGGGGTCGCGGCGAACGTCAGCGCGTTCAACACGGTGGTGACGACCGACATCGTCCAGCCCTACCTGGCGCGCGATCGCGACGACCAGTTCTACATCCGGGTTGGTCGCTACGTGACGATCGGCGGGATCGTGGTGGCGATCGGGACGGCGCTGATCGCGTCGGGCTACCAGAACCTCATGAACTACCTGCAGGCGTTGTTCTCCATCTTCAACGCGCCGCTGTTCGCCACGTTCATCATCGGGATGTTCTGGAAGCGGATGACGCCGGCGGCGGGGCTGTGGGGGCTGGTGGCCGGCACGGTCGCGGCGCTGGTGACCTACGTGGGGTACAAGTGGG
Organism: Baekduia sp.; assembly: GCA_036500525.1. Taxonomy (GTDB): domain Bacteria; phylum Actinomycetota; class Thermoleophilia; order Solirubrobacterales; family Solirubrobacteraceae; genus Baekduia. The sequence continues at coordinate 4,014 of DASYBY010000465.1, read as the reverse complement.
CCGGGTTGTTCACCTTCGGCTCCGACCTGGACGAGTCGTTCTGGGGCGCGGGCGCGGCGTTCGTGATCGACGCGGTGGTGACCGTCGGCGTGACGCTCTTCACCAAGCCCAAGCCGGTCGAGGAGTTGCAGGGGCTGGTGTGGGGGATGGTCAACAAGCCTGACGCGGTGGCCGCCAAGGCCAAGTGGTGGGAGTCGCCGACGCTGCTGGGCGCCGGCGCGATCGGCCTCGGCCTCGTCCTGACCATCATCTTCTTCTAGGAGACGGAGACCATGAGCGCAGAGGATGTTGACCAGGGCGGCGGCAGCGAGGAGGGCATCGGGAGCCGCGAGGCGCAGGCGGCGAACCTCTTCGACCTCCGGCGCATCATCGGCGGGTTGTTCCTGCTCTACGGGGCCATCCTGACCATTGTCGGCCTCGGCGACTCCGACGCCGAGATCGCCAAGGCCGCCGGCGTCCACATCAACCTGATCGCCGGCCTCGGCATGCTCGCCCTCGGGGCGTTCTTCGTGGCGTGGGCGCTGCTGCGCCCGCTGGGGCGGGAGCTGGCGGAGGCGGAGCGAGGCGAAGACGGCGCGGAATCGTAACGATCGCGGGGTCCCGTGTAACGCGGCGCCCGGGAGCCTCGGTGCGTGGCTCCCGATCACCCTGCACGCGCGGTACGCCACCGCTGGCGCGAGTACACGACGGCGTCGGGGAGCAACCCGCTTCGGGAGTTCTTGGCGGGGCTGACGAGGGCGGATCGGTCGGCGGTGCTGGCCGAGATGGCGGCGGTCCAACGCGATGGCGTCCTGGCGGCTCGCCACTTGCGCGGGGACATCTACGAGGTGCGGGCGAAGGGCGACGGCAGCATCTACCGCGTGCTCTTCGCGCGGGAGGGGCGCCGCGGGCAGGTCCTGCTGGCGTTGAGCGCCTTTCAGAAGAAGACCCAACGGACACCGCGGCGTGAGATCGAGCTGGCCGGGCGACGGCTGACCGACTGGCGTGCGCGGGGAGATGGAGGACGGTGATTATCTCATCCTTGAGATCACAGATCCGCGATGCTAGCGTCGCCCCCATGCCGCACGACCCCGAGTTCGAGGACGACGAGGGCCCCGATTTCCTGGACGAGCTGATCGCTGAGGAGACGGCGCTCGACCCCGACTTCCCGGTCAAGCTCCAGGCCCTGATCGAGCGTCGCGACCTTCTCGCGAAGCTGAACGCCGAGCGCGAGCGGCAGGCCATGAGCCAGGCCAGCGTCGCCGCGGCGATGGCTACCTCGCAGTCCACGATCGCGCGGCTGGAGTCGGCCGGGACGGACACCAAGCTCTCCACGGTCGAGCGCTACGCCGCGACGCTGGGGATGCGCATCGAGTACCACCTGGTCCCGATCAAGAGCTAGTCCTCGGTCTGCGACGCGACCCGTGGCCCTCCTGGGGCCGTTCCTCGCGCCGGAGTCGGAGCTAGTCCTTCACCAACCGCGCGCCGGCCCCCGGCGTGACAACGATCGCGCCCGCAGGCGGGGTGACCTCGGGTGGCAGGAGCGCGAGGACGTGGCCGCCGAAGCCGCCGCCGACCATGCGCGCGCCGGCGGCGCCGGCGTCGAGGATGCCCGCGACCGTGCGCTCGACCGCGGGGGTCGAGGAGTCGTAGAGGTCGCGCAGGCTCGCGTGGGACGCGTCGAGCAGGTGGCCGACCTCGGCGAGATCGCCGTCGCGCAGCGCGGTGACGGTCGCGTCCACCCGGGCGTTCTCCTCCAGGACGTGGCGTGTCCGCCGGTCCAGCGGCTGGGGGAGTTCCGCGGCACCGTCGGGCGTCGCCTCGCTGAGCGTCGCGACCCCGAGCCGGCGGGCGGCCTCGGCGCACTCGGCGCGGCGCTCGTTGTAGCCGCCGGTCGCCAGTGAGTGCGTCTCGCCCGAGTCCACGGTGACGAGGCGCCAATCGCCGAGGTCGAGCGGAACCGACGTGGTGGCCATCGTCGCGAAGTCGATCCGCAGCGCATGGCCGGGCTCGGACAGCAGCACGGCGGTCTGGTCCAGAAGGCCGGTCTGGGCGCCGACCCAGTCGTTCTCCACGCGCGAGCACAGGCGCGCGAGGGCGCGGCGGTCGGGATCGTCGTCGCCGGCGAGCCCGAGCAGCGCCAGGCACAGCGCGACCTCCAGCGCGGCGGACGACGACAGGCCCGACCCACGCGCGAGGTCGCCCGTGATCTCCAGCCGGGCGGCGCGCAGCGCGTGGCCGGCGGCCTGCAGCTCGCCGACCCCGCCATGAACGAACGCGCGCCAGCCCTCGGCGTCGCGGGACGGCGCGCCGAGCGCGAACGTCTCGTCCTCGCCGAGATCCTGGGCGATGGCCACCATGTCGATCCCGCCGGTCGCGGTCGCCGTCACGGTCACGCCCTCGGCGATCGCGAAGGGGAGGCTGAGCCCGCCGTTGTAGTCGGTGTGCTCGCCGATCAGGTTGACGCGGCCGGGCCCGAAGGCGACCACGCGGTCCGGGCCGCTCATGGCTGGAGGATCGCACCGTCGGGGATGCGCGCGGGGCCGTCGACGGTCACCTCGCCGCGCACCGTGACCCCGGCGCCGAACGTCACGTCGCCACGCACGGTGAGCCCGCGGGCGCCCCGCAGCGACGGCGCCCCGCCCGGGAACCGCTCCTCCATCCCCGGGAGTTGGCGGTAGAACTCGGGGTCGAGCGCGACCACCGGCGGCTCGCCGTCGAACGCGGGGGAGAGATGGCCCTCGCCGTCCAAGGTGTAGGCGTCGGAGCGGACGACGAGCAGGTCGTCGGTCGTCTTCACCGGCGCGAACCGCGCGCGCGGGACGAGCACGGCCCGCGCGCCCTCGACGGCCCCGATCGCCGCGCCCATGGCGGTCTCGAGTTGCAACACTTCCGGGGTCGACGCGTCGCTCGGGTCGACCGTCTTGCGGTTGACGATCAGCGGCAGCGCGGGGCCGCCGGGCTCGGCGTCCATCAGCCGCTCCAGCGCCCGCAGGTCGATCCAGAGGTTGTTGGTGTTGTAGAAGCGCCAGCGCTCGACGTCGGTGAACGACGCGTCGCCCGGTGGCGTCTGGGCGGTCTCGCGCAGGACGAGGCGCCCGTCGCGCCGCGCGATGTGCCCGCCCTTGCGGTCGGCGGCGGTCCCGCGGACGACCTCCATGACGAACGGGACGCCCTGTGCGTCGGCCCACGCCGGGATGCGCGGCTCGACCTCCGCTCCCAAGTTGTCGCTGTTGCTCACGAAGGCCCAGTCGTAGCCGCCGGTGCGCAGCGCGGCGAGCATCCCCGACGCGGCGAGCGACACGTACAGGTCGCCGTGGCCGGGCGGGCACCACTCCAGCGCGCGGTCGGCCGGCCAGTCGACGGGCGCGAGCGTATCGGCCCGGAGCTTGGGCTCGCGGCTCTGCAGGAAGTCGAGCGGGACGTCGGCGGTGAGGTCGGGGTGGCGCTGCGCGAGCGCGGCCAGCGTGGCCTCGCGCGTGGAGAAGGAGTCGAGCAGGACGAGCGGCAGCCGGGCGCCGTGGCGCTCGCGCAGCGCGCGGATCTGGGCGGCGATCACGTCGAGGAACGTGTGGTCGGGCTTGACCTCGATCAGCGACTTCGGCGCGCGCAGGCCCATGCTCGTCCCGAGGCCGCCGTTGAGCCGGATGACCGCGAGGCGGTCGAGGATCGCCGCGCCGGCGCGACCGTCGAGCTCGTCGATGGCCGGGACGTCCTCGACGGGCTGCAGGGTGTCGCCGGGGAGCAGGCCGGCGTCGGGATCGTGCAGCTGGGCGAAGCGCCGCGCGAACGCCGCGAGCACGGGCGGCGCGGCGCCGTCGGCGCGCATCCGGTCCAGAGCCTGGTCAAGCGCGGCGTCGGTCACGTCCCGGACGCTACCCGCCGATGGCGTCCCGCTCTCGCACCGGTCATCATCGTGTCGATGTCACCGCCCAAGCGCCTCGCCATCCTCTCCGCCGTGCTGGTCGTCGTCGGCGGGCTGGTGGCGTGGATCGGCACGTCGCTGACGCTCGACTCGATCGGGGCGACCGTCGG
>DASYBY010000464.1:0-6307 GCA_036500525.1 Baekduia sp. | reverse complement strand
GACCAGGCCGCCGCGCTGATCGAGACCGGCCGCGCGAGCGTCGTCCTGGTCTGCGGCGCCGAGGCGCTCAGCCGCCTGACCGACACCGAGGACCGCGGCACCGCCGTCCTCTTCGGCGACGGCGCCGGCGCCGTGGTCGTCGCGGCCGGCGAGCTGGACCGCGGCGTCTCGCGCTTCGTCCTCGGCTGCGATCCCGAGCAGGGCGACCTCCTCTACGCCGACAACGACGACCGCAAGCTGCGGATGGAGGGCCGCGAGGTCTACCGCCACGCGGTCGCGCGGATGGTCGAGGCGACCACCGCCGCCCTGGAGGCCACCGGCCTCGCCACTTCGGACCTCGACCTCTTCGTCGCCCACCAGGCCAACTCGCGCATCCTCGAGGCCGCGGCCTCCGAGCTGGGCGTGCCACACGAGAAGGTCGCGATCAACGTCGACCGCGTCGCCAACACGTCGTCGGCCTCGATCCCGCTGGCGCTGGCGCAGGCCGAGCACGACGGGCTCCTGCAGCCCGGCGCCACCGTCGCTCTCGCCGCCTTCGGCGCCGGGTTCGTCTGGGGCGCGGGCATCGTCAGCTGGAAGGAGCGCCAGTATGTCTGCGCCTGAGGGAGCGGTCGCGCTCGTCACCGGCGGCACCCGCGGCATCGGCGCCTCGATCGCCGATCGCCTGAAGGCCGACGGCTACAAGGTCGCGACCCTCGGCCGCAGCGGCGGCGACGTCCAGGCCGACGTCAGCGATCCCGCGTCGGTCCAGGCGGCCTTCGACGAGGTCCGCGAGCGCTTCGGTCCCGTGCTCATCCTGGTCAACAACGCCGGCGTCACCGCCGACGGCCTGGCGATCCGGATGCCGGACGACGACTGGGCGCGCGTCATCGACACCAACTTGGGCGGCGCCTTCAACTGCACCAAGCGCGGCCTCGAGGACATGCTCAAGGCCCGCTGGGGCCGCATCGTCAACGTGTCCTCGATCGTCGCCGAGCGCGCCAACTCCGGCCAGGCCAACTACGCGGCCTCCAAGGCGGGTCTCCTAGGATTCACGCGAGTCGTGGCGAAGGAGATGGGCAAGCGCAACATCACCGCCAACGCGGTGACGCCCGGCTTCATCGAGACCGACATGACCGCTGAGCTGCCCGCCAAGGAGCTGGCCGCAGCGATTCCCGCAGCCCGCATCGGCCGTCCCGAAGAAGTGGCCGCGGCGGTGAGCTTCCTCGTCAGCGACGAGGCGGCCTACATCAATGGAGCCACCCTGGCCGTCGACGGCGGCCTCGGTGCCTGACCAAGAACCAGAACTACAGGAGAACGACACCACCATGGCAAGCCAGCAGGAAATCCTCGAAGCGATCCGCGCCGAGCTGACCGAGATCAAGGTCCCCGACGCCGAGACCGCGCAGCCCGACACCACGTGGGAGCAGCTCGACGTCGACTCGCTCGACCTCGTCGAGCTCGTCAAGGCGCTCGAAGACCGCTTCGACGTCCAGATCGCCGATCCGGATCTCAAGGGCATCGCGTCGGTCGGCGACGCGATCACGCTCGTCGAGCGCCTCCAGGGCGCCGCCGCATGACGACCGAACACCGGACCACAGACGAGAGCCGCGTCATGCGGTCAACCGCGTAGATGGACAACATCGTCATCACCGGGCGAGGCGTGGTCTCGTCGGTCGGCATCGGCGCCGGCGACTTCTTCGACTCGCTGCTCGGCATGCGCGGCGGGATCACCGAGGACGGCATCGCCCCCTGCGCCGACTTCGACGCGGAGACGGTGATGACGCCGAAGGAGGCGCGGCGGACCGACCGGTTCACGCAGCTCGCCGTCGGCGCCGCCGACCAGGCGGCCGCCGAGGCCGGGCTGCTCGGCGGGATCGACCCGCGGCGCGTCGGCGTCATCGTCGGCACCGGCGTAGGCGGCCTCACGACGCTGCAGCGCGAGTGCCAGACGTGGCTGGAGGAGGGCGACCGCGCGGTCTCCCCCCTCTTCGTCCCGATGATGATGCCCAACGCCGCCGCCGGCCAGATCGCGATGCGCCTCGGCCTGCACGGCCCGGGCTTCTCGATCGCGTCGGCGTGCTCGACGGGCGCGCACTCGATCGGCGAGGCCGCGCGGATGATCGCCCGCGGCGAGGCCGACGCGATGGTCGCCGGCGGCACCGAGGCGGCGCTCGTCGGCCTGTGCATCGCGGCCTTCCGCAAGATGGGCGCGCTGTCGCGCGAGGGCGTGTCGCGCCCGTTCGACTCGCGGCGCGACGGCTTCGTCATGGGCGAGGGCGCCGGCGTCCTCGTGCTGGAGCGCGAGGAGCACGCCCGCGCCCGCGGCGCGAAGATCTTCGCCCGCATCGCCGGCTACGGCGCGTCCAACGACGCGTTCCACATCACCCAGCCCGAGTCCAACGGCCGCGGCGCGATCGAGGCCATGGAGGCCGCGCTGCGCGACGCCGACCTGTCGCCCTCCGACGTCGGCTACGTCAACGCGCACGGCACGAGCACGGCGATCAACGACCGCGTCGAGGCCTTCGCGCTGCGCAAGGTGCTCGGCAACGACGGCCCGCCCGTCTCGTCCTGCAAGGGCGCCGTCGGGCACACGCTCGGCGCGGCCGGCGCGATCGAGGCGCTCGCGTGCGTCGAGGCGCTCGTCCGCGGCGCGCTGCCCCCCACGCTCGGGCTCGAAGACGTCGACCCCGAGTGCGAGGCCGATCACATCGCCGGCGCTCCGCGTGAAGCGCCCGACCTCAAGGTCGCCATGAGCAACTCGTTTGCCTTCGGCGGCCAGAACGCAACCCTCGTCCTCCAGGCGGCCTGAATCTCATGAGCGCGGTCTTCGACGTCCTTCCCGAGCAGCTCGCCGCGCGAGCCCGCCTCGAGCTGCTGTTCGACGCCGGCACGTTCCGTCCCCTCCGCTCCGCGGTCGGCGACGGCGTGTTGTCGGGCAGCGGGCGCGTCCAGGGCCGTGCCGTGTGCGCCTGGGCTCAGGACGGGTCGTTCAAGGGCGGCTCGCTCGGCTCGGCCGGCGGCGAGACGATCGCCCGCACGATCCAGCGCGCCGACGCGATGGGCGTGCCGGTCGTCGGCTTCCCGCACTCGGGCGGCGCCCGGCTGCAGGAGGGCGTGGCCGCGCTCACCGCCTACGCGTCGATCTTCCGCGCGCAGGCCCTGGCCAAGGTCCCGATGATCAGCGTCGTGTCCGGCCCGTGCGCCGGCGGCGCCGCCTACTCGCCCGCGCTGGGCGACTTCGTGGTCATGACCCAGGAGGCGGTCATGTTCCTCACGGGTCCGAAGATCATCGAGCGCGTCACGCGCGAGCAGATCTCCGCCTCCGACCTCGGCGGCCCGAAGGTCCACGGCGCCAACGGCGTGTCGCACATGGTCGCCCGCGACGACGTCCACGCCGCCGAGCTCGTCCGCGAGCTGCTGACCTTCCTGCCCGACACGCTCGGCAAGGGCACGCCGCTGGTCCCGCCGGTCGACGCCCCCGGCGGCGATCCGAGCGACCCGCTGCCCGCGTCGGACCGCCAGGTCTACGACGTCCGCGACGTCGCCGCCGCGATCCTGGACCGCGAGACGCTGCTGGAGCTGGCGCCCAAGTGGGCGCGCAACCTGACGGTCGCCTTCGGCCGCATCGAGGGCCGCGCGGTCGGCGTCATCGCCAACCAGGCGCGCTACCTCGGTGGCTGCCTCGACGCCGACGCCGCCGAGAAGGGCGCGTGGTTCGTCGACATGTGCGACCGCTTCGGCATCCCGCTGGTCGTGCTGGCCGACACGCCCGGGTTCCTCCCGGGCGCGACGCAGGAGCAGGCCGGCGTGCTGCGCCACGGCGCATCGCTGCTGCGCGCCTTCGGCCGGGCGACGGTGCCCCGCGTGACCGTGACGCTGCGGCAGGCGTATGGTGGAGCGCACATCGTCATGAACTCCCGCGACCTTGGTGCCACCCTGACCCTTGCCTGGCCCAACGCCAGGATCGGCGTCATGGGCGCCCGGCAGGCCGTCGAGCTCGTGCGCCGCCGGGAGATCGAGGCCGGCGCCGACGCCGCGCTGCTCGCCGAGGCCTACGAGGCCGAGCACCTGCCGGTGCGGATCGCCGCCGCTGCGGGGTTCGTGGACGAGGTGATCGCGCCGTCGGAGACGCGCGATCGGATCGCCCACGTCCTCGATCTCGCCGGCACCGCGTGACGTCAGACGGCGAGCCGCTGATCAACGAGTCGCGCAACGCGACCGAGGAGGCCATCCTCGACGCGGCACGCGACGCGCTCGCCGACACGGAGTACCGCCGGCTGACGATGGACGTCATCGCCCGCCGCGCGTTCACCAGCCGTACCGCGCTGTACTTCTACTTCCCCAACAAGCGCGCGCTGATCGATCGCCTGATCTCGCGCGCGTTCCTGGACATGTACGAGGCGGCGTCGCCCTACCTCGACGGCAGCGGCGACCCGCGCGCGGAGCTGCGCCGCGGCCTGGCGCGGACCGTGAAGGTCATCGACCGCGACGCGCACGTCCTGACGCTGGCGGCGATGCTCTCCGGCGAGGAGGACCGCCTGCCGCCGCAGTGGGCGCCCTACGTCGTGCGCTTCGTCGTGGGCGCGACGGCGCGCATCGCGCGCGACCAGGCCCGCGGCATCGCCCCGTCCGACATCCCGCCGCGCCTGGCCGCCCAGGCCCTGCTGGCGATGGTCGAGCGCCACGTGACGCTCGAGCTGATCCAGGGCGGCGGCGACGCGCACCAGTCGATCCGCGTGCTCGCCGAGCTGTGGTGGCGCGCGGTGTACTCCAAGCCGGCCGAGCCGCCGCCGACCGACTGAGGGCCGCCCTAGGCCCGTCCGGCCCGCGCCGCCTCGTCGCGCGCGGCCTTGTCGGCGAAGCGGCGGGCGAGCTGGGCGCGGATCGCCAGCACCATCGAGTCGATGTGCTCGACGGCGGAGGGGTCGATCTCGGTGAAGCGCAGGCCGGTCCCGGCGTAGTGGACGCGGACGATCAGGCCCCGGGCCTGGACGACGGTGTCGCGCGGCAGCGTGATCGAGACCTCGATGGCCGCGTCGGCGGCGCCGTACCCCGAGCCGGCCAGCAGCGCGCCACCGGCCGACAGGTTGATGGTCTTGGCCGGGCGCGTCGCGCCGCCGGTGCTGATCTGGACGGGCAGCTCGACGTCGAGCCGCGGCGAGGCGCGCAGGTTGTCGACGCGACCCTCGCGGTTGGCACGGAACGCGACGGTTCCCTGGGGAGCGCGCTCCGCTTGCCCATGCAAGACCACCAGGTGGCCCTGGTGGTTGAACGAGATCTGCGCGGGCCGCGGCAGCAGGGCCGGCGTGGCGTCGTGCGGATCGCGCGGGAGCAGCCAGGCGACGTCGTTGGACGTGGCCGCGACGATCGCGGCCATCGGACGCACGCCGACGCTGAGCGTGGCGGGCATGAAGTCACGGATGCGACGCACCGGTGAGTATTTTCGCAGAGTGCGCGGCGGCACGCACGCCCCGTCGCACCGGGAGCCGGTGCGACGCGGCGGCTAGGACTCGGTGGCCGGCGCCATCGCGGCCGCGGCCGACATGCCGGGCACGCCGAGTGCGTGGAATCCTCCGTCCACATGCAGGATCTCACCGCTGATGGCCCTTGACCAGGACGAGAACAGGAACAGGCACGCGTCGGCGACGGGGCCCGGATCGCTCAGGTCCCAGCCCAGCGGCGCGCCCTGCTCCCACGCCTTGGCGAGCCCGTCGAAGCCCTCGATCGCCCCGGCCGCCATGGTGTTCAGCGGCCCGGCGGAGATCAGGTTGGTGCGGATCCCGCGCGGCCCGAGGTACTGGGCGAGGTAGCGGTTAACGGCCTCCAGCGCGGCCTTCGACACGCCCGCCCAGTCGTAGATCGGCCACGCCTTGGTGGCGTCGAAGTCCAGCCCGATGACCGAGCCGCCGTGCTCGGCACGCTCCAGCAGCGGCGCGAACGCGGCGGCGAGCGACTTGAAGGAGAACGCGCTGATCTCGAAGGCGCTCGTGGCCGAGGCGACCGGGGCCTCCAGGAAGCGGCCGCCGAGCGCGTCGCCCGGGACGAAGGCGATGGCGTGCAGGACGCCGTCCACGACGCCCCAGCGCTCGTCCAGGTCGGCGACGACGGCGGCCAGCTGGGCCTCGTCGGTGATGTCGAGCTCCAGCACGTCCGGCGGCTGCGGCAGGCGCTGCGCCATGCGCTGGGTCAGCCGCAGGGCGCGGCCGAAGCCCGTCAGGACGATCTCGGCCCCCTCCTCCTGCGCGCGCTGCGCGACCGAGTACGCGATCGAGCGGTCGGTCAGCACGCCGGTGATCAGGAGCTTCTTGCCGTCCAGGAGAGCCAT
>DASYBY010000463.1:0-2932 GCA_036500525.1 Baekduia sp. | reverse complement strand
GCCCGCGCCGAGGAGGTCGCCGACGCGATCCTCTTCCTCGCCGGCGACCGCTCCACCTTCGCGACCGGCTCCGTGCTCACGCTGGACGGTGGCTTCACCGCCCAGTGAGCGCCGGCGCCGGCCGCGCCACCACGCCTACAGCGTGATGGTGACCGTCTTCTCCTCGGTGTTGGCCTCGATGCCGGCGTAGCCGAGCTCGCGCCCGACGCCGCTGGACTTCTGGCCGCCCCACGGCACGCGGGCATCCGGCGGCGCGCCGCCGTTGATCCACACGCCGCCGGACTTGATGCGGGAGGCGAGGCGGTGGGCCTCGGTCAGGTTCTGGGTCCAGACGTAGGCCGCCAGGCCGTAGCGCGAGTCGTTGGCCAGGGCGACGGCCTCGTCGACGGCGTCGAACGGGAGGACGAGGCCGACCGGGCCGAAGATCTCCTCTTGGGCGATGGTCTGGGCGTTGCCGCCGCCGGCGAAGACCGTCGGCTCGACGAAGAAGCCCTTGCCCTCCGGGCGGCCGCCGCCGGCGACGAGCTCGGCGCCGTCCGCCTGGCCCTTGGCGATGTAGCCGGTGACGCGCTCCAGCTGCTTGGCGTTGATCAGCGCGCCCATCGTCGTGTCGGCGGCGAACGGATCGCCGACCGTCACGCCGCGGGCCGCCGCGACCAGGCCGGAGACGACGTCGTCGTAGAGCGACCGCTCGACGAGGATCCGGGTGCCGGCGGCGCAGACCTCGCCCTGGTTGGCGAGGAAGCCCATGGCCAGGCCGGGGATGACCTGCTCCAGGTTGGCGTCGCCGAGCACGATCTGCGGCGACTTGCCGCCGAGCTCCAGCGTGACGCGGCGGAAGTCGCCCGCGGCCTGGATCGCGATCTCGCGCCCGACCTCGGGGCTGCCGGTGAAGCTCAGCTTGTCGACCGCCGGGTGGCGGACCAGCGCGGCGCCGGCCGTGGCGCCGAGGCCCGGGATGACGTTGACGGTGCCGGGCGGGAAGCCGGCCTCGTCGATCAGCTGGGCGAGGTAGAGCGTCGAGAGCGACGCGTCCTCGGCCGGCTTCAAGACCACCGTGTTGCCCGCCGCCAGCGCCGGCGCGAGCTTCCACGAGGCGATCATCGTCGGGGCGTTCCAGGCGGTGATCGCGCCGATCACGCCGAGCGGCTCGCGGACGGTGTAGGCCTGGCGCACCATGCCCATGAACGGCTGCGGGGTGACCCAGCGCCCTTCGATCTTGTCGGCCCAGCCGGCGAAGTGCCGGAAGACGTCGACCGTGTGCGGGAGGTCGACCATCCGCGGCTCGAACGCCGGGCGGCCGACGTCGTGGGCCTCGAGCGTCGCGAGGATCTCGATGTCGCGCTCGATGAGGTCCGCGAGGCGGTTGAGGAGCTTGCCGCGGTCGGCGCCGGTCAGCTGGGACCAGGCGCCGCCGTCGAACTGCTCGCGGGCGGCCTTGACCGCCGCGTCGACGTCGGCCGCGGAGGCCGAGGCGACCTCGGCGATCGGCTCCTCGGTGCTCGGCGAGATGACCGTGAAGGTCGCGCCGTCGGCGGCGTCGCGCCACCGACCGCCGATGAAGAGCTGGGTGGCGACGTCGGGGACAGGCACCGCGCCCGCGCGCTCGGACTGGATCGTGCTCATGCACGGATCCTATATCAAACAATATTTGATCGGGGGAACTTGTTGTTCCCCCGACCGGGCGGATCGGGGCGCTAGCGCTTCTGCTTCTCGCGCCACGCCTGGAAGGACGTGACGGTGTGCAGCTTGTGCTCGCGGGCCTTGGCCTCGATCTTGTTGGCCGTGGCGCCCTTCTCGATCAGGTCGATGAGCTCGTTGTGCTCGGAGACCGACTGCGAGCCGCGATAGGGGATCTGCACGAAGACCGTGCGCCGGATGGCGTCCAGCCGCCGCGCCGAGTCCCGGAGCATCGTGATCAGCACGGGGTTGCCGCAGTGCTCGTAGATGATCGTGTGGAACTCCTGATTGAGCCGGCCGAACTCCAGGGAGTCCAACTGCTCGGCCGCCGCGACCATCTTCGCGTTGACGTCGCGCAGGCGCTTGATCCCCGTCTTGCCCAGCTCCGGTGCGGCCAGCGCCGTGGCGTAGCCCTCCAGCAGCGCCAGGACCGTCATCTCGTCGTCGAACGCGCTCGGGTCCGCGGGCGCCACCTGGGCGCCGGCGTTGGGCCGGTAGACGACCAGGCCCTCGGCCTCCAGGCGGCGGATCGCCTCGCGGACGGGCAGCGCGCTGATCTCGAACTCCTCGGCGAGGGCGTCGATGACCACGCGGTACCCGGGGCCGTACGCACCGCTCAGGATCCGCTCGCGGATCGCCTGGTAGACGCGCTCCTGCTTGGTCACCCGCACACCGTTGGCCGGAGCCGGCTTGGCGTCCGCCTTGACACGCTTGCTCACAGGACGACCACGTTTCGAGAGAGGCTCTGCCATGGGGACACTATCGCTGGAATGTCAACGACACGCTAGACGGCATCCCAACGGACGTGCAGCCGGGTGTGCCCGCGGAACACCCATCCGCGGATCTCCGGGGGCTGATCGAGGTCGAGTCGCACATCGGGAATCCGCTCGAAGAGCGCGGGCAGCGCGGCGCCGCCGATCTCGTGGCGCGACATCCACACGCCGAGGCAGAAATGGTGACCGACGCCGAACGCGACGTTGCGTGACTTCGGTCGGTTGATGTCGAACTCGTCCGGACGGTCCCAGTGGCGCTCGTCGCGGTTGGCCGAGGCGACGACCAGGCCGAGGCGCGCACCGGGCTCCAGCTCGGTGTCGCCGAAGGACACCGGCTTGGCGACCTCGCGCGGGAACATCGCCAGCGGCGAGATCCAGCGCAGCGCCTCCTCGGTGACGCGCGGCCACAGCTCCGGGTCGGCGGCGACCTGCGCGCGCTGCTCCGGATGGGTGAGCAACGCCCAGATGCCGATGCCGAC
>DASYBY010000462.1:0-1721 GCA_036500525.1 Baekduia sp. | reverse complement strand
CGCTCAGTCGTCGTCGCGCTCGCCGGCGATGAGCTCGCGCTGGCGCTGGGCGATGTAGCGCGAGAGCGCGCGTTCGCTGCGCCCCTGCAGATCGGAGAAGCGGATGCCGCGGGTGCCCTCGGCGCTGCCGCGGACGACGGTGCCGTCGCCGGAGATCGTCAGCGGGCCGAGGTCGAGGGCGAAGCGCACGGTGTCGTCGAGGGCGAGCGTGTCGGCGGGGGCGACGAGCATGCCGCCGACGCTGACGTCGAGCGTCCGGGTGGTGAGGCGCTTGTCGGGGGCGATGACGGCGGTCGACAGCTCCGCGGGCACGCGGACGAACTGGCGGCGCTGGACCTTGGCCGGATCGCCGACCGGGTGCAGCCGCAGCACGCCGGCCTCGGGGAGCGGGACGAGGACGCCGTGGCGGTGGGCGGCGCCGATGCGCGTGCGCCACGAGACCGTCGCGCCGCACCAGCGCAGCTGGCCGGGGAGGGCGAGCGGCGCGTCGACGGGGGCGAAGTCGACGTGCGCGGGAGCGACCGAGGCGACGCGGGCCGTCAGGTGCCAGCCGCCGTCGAGGACGACGTCGACGGGCTGATCGGGCTCCAGCAGCACCTCCACGCCCGGGTGGTCGGCCGATGCCGCGCGATCTTTAGCCGCCGATCGCGGACATGCTCCGGGCGGGCTGCACGAACCTGGGCTTCGTTCGTCAACCGCCGATGGCGGACATCGTCCTGGCCGGCTGAACGAAGCCGGGCTCGTTGACGTGGTGCTTGAGCTCCTTGGCCCACACCGCGTCGCGGATGGTCTGCTCCAGCTCGTCGTCGCTCGCACCGGCGCGCATGAGCGCGCGCAGGTCCGTCTCGCCGATGCTGAACAGGCAGGTGCGCAGGCGGCCGTCGGCGGTGAGGCGAATGCGGTTGCAGTCGTCGCAGAACGGCTCGGAGACCGGGTTGATGAAGCCGATCTGCCCGTGGCCGTCGGCGAAGCGGTGCACGCGCGCGGTCGCGTGGGGCGCGCGGTCGGCGGGGGCGAGCGGGTACACGGCGTGGATCGCCGCGCGGATCTCGGCGCCGGTGAGGACCTGGTCGGCCTTCCACGCGCGGTCGCCGTCGAGCGGCATGTACTCGATGAAGCGCACCTCGTAGGGGTGCTCGCGGGCGAAGCGCGCGAAGGGGAGCACCTCGTCCTCGGTGAAGCCGCGGATCGCGACCGCGTTGATCTTGATCGGGTGCGCCTCGGGGAAGGTGGCGAGATGCTCGAGGCCGGCGAGGACGCGGGGCAGCGCGTCGCGGCGGGTCTGGGCGTAGAAGCGGTCGCGCTGCAGCGAGTCGACCGACACGTTGAAGCGGCCGATCCCGGCGGCGACGAGGGCGGCCGCATCTCGCTCCAGGAGGAAGCCGTTGGTGGTGACGCTGACCTCGTCGAGGCCGGGGATGCGCGTGAGGCGGGCGGCGAGCTTCGGGAAGTCCCGGCGGACGAGCGGCTCGCCGCCGGTGAGGCGCAGCTCCTCGATGCCCATTTCGGCCAGCAGGGTGACCAGGCGCTCGATCTCCTCGAACGACAGCACGTCGGCACGCTCCAGCCAGGGCAGGCCTTCGGCGGGCATGCAGTACTGGCAGCGGAAGTTGCAGCGGTCGGTGACGGAGACCCGGAGATCGGAGATCCGTCGCCCGTGCCCGTCGTGGAGCGGATCGCGCACCATCGAGGTGAAGATACCCTGCCGCCTCGTGCTCCTC
>DASYBY010000461.1:0-3239 GCA_036500525.1 Baekduia sp. | reverse complement strand
ACGGGCACCGCCGACGTGGAGGGCACCGGTGGGCGAGGGAGCGAAGCGGACGCGCATTGGATAGGACTCTATCCATGGCTCTTTCCCCCCTCCCCGCCCCTCGCGCATGCTGATCGGGACCCACGTCTCGCCCGCCGGCGGCCCCGCCAAGGCCGTCGGGCGCGGTGTGGAGCGCGGCGCCCGGGCGATCCAGATCTTCAATCAGAACCCGCGCGCGTGGAAGCCCACGATCTACAGCGACGAGCAGGTCGCCGACTTCCGCAGCGCGATGGCCGACACCGACGTCGACGCGCTGATGATCCACGCCGTCTACCTGCTCAACACGGCCTCCGAGGATCCCGACATCCGCGCCAAGACGCTGACGTCGCTGATCGCCTCGCTACAGGCCGGCGACGCGCTGGGCGCCGTGTCGGTCGTCCTGCACCCCGGCTCGGCGCTGACCGGCGAGGTCGCCCCGGCGATCAAGCGCGCGGGCAAGGTCATCCGCGAGGCGCTGGCCGAGAGCGAGAACTGCCCGCTGCACCTGGAGAACACCGCGGGCGCCGGCGGCACGCTGGGCCGGTCGTTCCACGAGCTGGCCGGGCTGATCGACGCCGCCGGCGGCGACGACCGGCTGGGCATGTGCCTGGACTCGTGCCACCTGTACGCGTCGGGCTACGACATCCGGACCGAGGAGGGGCTGATGCACGTGCTCGACGACTGCGCGTCGGTCGTCGGGTTGGAGCGCCTCGGCTCGCTGCACCTCAACGACTCCCAGGGCGCGCTGGGGTCCAACAAGGACCGCCACGCCGACATCGGCCTCGGCGAGCTCGGCGAGGACGGCTGCGCGGTCTTCCTGTCGGAGCCGCGGTTCGACGGGCTGCCGGTGATCCTCGAGACGCCAGGACCGGACAAGAAGGGCACGCCGCCGGAGGAGCTTGCGCTGGCCGTGAAGCTGCGCGCGCGCGGGATCAAGCACCGCGGCCGCTGAGGGCGGGCGGGCCGCCGGGCGGTCGCGAAACCTAGACGTCCGGCCTGGTTTCACGGGCGCCGGTGACGGAGACGATGATGGACAGGCGCCCAGCGTCTAAGCAGCAAGAGCGGCCCCCGCCCCCGGTCCAGCGACAGAGCGGGGGCCGCCTTTGCGACGGTACCGCTCGTCGCTTCCCGCGCGGGGGAAATCACTGCCCCACCGCGCCCGCCGAAGGTCCAGGTTCTGGATTCAGTGCGCGAGGGCGAACCCGAGGCGCGCGTGCGCCGCGCGGTGCCCCACCGTGGCCCGGAGCGTCGCGGCGACCGTGGGCCGTGCGGCCCTCATCGCGGCCCGGCGCTGAGCGGCGCTCAGCGCCAGCCGGATCGTGCCGGCAGCGCCGGCCTTCAGCCGCAGCCGCTGGGTGCGCAGTGGCGTGACGGCCGCCGCGTGGCCGCGATGGTGGCGGTCGGGCGCGCGCAGCGCGGCGGCGCCGGTGATGGTGCAGGCGCGCCGGCAGACGATCGCGAAGAGCGGTGCGTGGGTGCCCACCGCGCCGCGGGCGGCGAAGGCCTGGACGTCGGCGCCGAGCGAGAGCTTGAGGCGCTTGCCGGGCGCGCCGAGGAGCCGCGCCGCGCGATCGGTGGCCGAGGCCACGCGGGGCTTCTTCGGGATCGCGGGCGGCAGCAGCGGGGTCGGGGCCGGGGCGTCGACGACGTCGGTCACGTCGTAGGCGGCCAGCCCGTGGAAGCCGTGGTGGTCGTCGATGGTGGCCGTCCAGCGGTCGGGGCCGGCGTAGCCCGGCGTGGCGGTGTAGAGCCACTCGCCGCCGGGGGCGCCGCCGCGCCACACGACGCTGCCGTGGGCCGGGGCGTCGGCGAGCGTGAAGGTGAGCGGGGCGTCGGTGGCGTAGCAGCCGCTCCACACGCTGATGCTGCCGTGGACGACCTCGTGGAAGAGCCCGAAGATGCAGCTCGGCGGCCGGAACTCGGAGGCGGGCGCGACGGCGATCGGGATCGCGACCGGGTCGGAGGCCTCCCCACCGGCGGAGATGCCGCGGTAGACGATCGCGTCGGCGCCCGCGAAGGCGGCGTCGGCGACGTAGGTGAGCCGCAGCGATCCACCGATCGGCGTGCCGGCGTCGATCGTGCCGTGCTGCGGGGAGCGCAGGATCTCGTAGTGGTCGGCCCCGAGGCAGGTGAGGTCGATCGTGTGCGGGCCGCTCGCGCGCGCCTGCTCCTCGGGTGACAGCGAGCAGTTCGGGCCGGGCCGGGGAGCGGTCGTGACCGTGACGTCGACGGTGACCGAGGGGCCGGCGACCTGGCCACCGTCGTGGAGCTGCGGGGTGAGGACGAAGGAGTCGGGGCCGCTGTAGCCGGCGAGGGGCGCGTAGTCGACCTGCCCGTCGCCGCTGGTCGTCACCGAGCCGTGCGCCGCGCCGAGCGCCTGCAGGAAGCCGCTCAGCCGCCGGCCCTGCGGATCGCTGCAGATCATCGCGATCCGGGTCGGCAGGCCGTCGCCGGCGTTGCGGACCACGACCGGCTGCGGGTTGGCCGCGGCGCAGGTCGCGCCCGCGGGCTCGTCGGCGCCGGCAGCGGTCCCGGCCGGCGCGAGGGCGGTCGCGGCGGCGATCGCCAACGCCACGGCCCAGCCGCGGGCGCTGGATCGGCGGGCACGCGGCGGGCTTGGCATCGGTCAGCGAGCGTACTGCCGCGCCGGGCATCGCTCAAGGGTCGCGTGCGATCAGTGGACGCTGCGCGTTCGGCCCGCGGTCGGCCCGCGGGCGCGCCGAGCGCGCTGGGGCGCCCCGGCGCGGTCAGCGCGCGGCGCGCTCGGCCTGCCGCGCGCTCAGGCCGTCGCGGCCGCCGGCGCGGCCAGCGCCTCGGGCCCGAGGATGCGCGCCAGCTCGGCGCGCAGCGACGGCGTCGGGTCGACGCGGAAGTCCGAGCCCAGCTTGAGCGTCCGCTGTCCCGCGGAGGTCTGGACGTCGAGGACGACGTCGGCCTCCCCCGTGTGGTTGCCGAAGACGTGCTTGAGCTCCTCGATGATCGAGGCGGGCAGCCGTGCGGCGTCGAGGATGATCGTCAGGGCCTCGGGCCCCTTGGCGACCTGCACCGCGGCGGCGCGGGCGATGTCGACCTCCTGCTGCGTCGGCTCGAACAGCTCGCAGGCCTGGACCTTGATCGTCAGCCCGCGGTCGTCGTTGCCGACGCGCCCGCGCACCGTGACGATCTTGTCGATCTGGGCGACGTGCTCGTACTCCGTGAGCTGGTCGCCGAAGAAGATGAGC
>DASYBY010000460.1:0-5165 GCA_036500525.1 Baekduia sp. | reverse complement strand
CCGCCGCGACCGCCGGGCGCATCGGGGAGGGCTACATCAACGTCGCTCCCGACCCCGACCTGCTGCAGGCCTACCGCGACGCCGGCGGCACCGGCCCGGCCCACGCCGGAATGAAGATCTGCTGGGGCGCGGACGAGGCGGCGTGCGTCAAGACCGTGCACCGCCTCTGGCCCAACGAGGTGCTGGGCGGCGAGCTGGCCCAAGTCCTGCCCATGCCCGCCCACTACGAGGCGGCATGCGAGCCGATCACCGAGGCCATGGTCGCCGACGCCGTCCCCTGCGGCCCTGACCCCGACCGGCACGCCGCCGCCATCCAGGCGTTCTTCGACGCCGGCTACGACAAGGTGTACGTCAACCAGATCGGCGACGACCAGGAAGGCTTCCTGCGGTTCCTCGCCGAAGAGCTTGGCCCACGCTTCACCGGGTAGCCCCGCTGAGCCATGACCACCCTGTTCCGCCACTTGGCCGACGGCGCCGAGCCACGCGCGCTGAGCCGCGGCCTCTGGGCGCGGCGCGTGACGATGACGATCCTCGCCCTGGTCTCCGTCCTCGCGCTGATCGACGTCTTCGGCCAGCGCACCACCCGGACGCTGGCCGCCGGCGACGCGGCGACCCTCGCGGTGCGGGCGCCGAAGACGGTTCGCGGTGGGCTGCTGTTCCAGAGCACCGTCGAGGTCGTCGCGCGACGGGCCCTGGAGCACCCGCGGCTCCTGCTCGCCGACGGATGGGTCCAGGGCATGCAGGTCAGCTCGATCTCGCCTGACCCCGAGTCCCAGGTCGCCCGCGGCGATGACCTCCTGCTCACCTTCCCCGCGCTGGCCGCCGGCCGGCGCATGACGATCCGCATGCAGTTCCAGGTCGATCCGACCAACGTCGGTCGCCGCTCCTACGACCTCGCGCTCGACGATGCCGAGACCCCCATCGCGCGCATCGACCGGACCATCACCGTCCTGCCCTGACCCATGGACCTCGTCCTCCGCACCGCCTTCGTCTTCTTCCTCATCCTGATCGTCACCCGCGCGGTCGGCCGGCGCGAGCTGAGCACGATGGCGCCGTTCGACGTCATCCTGCTCGTCGTCATCGGCGACCTCGTCCAGCAGGGCGTGACCCAGAGCGACTACTCGCTGACCGGCACCACGACCGTCATCGCCACGCTCGCGGTCCTCACCGTCTCCACCGCCTGGCTCAGCTTCCGCTTCCGCCGGCTGCGCCCCATGCTCGAAGGCGAGCCGATCGTGCTGATCGCCGACGGCGACATCCGCGTCCGGGCACTGCATCGTCAGCGGATCACGCTGGAGGAGCTCAGCGCCGAGGCGCGCGAGGCGCAGATCGGCTCCCTCGACGACATCCGCTACGCGGTGCTCGAGACCAGCGGGCGGATCTCGTTCGTCACGAGGTAGCGCGGCGCCGTGCCGGGCTCAGGGCGCGTTCGGCGGCTTGGGGATCGGCATCGCCGCCAGTGCCCGGGCGGCGTGGACGAGCACGTGGGCCATCGCGTCGCCGGTCCGATGCGTCCACTCCTGCTCGTCGGAGGTCAGGTACTCCTCCTTCGCGGGACCCGGACCCTTGTTCCAGTAGGTCCACGCCTGACCCGGGAAGGTGAAGCCAACGTCGATCGCGGCCTGGGCGAGCTCGGCGATGACGTGGTGCGCGCCGTCCTCGTTGCCGGTCACCAGCACGCCGCAGACCTTGTTGTAGGCGATGGGCGTGCCGTCGTGCTGGGTCTCGGAGACCAGCGCGTCGAGCCGCTCCATCACCCGCTTGATCACGCTGCTGGGCTGGCCCATCCAGGTCGGGGTCGCGAAGACCACGATGTCGGCCGCGATCACTTTCTCGTGGAGCGCCGGCCACCCATCGCCGGGCCGCACCGCTTCCGAGACGACGCCGGGCGCGACGTCGTGGTCGACCACCCGCACCTGCTCGACCTCTGCCCCGTGGTCGGACAACTGCTGCCCGACGTAGGCGGCCAGGCCACCGGTGTTCGAGGTCTGAGGCGAAGGCTTGAGGGTTCCGTTGAGCACGAGGGCACGCATCCATCGGGCCTACCCCGGGCCGCTGGTCGGCATCCGAGCCCGTCAAAGTCGCCGCACCCTCGCCCGGCTGAGCGGGCACCCTCCCCCCATGAGCGATGCGCATCGACGCCAGGACGCCGAGTCGCGCCGGACGGTGCTGATCGCGCTGGCCGCCAACGCGGCGATCATGGTGGTCAAGGCCGCGGGCGGCATCGTCTCGGGATCGAGCGCGCTACTCGCGGAGGCCGCGCACTCCGTGGCCGACACCGCCAACGAGGGGTTCTTGCTCGCGAGCCTGTCGCGCTCGACCCGCGAACCCGACGACGAGCATCCGTTCGGCTACGGCCAGGAGCGGTTCCTCTGGGCCTTCGTGGCCGCCATCGGCATCTTCGTCGCGGGCGCCGGCTTCAGCCTCTACCAAGGCCTCGACTCGCTGTGGGGCGGCCGCCACCAGGAGTCGAAGTTCTGGATCGCCTACGTCATCCTCGGCTTCGGCATCCTGGCCGAGGGCACGTCGCTCGTCCGGGCCGTCCGCCAGACGCGTGGCGAGGCGGCGGCCGGCGGCGTGTCGCTGCGCGGCCACCTCCGCCGCTCGCGCGACCCGACGACCAAGACGGTCGTCTTCGAGGACAGCGCCGCCGTCAGCGGCAACGCCGTGGCCATCGCCGGGGTCGCGCTCCACCAGGCGACCGGCAACGCCGCCTGGGAGGGCATCGCCGCGCTGATCGTCGCCGCGATGCTCGTCTTCGCCGCGCTCTCGCTGGCGCGCAACGCGAGCTCGCTGCTCGTCGGCCAGGCCGCGACCCCTGACGAGCGCCGCGAGATCCTGGCCGTGCTCGCCGAGCGATCCGAGGTCGATGAGGTACTGCAGTTGCTGACGATGGCGCTCGCCCCCGACCACCTGCTCGTCGCCGCACGCATCGACCTGAAGGCCGGCATCGACTCCGAGCACGTCGAGGACATCTCCACCGACATCGACCGCGCGATCCGCGACCGCGTCCCGGCCGTCGCCGAGGTCTTCCTCGACGCCACCGACCGCGACCGCTTCGCCCAGGCCGAACGGCGACCTCTCGGCCTGGCGGCCGACGACGACTGAGCCGGCGGTAGAGTTGGAGCAGGACGGATTGCGCACTCGTCACCGGGCGCGCAGCGGACGGAGAACTGCGGACCGACAGGTCGGACGAGGTGCCAAGGCGCCGATCGACCGAGGAACTCGGTCGCACCCAGCGATCAGCCTCGCCTTCGTCCATGGCCGACCCACTTCCGCCCTGCGCCCTCCGTATCCACGAGCGCCCTCGACCGGACGGCGCGACCGTCGTGGCCGTGTTCGGCGAGCTCGACCTCTCCACGTGCCCGCAGCTCGACGCGGCCCTCACCCGGCTCGCCGCGCAGCAGCGCGCTGTCGTGCTCGACCTGATGGGCGTCGAGTTCATGGACTCCACCGGGCTCAACCTGCTCGTCACCGCCACGCGCGGCGCACGACGCGACGGGTGGTCCTTCGCACTCGATCCTCACCTGCCCGCCGAAATCGCCCAACTGTTCGACCTGGTCGGCATGCACGACCACTTGCCCTTCGACGGTCGCCGCGGTTGCGGCCCTGGCGCCTTGCGTCGTAGAGCGTGAGGTCGGCTTGGGCGACGAGCTGCTCGGCAGAGGATCCCGGCTGCCAGGCGGCGATGCCGGCCGAGAACGTCTGCCGGTTGGGCACGTCGGGCCGGAGCTGGTCGACGATCTGCGCGGCCGCCAGGAGCGTCGCATCACGCAGAACTCCTGGCCGCCCCAGCAGTGGCGGCGTCCGGCAGACCGTTTGCTGGACGCAGCTGGCGCTGCCGACGCTCGTGGCCGCGATCGTCGTGCTGCTGGCGCTCGCCGCGGTGCACCGGCGCTCGCCGTCGCACGAAGAGCTGCGGGTGTGCGTCACGGCGATCGCCCTGGCGCTCACCGCCGTCGCGCTGCCGTTCGTGCTGTGGCGCGCGGCCCCGGCCGCGAGCCGCGCGTGGCATAACGGCTGAGCGCGACCGCCCACGCGTTCCTGCTCGCCGGCGGACCGCCGCTGTCGGCGATCGTCGCCTCCTGTCGCTGCGTCAGCGACCGCTCGCCGTCGGCGGTGCTCGCGGCGGTGCGCAGGGCGAGCCCGACGGCCCGCGGCACGCCGCTCTCCCGGACGCGCGCGAGCCCGTCGAGCGGCCCATACGCGCGGCGCGATCCGGCTCGCCGAGCGCGAGCGCGAGCGCGACCGCCACCGTGGTCGAGCGCCACGGCAGGAAGCCCGGGTGGTCGATGCCGAACTCCTCGGCCAGCTGGTGCCCGGCCGCCTCGGCGTCGGCCAGCGCCTCGGCGGCCGCGCGGTCGGCAAGAGCGCGCGCGCACCGATCGGGCGATCACGTGGTCCAGCGACGCCGGGGCGACGCGCCGGCGAGCGCCAGCGCGCCGCGTGCGGCCGTGAGGTCGCCGCGCTCGAGCTGCACGTGCGCCTGGAGCGCGCCGATCCAGCTCGCCGCCGCGTCCCATCCCTCGCTCACCCGGCGCCGTGGCGGCCGGCCCCACCGCCCACGCCGCCAAGACCACCACGGTGACGTTGAAGAACATCTCCTTTACCAAGTCCACCGTCAAGATCAGCCGCGGCGCATCGGTCACGTGGGTGTGGAAGGACGTCCCGACACCACACAACGTCACGTTCGCTAACAAGCACAGCAAGACACAGCAGACCGGCCGCTACACCCTCAAGTTCGCCAAGGTCGGCACCTTCACGTACCACTGCACCATCCACCCCGGCATGAACGGCAAGATCATCGTCCGCTAGGTAGCCAGGGAGTCCACGACGACTGGTAACCCTCCTCCTCTCGGTCTCGACCCGCAACAGCGTCGCCGCGGTCGCCGGCACACTGTTGTACGCCTTGGTCTGACAGGGGCTCGACGCCCGCCCGGCCATCGACTCGGCCCACCCCTTCCCGCTCTACTCTCAGTTCCACGCCTGGCACGGCCTCTACTCGCCGGCCGGCACGGCGATGGCGGGGTCGGCGATCGTCGTCGATGCGGGCCGCAGTCGCAACGCGCCCGCAGCGACGACAGCCCCGAGTGCGGTGAGGGCCACGCAGGCCCAGATCGCGTGGACGAAGCCGGTGGCGAAGCCGTCGGCCGTGGCGTAGGCCG
>DASYBY010000459.1:0-11901 GCA_036500525.1 Baekduia sp. | reverse complement strand
CGCGCGCCGGTGTCGTGTTAAGCGCAGATGAGGAGTAGTCCAATGGCGCAGCGTGCAGCGATCGTGACGGGTGCCTCCAGCGGCATCGGCCTGGCCATCGCGGAGGTGCTCGGCGAGGAGGGCTACGCGCTCACCGTAGCGGCCCGCCGCCCGGAGAAGCTCGAGCAGGCCGCGCAGGGGCTGATCGACAAGGGGTACACGGTCGAGCACGTCGCCGGCCCGCTCGGCGACGAGGAGGCCGTCAAGGCCGTGGTCGCCGCCCACCGCGAGCGCTACGGGCGCCTCGACGTCCTGGTCAACAACGCCGGCGTCGGCATCGGCGCCCCGGTCGCCGAGATCGACACCAAGAAGCTCGACATGCAGCTCGGCGTCAACCTGCGGTCGCTGATCCTCTTCTACCGCGAGACCGTCGACCTGCTGCGCGCCTCGGCGAAGGAGCACGGCACGGCGCTCGTCGTCAACACGGCGTCGATCGCCGGCAAGCGCGGCGAGGCGTGGCTGTCGGTCTACTCGGCCACCAAGGGCGCGGTCGTGTCGTTCACCCAGGCCATGCACAAGGAGCTGTCGGGCGAGGGCATCAAGTCGACCGCGCTCTGCCCCGGCTTCGTCGACACGCCGATGAGCGGGTTCATCCAGGGCCAGATCCCGCCCGAGGAGATGATCACCCCGGGCGACATCGGCGAGGCCGTCCGGATGTTGTTGAAGGTCTCGCCGGCCTGCATCGTGCCCGAGATCCAGTTCATCCGGCCCGGGGACTGAGCAGCGCTCAGCGGGCGGTGAGCTGCTCGCGCTCCAGCCGCTGGAGCGCGCGCTGCGCCCCGGCGCTCTCGCGGCGCTCGGTCAGCCAGGCGCGGCCGGTGCTGCGGGCCTCGCGGCCCCGCCGGTCGCGCGCCGTCGCCTGGTGGTCGCGGATCGCGGCGCCGAGGTCGGTCGCCGCGACGATCGAGTCCTCCAGGTTGGCCTCCAGCACCTGCAGCTCCCGCTGCGTGGCGCGGCGCGAGCGCTTCTTCGCGCCGGCGAAGCGGTCCCAGGCGTGCGCGAAGGAGACGAAGCTCGTGCGCCCGCCGCGGCGGTGCGCCGACAGCATCGGGCAGACGCCGCCCGACTTGTCGTTGTAGGCGCCGACGATGATCGGGTCGGCGCGGACGCCCGCCAGCATGGCCTCCCGCGTGCGCAGCGGCAGGCAGTCGATGGCGAGGCGCAGGTCGTCGATCGGCGTGCGGGAGCGTGAGGACATAGTCTGCGGACCTCCGCGAGGTCGTCGTGGCGCAGCGTACGCTCCGGCGTCCACGCCGCCAAGGCGATCTCCTCCCGGTGAAAGGAATCCTGCATGAAGTTGGGCGTGCACATCGGCTACTGGGGTCTCGGCCTCAGCAGCGCGGATCAGCTGGCGATCGTCCAGGAGGCCGAGCGGCTCGGCTTCGACAGCGTGTGGACCGCCGAGGCCTACGGCTCCGACGCGGCGACGATCCTCTCCTGGCTGGCCGGGCAGACGACGACGATCAAGCTCGGCTCGGGGATCTTCCAGATGCCCGGGCGCAGCGCCGCCATGACCGCGATGACCGCGGCGACCATCGACCAGCTGTCAGACGGGCGCATGCTGCTGGGCATCGGCTCGTCGGGCCCGCAGGTCTCCGAGGGCTGGCACGGCGTGCGGTTCGGCAAGCAGATCCAGCGCACCCGTGAGTACATCGAGGTGCTGCGGATGGCGCTGGCGCGCGAGCGGCTGGAGTACCACGGCGAGACGATCGACCTGCCCCTTCCCGACGGTCCGGGCAAGGCGCTGAAGCTGACGATCGCGCCCGTGCAGGAGCACATGCCGATCTACCTGGCGGCGATCGGCCCCAAGAACACCGCCTTGGCCGGCGAGATGGCCGACGGCTGGATGCCGACGATGGTCTCCCCCGAGCACCTGCCGCTGCTGCGCGAGTCGCTCGACGAGGGCGCGGCGCGCGTGGGTCGCTCGCTCGACGGGTTCGACATCGCGCCGACGGTCAGCCTGAGCATCACCGACGACGAGGCGGCGGGGCGCGACGCGGTCCGCCCGTTCATGGCGTTGTACGTCGGCGGCATGGGCTCGCGCGAGAAGAACTTCTACAACAGCAACGTGGCGCGGTACGGGTTCGAGGACGCGGCGCGCAAGGTGCAGGACCTGTACTTGGAGGGCAAGCGCGAGGAGGCGGCCGCGGCGCTGCCCGACGAGCTGATCGACCTCGTGACGCTGGTCGGCTCGCGCGATCGCGTGCGGGAGCGGCTGCGCGTGTACGCCGACGCGGGTGTCGGGACGCTCGGCCTGATGCCGATGGCGTGGACGCGCGAGGAGCGCATCCAGCAGCTGCGGATGGTCGCCGAGCTGGCGGAGGACGTGATCTGAGGGCGCTGCTCGGCGCCTTCGGGGACGCGGGCCACGCGTTCCCGATGATCGCCCTGGGGCGCGCGCTGCGGGCGCGCGGCCATGACGTCGTGCTGGAGACGTGGACGCGCTGGCAGGACGACGTCGAGCGCGAGGGCATGCGCTTCGCCCCCGCTCCGGAGTACCACGTGTTCCCGACGATGGAGCGGCCGCTGAAGCCGTACGAGGCGGTCGTGCGCGCGGCCGGGGTGACGCGCGCGCTGGTGCAGGCCGAGCGCCCGGACGTCGTCGTCGCCGACATCCTGACCTTGGCGCCGGCGTTGGCGGCCGAGCTGGAGGGCGTCCCGTGGGCGACGCTCGTGCCGCACGTCGATCCGCGCGGCGGGCCGGGATTCGCGCCGTACTCGGTGGGCGCGCGGCTGCCGCGGACGGGCGTGGGCCGGGCGTTGTGGGGGTTGTTGGACCCGGTGATCGGGCGCGGGCTGGAGCTGGGGCGGGTCGAGCTGAACGAGACGCGGCGGCGGCTGGGGCTGGGGCCGCTGGCGCACGTGCACGGGGGGATCAGCCGGTCGCTGGCGATGATCGGGACATTCCCGCAGCTGGAGTACCCGCGGGGTGCTTCGGCCGACCCGGCGACGCACGTGGTCGGGCCGCTGCAGTGGGAGCCGCCGACCGACGATGTGACGCTGCCCGACGGAGATCCGTCGTGGCCGGTGGTGCTGGTGGCGCCGTCCACCGCGCAGGATGGCGAGGGCGTGATGCTCCGTGCCGCGCTGGAGGGGCTGGCCGACCTGCCGGTGCGCGTGCTGGCGACGACGAACCGTCGCGCCCCGTCCGAGCCCCTGCCGGTGCCGGCGAACGCGCGATTGGTCGACTGGGTGTCCTACTCGCGGACGATGCCGCGCTGCGACGTGGTCGTCTGCCACGCAGGCCACGGCACGCTCGTACGCGCGCTGTCGAGCGGCTGCGTCGTCGTCGCCTGCCCGGCGGCGGGCGACATGAACGAGAACGCTGCGCGGCTCGACTGGGCCGGCGCGGGCGTGCGGCTGCCACGGAGGTTGATCTCCGCGCGCGGCGTGCGGGTGGCGGTGCAGCGGGCGCTGGCCGACGGGTCGCTGCGAGCGCGCGCGGGCGAGCTGGCGGCGTGGGTGGCCACGCGCGATCCGGCGGATCGGGCGGCGGAGCTGGTGGAGGGGCTGGCGGGGCGGGGCTGACTCCGAGCCTTTCCGTCTGGCATACGAACTAGTGTTCGCATGCGATGGATCGGGCGTGGCTGGCAGAACGGCTGGAGGCGGGAGCGTCGTATGAGGCGATCGCTCGGGAGGCCGGGTGCTCGCCGTCGAAGGTGTCGTACTGGGCGGGCAAGTACGGCCTGGCGTCGGCCCACGTGGCGTTGCACGCTGCGCGCGGCCCGATCGACGAGGTGCTGCTGCGGCAGCTGGTCTCCGGCAACTTCTCCATCCGGGAGATCGCCGAGACGATGGACCGCAGCGCAGCCACGATCCGGCACTGGCTGGCCAAGCTCGGCCTGGAGACCGGGCCGCCCCGGCACAGTCCGGCGGCCGCGAGGGCGATGGCCGCGGGCGAGCGTGAGCCCATCCTGTTCTGCTCCGTCCACGGGATCACCCGCCACGTGCAGCGCGAACGCGGCTACCGCTGCGCCACGTGCCGCAGCAACCACGTCTCCAAGCGCCGGCGGGCCGTCAAGCGGAAGCTGCTCGAGGAGGCCGGCGGCGCATGCGTCATCTGCGGTTACGACCGCTGCGTGGCCGCACTGCACTTCCACCATCTCGATCCGACGCAGAAGAGCTTCACGCTCGGAGTCACCGGCGTAACCCGCTCGATGGCGGCCGCACGGGCCGAGGCGAGCAAGTGCGTGGTGCTCTGTGCGAACTGTCATGCCGAAGTCGAGAGCGGTCTGGCCGTCGTTCCCCTAAGATCTGACGAACCCGGCGGTGCCGGGTAGCGCAGCGCCCGATCGGGGGTAGCTCAACGGCAGAGCTCTCGACTGTTAATCGAGTGGTTGTGGGTTCGAATCCCACCCCCCGAGCTTCCGAAGCCCGCCTCCCGAGGCGGGTTTCGTCGTTCATCAGTCGCTCGGACGGCCTTCTTCCATGCGCTCGCCGAGGTGCTGGTGGAGGCGTTGCTCGACGTTGGCGCGGCGCGCGACCAGCTCGGTGATGCCGCCGGTGCGGGCGACCTTGGCGTTGGCGATCTGACGGTTGATGTGCGCGAGCTCGACGCGGGCGAGCTGGCTCTGGAGCACCGCGCGGGAGAGGTCGCCCTGGTCGGCGGCGGCGACGAGGCCGATGATGAGCCGTCGCAGCGCCTCGTCCTCGTCCTCGGCCAGCGCGTGGACCGGCGCTTCCCAGTGCTCGCGCAGGTAGGTCGCGGCCCGGCGGTTCAGCTCATCGGTGAACGCCTCGTCGGGGAGCTTGGCGAGCGTGTCGCGCCCGTCGTCCTTCATCCCCACGCAGTAGGCCAGCAGCGCGCGCTCGGCGCGGACCGCCGGATCGCTGGACACCGGCAGCGGCTCGGGCTCGCGG
Source organism: Baekduia sp. (assembly GCA_036500525.1). GTDB lineage: Bacteria > Actinomycetota > Thermoleophilia > Solirubrobacterales > Solirubrobacteraceae > Baekduia. The sequence continues at coordinate 7,002 of DASYBY010000459.1, read as the reverse complement.
CGCGGTGCTCCGCCTCCGCCCCCACCGCCGTTCCAGCCGTTGCCGTTGCTCCCGCCGCCTCCGCCGTTGGCCCCGCGGGCCGCGGCCGCGGCGTCGGCCGGCGCCGGCAGCCAGGACGACACGAGCGCCGGCGGGAGGTCGAGGCGGTCGGCGACGTGGGCCAGCAGCTCCTCGCGCAGCGCGCTCGGCGGCAGCGTCGCGAAGGCCGGCTTGAGCGCGGCGATGACGTTGTCCTTGCCCTCCGCCTGGGTGAGGTCCCCGCCTTCCAGCTCACGCTCGATCTGGAAGCGCACGAACGGCACCGACGACGTGACGATGGCCTTGGCCTGCTCCGCGCCCTGCTGCTGGACGAGGTCGGCGGGGTCGAGACCCTTGGGCAGTGGGACGACGCGCAGCTGCAGCTGCCGGCCCGCGGCCAGCCGCGCCGCGCGCAGCATCGCCTCCTGGCCGGCGCTGTCGGCGTCCAGCGCCAGCAGCACCGTCTTGCCGAGCTTGGCCAACTCGCCGACCTGCTTCTCGGTCAGCGCCGTGCCCATGATCCCGACGGTGTTCTGCATCCCGGCCTGGTGTAGCGCGAGGACGTCGGTGTAGCCCTCGGCGACGATGACCTCGTCGGCGCGCGACGACGCCACGCGCGCGAGGTGCGCGCCGAACACCATGTCGCCCTTGGTGAAGACCTCACCGTCGGCCGAGTTGAGGTACTTGGGTTGCTGGTCGGCGCCGAGCGCGCGGGCGCCGAAGCCGAGGATGCGGCCGCGTGGGTCGCTCAGCGGGAACATGATGCGCCGGCGGAAGCGGTCGTAGATCCGCCCCTCCCCCTTGGCCCGCACCGCGAGCCCGGCGTCGAAGATCTCCTTGTTGCCGTAGCCGCCCTGGCGACCGGCCATGAGCAGCTTGTCCCACGCGCTCGGCGCGTAGCCGACGCGGAAGGTCCGCAGCGTCTCGTCGCTCAGCCCGCGGTTGGCGAGGTACTCGCGCGCCGGCTTCGCCTCCGTCGACTCCCAGAGCCACTTCTCGTAGAAGCTCGCCGCACGCTCCAGCAGCTCGAGCAGGCGATCGCGCTGGCGCCGGCGCTCGGCGGCCGCGGGGTCCTCGTCCTCGACGGCGATCTCGACCCCGTAGCGCTGCGCGAGGCTCTCCAGCGCGCCGACGAAGTCCAGCCCCTCGGTCTCCATGACGAACCGGAACGCGTCGCCGCCCACGCCGCACCCGAAGCAGTGGTAGAAGCCGTCGTCGGCGTTGACGCTGAACGACGGCGTGCGCTCCTCGTGGAACGGGCACAGGCCCTTGAATCGCCCGGGTCCGGCACGCCGCAGCTCGGTGCGGGTGGAGACGAGATCGACCATGTCGACCGCCTCACGGACCTTCTCCTTGCTGTCATCGGCGTAGCGGGGCATCGGGGAGCAAGGAGCATAGGCGGCCTCGCTCGCGCATCGGGTGCTGCGCGTCGCGCCCTACAGCGCGAACGCCTCCGGCACCGTCAGCTCCTCGAAGGACCGGATCGCGTAGCGGTCGGTCATCCCCGCCACGTAGTCGGTGACCCGCTGCGCCAGGTCCGCACCGGGCACGCCGCCGCCGTCGGGCAGGCGGTCGGGCTCCGTCACGAAGTGCTCGAAGAGCGTCCGGAGCACGTGCTCGATCTTGACGTGCTCGCGCCGCGCCGTCGGGCCGAGGTAGACGTGGTCGAACATGAACGTGCGCAGCTCGTCCATCGCCGCGCCGGCCTGCTCGCCCTGGCGGATCGCCCCCGCCCGCTCGGAGTGCTCGACCAGATCGTGCACGAGGGCGTCGATGCGGTGCGAGCCGGTGTCGCCGAGCACGGCGATGGGCTCGGCCGGCAGCTCCTCCTCGCGGAGCACCCCGGCGCGCACGGCATCGTCGATGTCGTGGTTGAGGTAAGCGACGCGATCGACCAGGCGCACGATCGCGCCCTCCAGCGTGCGCGGCGGCGCCGCCCGGCCCGAGTGGCCGAGGATGCCGTCGCGGACGTCGGCGCCCAGGTTCAGCCCGGCGCCGTCGTTCTCCAACACGTCGACGACCCGCAGCGAGTGCTCGTAGTGCCGGAACCCGCCACCGAAGCGCTCCTGCATGCAGCGGTCGAGCACCGCTTCGCCGATGTGCCCGAACGGCGGGTGGCCGAGATCGTGACCGAGGCCGATCGCCTCCGTCAGGTCCTCGTTGAGCCGCAGCGCCCGCGCGACCGTGCGCGACACCTGGGTGACCTCCAGCGTGTGGGTCAGCCGCGTGCGGTAGTGATCGCCCTCGGGCGCGACGAAGACCTGGGTCTTGTGCTTGAGGCGGCGGAAGGCCTTGCTGTAGACGATGCGGTCGCGGTCGCGCTGCAACGGCGTGCGCAGGCCGCAGTCAGGCTCGTCGATCGCCCGGCGCGCGGGATAGGAGCGTGCGGCGAGGGGCGACAGGAACGCCGCCTCCCACGCCTGCTGACGGGCGGCGAAGGCGGCGGCGACGGGTCCGGGTGCGGTGGCGACATCCACCTCACGATGGTCGCACACGGTTCGGAAGAGGCCGCCGGGCGTGCGTGTTTCGTTGCGATTTCGTGCGCCTCACGGCACACCTTCCTCGCTACGTTCTCTCCATGCTCGCCCTCGTCTCCGCCGCCGATCCGCCCCACGTCGCTCTCGGCGAGGTGCCAGACCCGCAGCCGCTGCCGTTCGAGGCGCTCGTGGAGGTCCGTGCGTTCTCGCTCAACCGGGGCGAGGTCTCGCGCCTGGCCGGCATGGAGCCGGGCGGGATCACGGGCTGGGACGTCGCGGGCGTGGTCGCGCAGGCCGCCGCCGACGGCAGCGGACCGCCGGCCGGCACGCGTGTCGTCGGCCTGAAGTACCCGCCCGGCGCGTGGGCCGAGCGGGTCGCCGTGCCGACCGACGTCCTCGCGCCGCTGCCCGACTCGGTGTCCTTCGAACAGGCCGCGTGCCTCCCGGTCGCCGGCCTCACAGCGCTGGTGGCGTTCGACATCGCCGGGTTCGTGCTGGGCAAGCGCGTCGCGGTCACCGGGGCGTCGGGCGGTGTGGGGCGCTTCGCGGTCCAGTTGGCCCGCGACGGCGGCGCGCACGTGACGGCCGTCGCGCGGAGGCCCGAGGGACTCGCGGAACTCGGCGCCGACGAGGTCGTGCCGTCCCTCGAGCCCGAGGGCGACGGCTTCGACGTGATCCTCGACGGGATCGGCGGTCCGACGCTGGGTGCCGCGATCGAGCGCGTCAACGCCCGCGGGACGGTCGTCAGCTACGCCTCGACCGTCGGCGAGCCCGTGTCGTATCCGACGCGCGCGCTCTTCGCCGGCTCGCCCGGAGCCAAGGTGTATGGGTTGTTCCTCTTCCCCGAGATCCGGGGCCGCCAGTCCGGCGCCCGCGACCTCGCGCGCCTGGCCGAGCGTGTCGGCTCCGGCGGGCTCGACGTGCAGATCGGATTCCAGGCGAGCTGGCGCGAAGCCGGCCGCGCAGCCAGGGCGCTGCTCGACGGTGAGGTGACGGGCAAGGCGGTGTTGATCGTGGACTGAGGGGCGGCCGGCGCAGGACGCGCCACGCGTCCCGCCCTCCGCCCCCGCCTACTCCTCAGTCCCCCGCGCCCGGCGCCGGAGTGTCCGGAAGGCGAAGGGGTCCTCGTGCGTGCGTTGCTCGGTCCAGGGGTCGCCGTCGTTGTGGTAGCCGTTGCGCTCCCAGAAGCCGGGCTCGTCGTGGTCGAGGAGCTCGATCGACTGGACCCACTTCGCCGACTTCCACAGGTAGCGCGCCGGGACCAGGAGCCGGGCCGGGCCGCCGTGCTCCGGCGCCAGCGGCTCGCCGCCGGCGCGGTGCATGATGAGCGCGTCGTCGGCCCGCAGCGCGTCGAGCGGCAAGTTGGTGGAGTAGCCGCCGTAGGCGTGGATCAACGCGTGGGTCGCTCCCGGCCGGGGGCGGGCGCGGTCCAGCAGCGGCCCGATGCGCACGCCGGTCAGCGCCTGGTCGAAGCGCGACCAGCGCGTCACGCAGTGCAGGTCGCTGACCTGCTCGACCTGCTCCAGCACCTGAAGGTCGTCCCACCGCAGCGCGTAGGGCTCCTCGACCTCGCCGTAGAACGACAACGACCACCGCTCCAGCTCGACCGACGGCGTCGGGCCGACCGTCAACACCGGCCACTTGACCGTCGGCGACTGCCCCGGCGGCAGCCGCTGCGGATCGATCCCGAGCTTGATCGCCCGCTTGCGGCCGCGGTCGCCGAACACGGACGGCGTGAGCTTCATCGCCCCCGCCCCCGCCCCCGCCTCATCGCGACGCCTGATCCGGATCCACGTCGCGCACCGCCGCCTGCGCCGCCGCGACCCGCGCGACGGGTACGCGGTAGGGCGAGCACGACACGTAGTCGATCCCGGAGTGATGGAAGAAGTCGATCGAGTCCGGGTCGCCGCCGTGCTCGCCGCAGACGCCGAGCTTCAACGATGGCTTGGCCTTGCGCCCCAGCCACGCGCCCATGCGGACCAGCTGGCCCACGCCCGGCCCGTCGAGCGTCTCGAACGGCGACCGGTCGAAGACCGCCATCTCGATGTAGCGCGCGAGGATCCGGCCCTCGATGTCGTCGCGCGAGAAGCCCAGCGCCGTCTGCGTCAGGTCGTTGGTCCCGAACGAGAAGAAGTCGGCGCTGGCCGCGATCCGGTCGGCCAGCAGGCACGCCCGCGGCAGCTCGATCATCGTCCCGACCAGGTAGTCCTCACCGTCGACGAGCCCGTGCTCGACCCCGACCCGCACGATCAGCCCGCGCAGCAGCTCCAGCTCGCGCTCGTAGTCGACCAAGGGCACCATGATCTCGATGTCGGCGACCACGCCGCGCTCGCGCACCGCGACCAGCGCGCGGAAGATCGCGTCGATCTGCATCTCGTAGATCGTCGGATACAAAATGCCCAACCGAACCCCGCGCGTGCCGAGCATCGGGTTGACCTCCTGCAGCGCCCGCACCCGCTCGAACGTCCGCTCCAGCTCCTCCAGGTCATCGGTGCGCTCGATCCGCGCGCGCTCCAGCTGCTGCTCGACGTCGTGGAGCTTGGGCAGGAACTCGTGCAGCGGCGGGTCGAGCAGCCGGATCGTGACCGGCAACCCGTCCATCGCCTCCAGGATCCCCTCGAAGTCCGACTGCTGCAGCGGCCGCAGCTCGGCCAGCGCCGCGCGCCGCTCCTCGTCGCCCGATGCCAGGATCGTCCGCACCATCTTCTCGTGGCGATCGTCGCCGAAGAACATGTGCTCGGTCCGGCACAGCCCGATCCCCTGCGCGCCGAACTCGCGCGCCTTGCGCGCGTCCTCCGGCGTGTCGGCGTTGGTCCGCACGTCCAGGCGCCGCAGCTCGTCGGCCCACCCCAGCACCGTCCGGAACTCGTCGCCCATCTCCGGATCGATCAGCGGCACGTCGTCGGTGGTGATCGAGCCCGTCGTCCCGTCGATGGCCACCAACTCGCCCTCGCGCAGCACGACCTTGCCGTCCAGCCGCACCTCGCCGGCCTTGACGTCGATCTCCAGCGACCCCGCGCCCGTCACCGCCGGCACGCCCATCCCCCGCGCCACCAGCGCCGCGTGGGAGGCCTTGCCACCCTCCGAGGTCAGCACGCCCCGCGCCGCGTGGAAGCCCGCCACGTCCTCGGCCTCCGTGAACTGCCGCACCAGCACGACGTCGCGCCCGTCGGCCGCCGCCGCCACCGCGTCATCGGCGAAGAACACGATCTCGCCCTTGGCCGCCCCCGGCGACGCCGCCACGCCCCGCGCCAACACCGTGAACTGCGCATCGGGATCGAACGTCGGGTGCAGCAGCGCGTCGAGCTTCTCCGCCTCGATCGTCGCCAGCGCCGCGCCCTTGTCGAGCAGCCCCTCGGCCACCGCGTCGACCGCGAAGCGCACCGCCGCCTGCGCCGGGCGCTTGGCGTTGCGCGTCTGCAGCATGTAGAGCCGGCCCTCCTCGACCGTGAACTCCGTGTCCTGCATGTCGCCGTAGTGCTGTTCCAACGTCCGCAAGATGGAGAACAACTGCTCGTGCACCTCCGGCTGCCACGACCGCAGCTCACGGATGTCACGCGGGGTCCGCACGCCCGACACCACGTCCTCGCCCTGTGCGTTGGGCAGAAAGTCGCCCGACGGCTCGGGCTCGCCCGTCACCTCGTCGCGCGAGAACGCCACGCCCGACCCCGACGTGTCGCCCTTGTTGCCGAAGACCATCTGCTGGACGTTGACCGCCGTCCCCCACGCATCGGGGATGTGGTTGATCCGCCGGTACGACACCGCCCGGTCACCCGACCACGAGTCGAACACCGCCCGGATCGCCCCCGCCAGCTGCTCCTGCGGATCGCTCGGGAAGTCGTAGAACCCCTTGAACGTCGCGGTCAGCTCACGCAACGCATCGACATCCAGCTCGGTGTCGTCGCGCACGCCGCGCGCCACCTTCGCCGCCTTGATCGCGTCCTCGAACCGCTCGCCAGCGATCCCCACCACCACGTTCCCGTACATCTGCACGAACCGCCGGTACGAGTCCCACGCGAAGCGATCGTTGCCCGTCTTGCGCGCCAGCCCCTCGACCGACTCGTCGTTCAACCCCAGGTTCAACACCGTGTCCAACATCCCCGGCATCGACTCGCGCGCCCCCGAACGGACCGACACCAGCAGCGGATCGTCGCCGTCGCCCAATGCCTTGCCCGCGTGCTCCTCCAACGCCGCCAAAGCGACCGCGACCTGCGCCTCCATCCCCTCCGGGAAAGCCTGCGACCCCTCCATGTACGCCACACACGCCGCCGTGGTGATCGTGAATCCCGCGGGCACCCGCTCCGCCCCCAGCACCCGCGTCATCTCCGCGACGTTCGCCCCCTTGCCACCCAGGAGATCGCGCATCTCGCGCGACCCCTCAGCGAACTCGTAGACCCACTTCTCGGAGGAACGGCCGGGGCTCACCATGGCGCCAGACCTTAGCCGTGCGACGCCGCCCGCAGCCGGACATGGGCGTGATGCTCGACCGTTTCGGCGATCGCGCGCT
>DASYBY010000458.1:0-6439 GCA_036500525.1 Baekduia sp. | reverse complement strand
CAGGTCGGCCCGGCGTTCGCCGACGGCCTCCACCAGGCGCCGCGCGGTGACGACGCCCGCCGCCAGCGAGTTGCCCACCACCATGCCGGCGAGCGGCACGACGGTCCGGCCCTCCACCGGGAAGATCCGCACGGCGAAGAGCACGCCGAGCCCGGCGACCGCGCTGGCCACCAGCGCCGCGAGCGCGACGCCGAAGACGCCCGGCAGCTGCGGCGCGCGCCGCCGCACCGTGAACGCCGCGAAGAGCACCATGCCGGCGACCCAGAGGAACGAGTAGCCGATCCACGTCTCGGGCTTGACGATGATCCCCAGCGCGGCGGCGACCAGCAGCAGCTGGACGAGCGACCGCACCACCGCGACGACCAGGTCGCGCTCCAGCCGCAGCCGCTGCCGCCAGCTCACGACCGCGACCAGCGCGATCATGATCAGCGACGCCGCGAGCCCCCACCAGCTGACGTCGCCGCTCATCCGACCACGCGCCCTTCGTCGAGCTCGACGATCCGGTCGCCCAGCCGGCGCGCCTGCTCGCGGTCATGGCTGACGAGGATGATCGGGACGCCTTCGGCGGCGAGGTGGCGGGCGAGCTCTTCGATGAGCCGGGCGGCGGCCGGATCGAGCGAGGAGGTCGGCTCGTCCATCAGCAGCACGCGGGGCCGGGTCCCGAGCGCGCGGGCCAGGCAGGCGCGCTGCGCCTCGCCGCCCGACAGCGTCCCCGCCTCGCGGGTCAGGAACGATGCGGGCAGGCCGGCACGCTCCAGGAGCGCCTCGGGCGCGTCGAGCGGACGGGCGACCGCGAGGTTGTCGGCGATCGTCCCCGGGAAGAGGACGGGCGCCTGGAAGACCATGCCGACCTCGCGCCGGTGGGCCAGGACGTCGCGCCCGACGAGGTCCTCGCCGCGGTAGCGGACCGTCCCCGCGGTCGGGGCCTCCAATCGGTTCAGCAGCCGCAGCAGCGTCGACTTGCCCGCCCCCGACGGCCCTTGCAGCACGGTGATGCCATCCTCGGGCAGGGCAAGCGAGACGTCGTGCAGCCGCGGGCGCTGAACGCCCGCCACGCTCACCCCGTCGAGCTCGAACAACGACACCGAGGCACATCATGTCGCCTCAGTGGACTCCGTGTCTACGTCGCGGGTGCCGTCGCCCGGTCCGGGTTCCACGAGTACGCGTACTCCGGCTTGTCGTGATCGCGCCACAGCGCCGCGAGCTTCAGCGGCCGGAACGTGTCCCACATGATCGCCAGCTCGTCGGTGTGCGTCGATCCCAGCGCCTTCTCCACGGCACCCGGCTGCGGCCCGTGCGGGAGGCCGGACGGATGCAGCGTGAGGCAGCCGACGCCCACGCCCTTGCGCGCCGCGTAGTCCCCGGCGGCGTAGAACATGACCTCCTCGGACTGGATGTTCGAGTGGTGGTAGGGGATCGGCACCGCCTGCGGGTCCCAGTCGAGCATCCGCGGGGCGAACGTGCAGATGACGAAGTTCGGACCCTGGAAGGTCTGGTGCGCCGGCGGGGGCAGGTGGAAGCGCCCGGCGCGCGGCTCGAAGTCGTCGGCGTTGAAGGTGTAGGGGAACACGTAGCCGTCCCAGCCGACGACGTCGAACGGATGGCGGTCCAGCAGGTAGGACTGGACACCGCCCCGCACGCGGACCGTCAGCGGGTACTCGCCGGTCTCGTCGTGGGTCTCGACCTCCGCCGGGCCGTGGAAGTCGCGCTGCGAGTACGGCGCGTGCTCCAGCAGCTGCCCGTAGCGGTTGCGATAGCGGGTGGGCGTCTCGATCTCGCCCGGCGTGTGGAAGCACACCCAGAACTGCTCGACGCCCGGCCCGGGCTCGAAGCGGTAGGTCGTGCCGCGCGGGACGACGAGGTAGTCGCGCTCGCGGAACGCGACCGGTCCGAAGGTGGTCCGCAGCGTCCCGCCGCCGCGGTGGATGTAGAAGACCTCGTCGCCCTCGCCGTCGCGGTGGAAGCCCTCCTGCGCCTCGGTCGGCTTGGCGATCGACACCTCGATGTCGTCGTTGTACATCAACAGCTGCCGGCCGGAGACCGGGTCGCCGCCCGCGGGCATCGCCGCGGCGTCGGCCAAGCGGTGCACGTGCGCGTCGGGCAGCCACTCCTCGCGCCGGATCGGCGCGAAGGCACCGACGTCGGCGATCCGGCACGGCGAGCTCAGGTGGTAGAGGATCGTCTCGTTGCCGCTGAAGCCCTCATAGCCGAGGACCTCCTCGGTGAGCAACCTGGACCCGGCCCCGCCCGCCCCGCTGCCGTTGCCGTCCCCGCGGAACTGCATGTGCCGCTTGGGCGGGACGCTGCCGAGGCTGATGTAGCGCATGATCTCCCCGTTCTCCTACAGGTTGCCGCGGCGGTCCTGCTCGCGCTCCAGCGCCTCGAACAGGGCCTTGAAGTTGCCGTCGCCGAAGCCGCGGGCGCCGTGGCGCTCGATGACCTCGAAGAACACCGTCGGGCGGTCGCCCACGGGCTTGGTGAAGATCTGCAGCAGGTAGCCGTCGTCGTCGCGGTCGACGAGGATGCCCTGGGCGCGCAGGTCGGCCAGCTGCCCCTCGACCTCCGGCACCCGCGCGGGGACCTCGTCGTAGTACGCGTCGGGGATGGTGAGGAACTCGACGCCGCGGCGGCGCAGCTCGGCGACCGTACCGACGATGTCGCGCGTCGCGACCGCCAGGTGTTGGGCGCCCATGCCTTCGTAGAACTCCAGGTACTCGTCGATCTGCGACTTGCGCTTGCCCTCGGCCGGCTCGTTGATGGGGAACTTCACGACGCCGTTGCCGCTGGTGACGACCTTCGACATCAGGGCCGAGTACTCGGTGGAGATCGCCTCGTCGGTGAAGTGGAGCATCTCCTTCATGTCGAAGACGTCCTCGTAGAAGCGCACCCACGGATCCATGTGCTCGACGTTGCCGACGATGTGGTCGAGCGCGAGCAGCATGCCGCTGTCGGTGCTGCCGTCGTCGTGTGCTGCGTAGCCCGGGAGGAACGGGCCGGGGTACGCGCCGCGCTCCACGAAGGTGTGCAGCGTCTCGCCGTAGGTGCGGATCGTCGCCAGGCGCACGGTCCCGTGCTCGTCGGAGGCCGCGTGCGGCTCGACGACGCCGTCGGCGCCGCGGCTGGTCGCCTCCCGCCACGCGTCGTCGACCGACGGCACGCTCAGCGCGATCACCTTGACGCCGTCACCATGATGATGGTGATGCTCGGCGATGGGGGAGTCGCTGTGCAGGGCGCCGGTCAGTACGAGCCTGATCCGCCCTTGGCGCAGGACGTAGGACGCCCGGTCGCGCGCGCCGGTCTCCAGCCCCGAGTAGGCGACGACCTGGAAGCCGTAGGCGTGCGAGTAGTAGTAGGCCGCCTGTTTCGCGTTGCCCACGAAGAGCTCGACGTGGTCGATGCCGTGCAGCGGCATGTAGTCCTCGGTGCGCTGCGGCACCGGCGTGGGCTGGACGGCGGTCTCGGGAGGCATGGACGGAATGATCCGCCGGTCCGTGTCACGAAACAACCGCGATTCGTTGCAAATCAGCCGGTAGATTGCGTCCATGGACGACACAGACCGGAAGATCGTTGCGCTGCTCCGCGAGAACGCGCGCCGGTCGTTCTCCGACATCGGATCGCACGTCGCGCTCAGCGCGCCCGCCGTCAAGCGGCGCGTCGACCGGCTGGAGAGCAGCGGGGTCATCACCTCCTACGCCGCGGTGATCGATCCGGCCGCGATGGGGTGGACCACGCACGCCGTCGTCGCCCTCTACTGCGAGGGCCGCATGTCCGGCGGCGAGGTCCGCGAGGCGCTCGTGCCGCACCCCGAGGTCGAGGCGGCCTACACCGTCGCCGGCGAGGCGAGCGCCATCCTCCACCTGCGCGCCGCCGACACCCAGCACCTCGAAGAGGCGCTCGAACGGCTCCGCGACACGCCCGGCGTGCGCCGCACCCACACGCAGGTGGTGCTCTCGACGCTCCTCACGCGCCCCGTCGTCTAGAGCGACGCGATCTCCGGCGCCATCGCGATCGCGGCCGCCTCGAGCTCCTCCTCCCGCGTCGGCGCGATCGCCGGCCGCGCCAGGGGGCCGACCGCCAAGAACGCGATCGTCGCGCCCGCGCCCGCGGCGACCATCAGCCACCACGCGTCGCGGAACGCGTCGACGGCGTCGGCGGGCGACGGCGTCCCGACCACCGCGACGAGGATCGCGATGCCCAAGGCCGAGCCGAGCTGGCGCGCCATCGTCAGCACCGCGCTGCCGGTCGCCAGCCGCGTCGGCGGCAGCTGCGCGGTCGCCGCGCCGGCCAGCGCCGGGTTGACGAACCCGACGCCCGCGCCGCCGACGAGCATGCCCGGCAGGTAGTCGCTGACGTAGTGCGGCTCGGCCCCCAGACGCGTGGCGAACAGCAGGCCGCCGATCCCGAACAGCACCGTGCCCATCGCACCCATCGCGCGGGGACCGATCTTCCCGCTCAGGGCCCCGCTGCCGACCGCGAACAGCGCCGCCATCGTCGGACCCGGCGAGATCATCAGGCCGGCCGTCAGCGCGCTCTCGCCCCAGACCTCGGTGAGGAAGAGGACGCTGCCCAGCAGCATCGCCGCGAACCCGATGAAGAACAGCACGCCGGCGGCGTTGGACGCCGCGAACGCGCGGACCCGCAGCAGCTCCGGCTCGACGACCGGCACCTCGACGCGGCCGGAGCGCACGGCGAAGGCGATGGACAGCGCGACCGCCACGACGAACAGCGCGAGCACGCGACCGCTCGTCCAGCCCCAGTCGGGACCCTGGACGATCGCCCCGACCAGCGTGCCGACGGCGCCCGTGAGGATCGCCGAGCCCAGCGTGTCGGGCTTGGCCGCGCCGGTCTCGCGGATCTCGCCCAGCACCCGGGCGCCCGCGACGATCGCGAACAGGCCCACCGGCAAGTTCACCAGGAACACCCAGCGCCACGACAGCTCGACGAGCAGCCCGCCGATCACCGGTCCCGCCGCCGCCGCGGTCCCGCCGACCGCCGCCCAGAGCCCCAGCGCCATCCCGCGCTTCTCCGCCGGGAACTCCGGCAGCATCAGGCCCAGCGAGGCCGGCATCAGCAGCGCGGCGCCCGCCGCCTGGACGACGCGGGCGCCGATGAGGAACTCCACCGACGGCGACGCGGCGCAGGCCGCCGAGGCGAGCGTGAAGACCGCGAGCCCGCCGAGGAACGCGCGCTTGCGCCCCACGCGGTCGGCCCAGCGCCCGGCCGGGACGAGCAGCGCGGCGAAGACGATCGCGTAGGCGTTGAGCACCCACGAGAGGCTCGCCAGCGACGTCCCGGCGAAGTCCCGCTCCATGTCGGGGAAGGCGATGTTGACGATGAACAGGTCGAGCGAGGCGACGAAGACCCCGACCGACACGATGGCGGCGACACGCGCACGGCGGCTCATGCGCGGCCACGCTATCGGACTCAGTCTTTTCATGCAACTAACCCGGGCTCGCCGGACCGGGCCGGCACTGGCATGCTGGGCCGCGTGCCGGGCACGATCTTCACCGTCGGACACTCGTCCCATCCCCTCGAAGGGCTGACCGAGCTGCTGCGGGCGCACGGGATCGTCCAGGTCGCCGACGTGCGGCGCTGGCCGCGCTCGCGCCGCCACCCGCACTACGACGACGACGCGCTGGCGGTCGAGCTGGCCCCGCGCGGCATCGCCTACGCGCACCTGCCCGAGCTGGGCGGGCATCGCGATCCGGTCCCCGGGTCGTGCAACGACGGGTGGGACGTCGAGGCGTTCCGCGGCTACGCCGACCACATGCGCTCGGGCGAGTTCGGGCGCGGGCTGGTGCGCCTGGAGGCGCTGGCGACGGCGCGCCGCACGGCCGTCATGTGCGCCGAGGCGTCGTGGGAGAAGTGCCACCGGCGGCTGCTGGCGGACGCGCTGGCGATCCGCGGCTGGGAAGTCCTTCATGTCGGTCCCGACGCCAAGCTCGTCACGCACGCGATCACGGACTTCGCCGTCGTCGAGGACCGCCGGCCGAGCTACCCCGCCGCCCAGCTCGGGCTGAATCTCTAAGGAGACTCCTGAACAAGGCGCCGCGGCGTCTGCGGCCGTGGACACATCGCCAGGCGCCACCCGATCCCTTGACAAGGCGGACGCCTTGCCTGCGGGCTCGTGCGGCGCCTGGCTCGGTCCACGACCACATCCGCCGGACCGCCTGTTGTTCAGGAGCCTCCGCGCGCGTACGCGCGGGAGACCGTGTGGCGCTACACGATCGGCGCGCTGAGGCGGCCGAGGCCCGGCGCCTCGATGGTGACCGTGTCGCCCGGGGTCAGCCAGCGCACGGCGCCGTCGAGGCCGCCCTCGGCGTTGAGCTCCAGCAGGCTGCCGCCGTTGAGCGTGCCCGAGCCGAGGACGTCGCCGGGGCGCAGGTGCGTCTCCTTGGCGGCGTGGGCGACGAGCTGCGGCCAGCTCCAGTGCATCGCG
>DASYBY010000457.1:0-14002 GCA_036500525.1 Baekduia sp. | reverse complement strand
GCGCCCAAGGGCCCGACGCCGTTCCCGCGCCACCGCGGCCCGCACGGCGCGCCGATCCCCGCCTCGCCGGCGCGGATCCGCACCACGGTCGTCCGCTCGCGCGAGCACAAGCACACCTGACGCCGGGCGTCGCCCGCGCGTGGGAGGATGCCGCCCATGCAGCAGCCGGCCTCCGTCCTGTCCGACGGCACCATCCGCCGTCTCGTCGACGCGGGGGAGATCGTCATCTCGCCGTGGGACCCGCTCATGGTCCAGCCCGCGAGCGTGGACCTGAAGCTCGGCACGTCGTTCCGCGTCTTCCACAACCACAAGATCCAGGTCATCGACCTGGCCGATCCGCCGAAGGGGCTGACCGAGCCGGTGGAGGTCGATCCCGACGACCTGTTCGTCATCCACCCCAACGAGTTCGTCCTCGGCCGGACCGAGGAGCGGGTCGAGATGCCGGCCAACCTCGTCGCGCGCATCGAGGGCAAGTCGAGCCTCGGGCGCCTGGGCCTGATCGTCCACGCGACCGCGGGGTTCGTCGACCCGGGCTTCCAGGGCTCGCTCACGCTGGAGATCACGAACTTCAACAGCGTGCCGATCGTCCTGCGCCCCGGGCTGCCGATCGCGCAGCTGAGCTTCATGACGCTCGACCAGGCGGCGGAGCGCCCGTACGGCCACCCGGACCTCGGCAGCCACTACCAGCGCCAGGTCGACGCGACCGAGTCGCGTTACGAAGGCGGCCCCGCCGCCACCCGATGAGGGTGGAAGCGCGGCGTGGGCTCGGATAGGGTCGGCCGATGCTGCATGCGCTGTCCGCCCTGGTCCTCGCCGCCGACGCCGAGGCCGAGCCCTCCAAGACGCCGTTCTACATCTTCGGCGGCCTGCTGGTGCTCTGGGCCGTCGCGCTCTCGAGCATCGGCATGACGCAGGCGACGTTCCCCGCCACCGCGGCGGCCAAGCGCGGCGTGATCGCGCTCACCGCGCTGCTGGTGATCGGCGCGATGGCCACGGCCGTCATCACGGCGTGACCGAGGACGACGACGGCGCGCCCGGATCCGTCCCACGCGGCGAAGCCGCAGAGGACGGATTCGCAATCTCCTTCAAGGTCCTGCGCCGCGGGACCCCGGTCCGCTCTGCCGACGGCGTGCAGCTCGGCAAGGTCCGCCGCGTCCACGAGGCCAAGCGGGAGAACATCTTCGACGGCATCGACGTCGACACGCCCGCGGGCCTGCGCTTCCTGGACGCGCCCGAGGTCGCCCGCATCGCCGAGCGCTGGGTGACGACGACGTTCCCCGCCGGCGAGGCGGAGCGTCACCTGGTTGACCGCGGCTCGTCGCTCGCGCGTCGCCTCGGCTCCAGCACCACGGCCCGGCGGGCCAAGCGCGCGGGCGGCAGCCTGCGCGACCGCTGGGACCGGCGCTAGATGGGTTATTCCGGGAGGCGGTCCGGGCGATCGGTGGTCCGGGCGGATGGCTGACGCCGCGCGATTGCGCAGCCGATCCTGGTTGGATCGGTAAGCGATCGGGTGGTGTCAGGCGCCGTCCGGGCCGCCGAGCGGCCGCACCGGACCGTGGAATAGCCCATCTAGTCCCCCTTCTGTGGAGAAGCCCAACGCGGTCCCGTAAGGAACCGCGATGACTGGGCTGCCAGCAAGGCTGGGCACACTAGTATGCAGAGGCGATCCCCCCATCCGACAAGAGGGCATTCGATCGTGAGCGAAGCTCAGACGCAGGGCGGCAGCGGCGTAGCCGAAGCCGGGCAGGAAACACTGACCGTGACCGACAACCGGACGGGTCAGTCCTACGAGATCCCGATCGCCGACGGAACCGTCCGCGCCATGGACTTCCGTCAGATCAAGACCTCTGACGACGACTTCGGGTTGATGACGTACGACCCGGCGTTCACCAACACGGCGTCGTGTCGATCGGCCATCACGTACCTGGACGGCGAGAACGGCGTCCTGGAGTACCGCGGTTATCCGATCGAGCAGCTCGCCGAGCACTCGACCTACATCGAAGTCGCCTACCTCCTGGTCCACGGCGAGCTGCCCACGCAGGCGCAGCTGGACCAGTGGGAGCACGACATCACCATCCACACGTTCGTGCACGAGAACGTGAAGGAGTTCGTCGGCGGCTTCCGCCACGACGCGCACCCGATGGGCATGCTCCTCGGCTCGGTCGGCGCGCTCTCGACGTTCTACAAGGACGCCAACGAGATCAGCGATCCTGAGAACCGGATGATCCAGACGATCCGGTTGATCGCGAAGATGCCGACGCTCGCGGCCTTCGCCTACCGCCACACCATGGGGCAGCCGTACGTCTACCCGGACAACGACCTCAAGTACCCGGGTAACTTCCTCAACATGATGTACAAGATGACCGAGCTGAAGTACGAGCCCGATCCTCGGCTCGAGCGCGCGCTCGACATCCTGTTCATCCTGCACGCCGACCACGAGCAGAACTGCTCGACCAACGCGGTCCGCGCGGTCGGCTCGTCGCAGGTCGATCCGTACTCGGCGGTCGCCGCCGGCGTCGCCGCCCTCTACGGCCCGCTGCACGGCGGCGCCAACGAGGCCGTGCTGCGGATGCTCAAGCGCATCGGCACCAAGGAGAACATCCCGGACTTCATCCAGGGGGTGAAGGACGGCAACGAGCGGCTGATGGGCTTCGGCCACCGGGTCTACAAGAACTACGACCCGCGCGCCACGATCATCAAGAAGGCGTGCGACGACGTCTTCGAGGTCACCGGCGTCAACCCGCTGCTGGCGATCGCGCTCGAGGTCGAGAAGATCGCCCTGGAGGACGACTACTTCGTCTCCCGCAAGCTGTACCCCAACGTGGACTTCTACTCGGGCCTGATCTACGAGGCTCTTGGACTCCCGATGGACATGTTCCCGGTCATGTTCGCCATCCCGCGCACCGCGGGCTGGATCGCGCAGTGGCTGGAGATGACCACCGACAAGGAGCAGAAGATCGCGCGCCCGCGCCAGATCTACACGGGCGACCGCACGCGCGACTACGTCGGGATCGACACCCGCAAGTAGCACCCACCCGCCCCTTCGCAGCGGCCCGTCGGTGACGGGCCGCGCGTGAGGGCGCGGGGCCGCGTAGGCTGCGCCCCGATGGCGGCGCCCTATCGCGTGATCATCCGCCGGCGCGGGCAGACCGCGAAGTCGCGGCACGCCACGCTGGACGAGGCGCTCGACGAGCTCGAGCGCGAGCTGCGCGTGGCGGTGACACGCCAGGTGCCGCGGGTCGAGCAGGCGCTCGGCCGCAGCTACGAGCCCGATCAGGTGGTCACGGTGCGCGGCGAGCTGCGCGGGCCGGGCGGGCTGCGGGCGGGGATCGACGTGCGCGGGGACGGGTCGGCCGCGGCGCACACGGGGCGGATCGTGCGCCGGGCGATCGAGACGCAAGGGCGCGAGGACGCGTGGGCGGCGCTGCGGCGCGAGGTGGGCGGCGCTGCGCGCTAGCGTCGGGGGATGGCTTCCTCCCTCTCCGCAGCGGCGTCCGGCACGTTCAAGATCGGGGGCGACCTCGAGGTCACGCGCCTGGGCTACGGCGCGATGCGCATCCTCGGCGACGGCGTGTGGGGCGAGCCCGCCGATCGCGCCGAGGTGCTCCGGGTGCTGCGGCGCCTGCCGGAGCTGGGCGTCGACTTCGTCGACACCGCCGACTCCTACGGCCCCTACATCTCCGAGGACCTGATCCATGAGGCGCTCGCGCCGTACGACGGCGTGACGATCGCGACCAAGGGCGGGTTCACGCGCTCGGGTCCGGGCAAGTGGGCGCCGGTCGGCCGGCCCGAGTACCTGCGGCAGTCCGCGCTGATGAGCGCGCGCCGCCTCGGCGTCGACACGATCGACCTGTACCAGTTGCACCGCATCGACGCCAAGGTCGATCGCGGCGAGCAGTTCGCCGAGTTGAAGGCCTTGCAGGACGAGGGCGTCGTGCGGCACCTCGGGTTGTCGGAGGTGTCGGTCGAGGAGATCAAGGCCGCGCAGGAGGTCTTCGAGGTCACGACGGTGCAGAACCTCTACAACTTGACCACGCGGCAGTCCGAGGACGTGCTGGCGTACTGCACCGAGCAGGGCATCGGCTTCATCCCGTGGTTCCCGCTGGCCGCGGGCGAGCTGGCGAAGCCGGGCGGCGTGGTCGACGCGATCGCCGCGGCCCACGAGGCGACGGCCGGGCAGGTCGCGCTGGCGTGGCTGCTGCACAAGAGCCCGGTCATGCTGCCGATCCCGGGCACCGGCTCGGTCGCGCACCTGGAGGAGAACGTGGCGGCGGCCGAGTTGACGTTGAGCGACGAGGAGCTGGCGACGCTGGACGGGGCGGCCGACGCCGCCTAGACGCGCCCGTCGGCGCGGAGGATCTTGAGAGCGTCGAGGGTCACGATGCCGCGCCACTCCCAGGCGGCCGCGGGGTTCCACGCGGCCCAGGAGAACGTCCACCCGCCGTCGTCCTGCTGGGCGGCGGCGAGGGCGTCGAGCTCGTCGGTGACGAGGGCGGCCGGGAAGAGGCGGCGGCCGAGGTGGGTGGGGCGCGGCGCGACTTCGAGCGCGCCCAGCGTCTCCCCCTCCACGCCCGCCGCGACGTGCAGGATGCCGTCGGCCGGCATGCGGTCGGCGAACGCCTCGAGGTGCGCCTCGACCCGCGCGGTGTCGCGATCGTGCATGGCGTCGAGGAAGTTGATGGTGTACCGGAAGGTGTAGGGGTCGGTGAGCTCGACGGACGGGATGCCGGCCCAGACGTAGTCGATGGCCTTGGTCAGCCACGGGTGGTCGAGCCCGAGCCGGAGGGCGGTGGCCGCCAGGCCGGCGGTGGTCAGGAGCATCGAGGGATCGCCGGGTTGCGGGACCATCCACGGCGAGTGCGGCCAGCCGGTCGCCGTGGGCAGGACGAACGGCACGCCGCCGTCGGGGTTGGTGACGGTCTGCAGCCAGTCGAGGGCGCCGGTGGCGAGCTCCGTCGCGCCGGGAACGGCCAGTCCGCCCAGCTCGTCAAGCATCTCCAGGGCGTAGATCACCGGGGTCGGCTGACTCCCGGGCGCGCGGAGATCGGGCTCCAGGAGGCCGATGCCGCCATCGGGGTTGCGGTAGGCGGCCAGCGCGGCGAGCACCGTCGCGGCATCGGTGCCGTCGTCGCCGAAGAGGTAGCCGAACCGGCGCCGCTCCAGGAGCCGACCGTGCGCGGCGACGAACTGGGCGGCGGAGGCGAGATCGGTCATGGGTGGAGGGTGACGGAGCGGCGGGCGGCGGGCTTGAACGGTTCGGCCGTGTGGCTCACGCGAGCGGCGCGGGGGCGCGGCGGCGGCGCGGCGGCGCGGCGGCGCGGCGGCGACGGCCCGCTCCCCGCCGCGTGGCGCAGACGGCGGCGGTCCTTCGCGCGGCGGAGTTGCGGCGCGCGGCGACGGCGGCCTCCGCCCGACAGTGTCGCTCACCGCGGCGGCGATCGTCTCTCGGGCGGCGGCGCTCTCCGCCGCCGCGTCCGGCGCGGCGACGGCCGTGGGCTTACGCGGCGGCGCCCTGGCCGGCGGTTCCTCGCGGCGCAGCGGCGACCACGCCCCTCTCCCCTGCGGGCGTCGCGCCGGCGGCGAGCAGGGTGCTCGGTGAGGTCCCGGAGAGGCGGCGGCATTCGCGGGCGAGGTGGGATTGGTCGGCGTAGCCGGCTTCCGCGGCGAGGCGGGCGAGGGGTGCTGATGGAGTGCGTTGGGCGTGGGTCAGGAAGCGCTGGAAGCGCTGGACGCGCGCCAGGGTCGCGGGGCCGTAGCCGACGGCGCGATCGAAGCGGCGACGGAGCTGACGCTCGCTCAGGTGGGCGGCGCGGCGGGCGCCGGAGGGTGCGCCACCGCGGGCGAGGACGACGGCGGCGCGGCGGACGTCGTGGTCGACGACGTCGGCCGGCGGCAGGTGCTCGGCGACACCGCGCGCCAGGGCGCCGAGCGCCGCCGCGGAGTCGGGCGCTGCGGCGACGCGGTCCTCCAGCCGGCGCACGGGGCGAGCACCCCAGACCTCGGCCAGCGGCACGCCGCGATCCAGCAGCTCCACCGCGGGCCAGCCGAGCGCGGCACCGGCGGCGCCGACCCGGAAGCGGACGCCGATCCGTCGCTGCCCGGGAGTGGCGCGAGCGATGGCGCTTGCCGTCGCCGGTCCCGCCACGAGGAGGCGGCCGGCGGTCAGGACGACATCCACGCAGGCATCGGGCAGGACCCGCACCTCACCGTCGTGCGAGGTCCAAAGGCAGGCGACGAACGGCTCGAGGCCGGCGGGCGGAGCGAGTTCGAGATAGGCCGGCGGCACGCCCTCCATCATCGCGCGCCTGGCGCCGAGCGTCGAGCGGCGGGGCGAGCATCGAGCGGCGGCGCTCCGGGGCGGGCGCGGCGCAGGCGCGCGGCGGGCGCGGCGGGCCTCACCACCAGCGCGACAGGTCGCCCACCGACGGTGCTCGCTCGCAGAGCACCGCGGCGCCGATGTGGGCGGCGAGGGTGCAGGCGGAGGTGATGGAGTGGCCGGCGGAGAGGGAGGCGGTGAGGGAGGCGGCGAAGGCGTCACCGCAGCCGAAGGCGTCGATGGGCTTGCCGGGGAGTGGCGCGGCGTCCCAGCGGCCGGTCGTGCCGTCGGCTCCGCGCCAGGTGCCGCCGCGGGAGCCGGCGGTCTGCACGATGAAGCGTGGGCGGGTCGCGGCGAGGAGCGCGTCGTCGAGGACGTCGTCCGGGTCGTTGGCGCTGCCGACCAGCGCGTCGACCGCGACGCCCGCCTCCAGCAGCCCGGCCCGCGCGCGCGGCGTCGCTACCAACACGCCAGCCGCGCGGGCGGCCCGGATCGCCCCCGCGTCGCCGGTCACCACCAACACCCCGGCGCACGACGCCAGCTCGTCCCACGGCAGCGCGTCGTCGCCGCGCGGCTCCAGCGGCTCCCCGACGACGGTGATCGTCCGCTCGCCGTCGTCGGTCAGGTGCGTGATCGTCCGGCGCTGCGCGCGGCCTGGGTGGACCGCAGCGCGCAGGTCGACGCCGGCCTCGCGCAGGCCATCGACGGTCCACGCCGCGCGCTGGTCGCCGCCGACCGCGCAGTAGAAGGCGCACCCGCCGGTCAGCGACCGCATCGCGTAGGCCGCCATCGCCCCGCCGCCCGCCGCGGCCTCGTGCCCGCCGCGCGCCTGGACGATCTCGCCGACCCCGGGCAGCCGCGGGGCGACGACGAAGTCGACCCACTCGACGTGCCCGACGACGGCGAGCGTCACAGGACCAGCGTCGCGCCGTGGTCGCGCAGCCAGCGCCGGGGCGCCTCGTAGCCCGGCATCAGGCGGTCCATCTGCGCCCAGAACCGGGGCGAGTGGTCCATCACGGCAAGATGGCACGCCTCGTGGCGCACGACGTACTCCAGGACCGCGTCCGGGGCCAGCAGCAGCCGCCAGTTGAAGGACATCGCGCCCGACGACGAGCACGAGCCCCACCGCGTGCGCTGATCGCGGATCGTGAGCTTGGTGTAGGTCCGCCCCACGGCCGCCGCGGCGGCGTCCAGCCGCGGCCCGATCTCGGCGCGCGCCTGGCGCCGGTACCAGCGCTCGATGGCCTCGCGCGCCGCCGCTTCGCCCTCGGGCACGAGCAGCACGTCGCCGCGCCGGTGCACGCGCGTGCGGCCGGGCTCGGCGCGCAGCAGCAGGTCGGTCCCGAGGTACGGAACGGTCCCCGCGCGCGCGGCCACCCGCGCCCGTGTGACTGCGACCTCCGCCTGGCGCCGCGCGATCCAGCCGCGCAGCTCGACGACCGCGGCCGCCGCCTCGCGCGCCGCCGCCCGTCGCGGGAGCACGACCTCGACCGCGCCATCCCGCGGATCCACCCGCACCCGCACCCGCCGCGCCCGATCGGAGCGGCGGACGGTGTAGTCGAACGGTGGCGCGGCCTCGGGCACGGCCGTGCAGGCTACGCGCCACCGACGACGACAGAGGGGTCAGACCCCTTTGTGCAGTCCAACTGCAAGAAGGGGTCTGACCCCTTTGTGCAGTGCGAGTGCGAAAAGGGGTCTGACCCCCGGTGCTAGCCCTTGCGCTCGTCCAGCAGCCCCGCGAGGTTGCCCTTGGCCAGCTCGTCGCCGCGCTCCGCGCCCGAGCGGAAGGCCAGCTCGGCCTCGTCGACGCGGCCCTGGTCCCACAGCAGGACCCCGAGGTTGTTGTAGGCGTCCTGGTCGCCGTGCAGCACGGCGCTGCGGTAGAGCTGCTCGGCCTCGGCCGACTTCGGGTTCGCGTCGCTCAGGTGGTTGGCGAGCTGCGTCTCGGCCGTGCCGACGCCCTTCTCGACGCCCTCGCGCAGCACCGCCTCGGCCTCCTCCACGCGGTCGTCGAGCCGCAGCACCGAGGCCAGGAACACGTAGGCCTCGTTCGCCCCCGCGGCCAGCGCCGCGCGCAGCGTCGCCTCCGCCTCGTCGAGCCGGTCCTCGTCCTGGAGCAGCGCGCCGAGATCGACCAGCGCCTCGGCGTCGCCCGCCGCCGCGCCGTCGCGGAACCACTTCTCGGCCTCCTCGACCTCGCCGCTGTCGGCCAGCGCGTTGGCCAGCAGGCGGTGCTCGGTCTCGCCGACGACGACCGTCGTGCGCCACAGCGCGATCGCCTCGGCCAGGCGGCCCTCGTCGTAGAGCAGCAGCCCGAGGTTGTGGCCGGCGGCCAGCTCGCCCAGGTCGGCCGCGCGGCGGTAGCGCGCCTCGGCCCCTTCGATGTCGCCCTGATCCCACAAGGCGTTGCCCAGCGGGATGAGCGCGTCGTTGTCGCCGCCGTCGACGGCGGTGGTCAGGACCGGCACGGCTTCGGCCGACCGGTCGAGCTCGATGAGCAGCTCACCGAGGTAGTAGCCGGCGTCGGGATCGCCGTCGATCAGCCCCTGCCGGTAGAGCTGCTCGGCTGCGGCGAGGTCGCCGCCCTGCTGCTGGCGCCACCCGTCTGCGGTCGCTGACGGGGGAAGTTGCTCGGAACCCATCCCTTCACTACAGCACCTCCGCTCCCGCTACAGCACGCGCAGGGTTGCCAGCGAGGTGTCGCGGGCGACGATCGAGCCCCCGCTCGCGCGCGCCTCCTCCAGATACCGGACCGCGTCGGCGCCCACGCGGAAGCCCTCCAGGATCAGCGGGATGCCCGGCGGGTAGACCTCGACCTCCTCCGCGGAGACCTTCCCGATCGCCTCGCGCAGCGGCACCTCGTAGCCGATCGACTTGGCCAGGCGCTTGGCGTCGTGGGGGCGGATCACGGGCCGGTCGTCGATCCCCGCGAACGGGTTGCCGGGCGCCGGCTGGCGCGCGCCCGCGGCCAGCTGCGTGCCGTCGAGGATCTCGGTCAGCGCGGTCACCGTCGCGTCGACCGCCGCCTCGGCGAGCTGGAACGTCGTGATCAGCGTGATCGTCGAGACGCCCGCCTTCTCGATGACGATCCCGCGGGCAACCAGCGCCTCGGCCACCTGATAGCCGGTCGGCGCGAACCGCGACAGCCCGAGCGTCGTCTTGACCAGGTCGACGCCCGCCACGTTGCGCTTGACCGCGTCCAGCCAGCGCGGGTCGTCGAGCAGGTCGACGTCGGGCAGCGCGCGCCGCAGCGCCGCCTTGAAGCGCTCGGTGCGCCCGATCGACTCGCCGAGCAGATCGGTCCCCCGCGCCGCCAGCGCGCGCACCGCCGCGTCCGCGGACGCCAACAGGCCATACGAGGGCGACGTCGTCACGTACTCGCGGTAGGCCTCCTCCAGCAGCTCGGTGTCGACGCGCTCCTCGCGCCAGTGGATCAGCCCCGTCTGCTGCAGCCCGCCCGCGAGCTTGTGCGTGGACTGCACGCAGATGTCGGCGCCGCCGGCCATCGCCGAGCACGGCAGGTCGTCGTGGAAGTGCAGGTGCCCGCCCCACGCCTCGTCGACGAACACGAGGCACTCGTCCGACCGCGCGCGCACCGCCGCGACGATGTCCTCCGTGTTGCCCGCCAGCCCCTCGTAGGTGGGCGACGTGTAGATGACGGCCAGCGCCTCGGGGTAGCGATCGAGCCCCGCGACGACGTCGTCCACGCTCGGCGGCAGCAGCGCCTCGAAGCGCGAGTCGTACGGCGCGGGCAGGAAGCGGAAGTCCAGGTCGAAGGCCTTGATCGCGTTCATCATCGAGTGATGGATGTTGCGCGCGACGAGCACGAGCCCGTCCTGGCGCTCCATCGCCAGCATGCGCAGCACGACCCAGTTGGAGCCCGACGAGCCGTGCACGGAGAACATCGTGCGGTCGGCGCCCTGCGCAGCGGCGGCGAACCGCTCGGCCTCGCCGAAGACGCCCGTGTGGTCCACGAGGGTCCCGAAGAACCCGGCCGAGATCGAGACGTCCGATCCGTAGAAGTCCTCGACGCGCTCCTGGCCCGGCAGGATCGAGGGCGTGCACCAGCGGTGGTAGCGCCGTACGTCCTCGTTGAGGATGCGCACGATGGGCGACGAGGTGATCGGGTCCATGAGATCCGCCATGATGCCGACGGATGCCCCGTTCCACCGTCCGGCTACCCCCGCAGATCCACGAGCCGTTCGAGGTCTTCATCTCCGGGGTGCCCCAGAAGGCGGGCACCGACTACGTCGTCGAGGGCCGCACGCTGGTCTTCGAGCGCGAGCAGGCGCTGCGCAAGGACAAGGTCTCCGGGTGGCGCTGGTTCCTCGGCGCGTGGGGTGTCGGCACCTATCGCCAGAACGACTCGGTGGACATCCGCTACACGCTCAACGGTCAGCCGAAGGTGGCGGAGGGGCTGGACATCGAGGCCGTGGAGTAGGCCTACGCCTTGCTCGCCGTCGCGACCAGGTAGTCCAGGCGCAGCACGAGCCCGCCGTCGTCGCGGGTCTCGCCGCGCTCGGTCACCACGGCGGCCAGCGCCGCGAGCAGCTGCGGCCAGCGGCCCTCGGCCTCCAGCCGCGGGCGCTCGGCGACGACGTGCCCCGCCGTGCGCACGAGGAACGCCACGGCGCTGAGCCGGTCCTCGAAGTCGAGGGCGAGGTGGTCGGCGTGCGTGTCGCCGGGGGTCAGCCCGACCTCCGCGAGCAGCGCGCCGACCGCGGCCGGGTCGCCCCAGCCCACGCCGGGCGCCGGAGGCACCGCACGCGGCGGCGGCGGCGCCAGGAACGGACCGAGCGCCGCGCCCATCGCCGGCATGAACCCGTCCGGCGTCCAGTTGGCCAGCACGACCCGCGCGCCCGGCGCGCAGACCCGCGCCAGCTCGCCCGCGGCGCCCGCCGCATCCAAGGCGTACATGATCCCGAAGACCGACACCACCACGTCGAACGCGCCCGCGCCGACCGGCAGCGCCCCCGCGTCGCCCTCCGTCCACGCCACGTCCACGTCCAGCTCGCCCGCCCGCTCCCGCGCGACCGCCAGCAGCGCCGGCTCGAAGTCGACCCCGACGACCTCCGCGCCGCGCGCCGCCGCCATCAGCGCCGCGTTGCCGGTCCCGCACGCGATGTCGAGCACGCGGTCGCCAGGGGCGACGCGCGCCAGGTCGACCGTCCGCTGCGCAGCGCCCTTGAGGCGCTGGCCCATCAGCGGGTACTCACCCGCGCCCCACGTTGTCGGCATCGAGAACGCCTACGCCACGGCCGGCGGCCGGCGCGGCTCGCCGAGCCCGGTGCGGGCGGCGTCCCACGGACGCCACAGCCGCAGCGCGCTGAGGATCGACCGCGTGGCGGGCGAGCGGTTCAGCGTGCAGAAGTGGATGCCCGGCGCGCCGTTGGCCAGCAGGTCGGCGCACTGCATCGTCGCGTAGGACACGCCAAACTCGGCGACGGCCTCCGCGTCCTCGCGGCGCGCGTCGAGCTCGGCGAGCACGTGCTCGGGCATCGTCGCGCCGCACATCGTGGTGATGCGCGAGATCTGGTTGTACCCCGTGATCGGCATGACGCCGGGGATGATCGGCACGGTGATGCCGATCGCCCGCGCCCGCGCCACGAAGTCGAAGTACAACGCGTTGTCGAAGAACAACTGCGTGATGAGGAAGTCGACCCCGGCGTCGACCTTCTCCTTCAGGTAGCGCAGGTCGTCCTCGGGCGAGGTCGCGTGGATGTGCGTCTCGGGAAAGCATGCGGCGGCGACCGAGAAGTCGTAGTCCTCGCGCAGCAGCGCGACCAGCTGATGGGAGAACTCCAGCCCGCCCTCGGACGCGACCCACTGCTCCTGGCCGCGCGGCGGATCGCCACGGAGGGCGAGCACGTTCTCGATGCCCGCCTCGCGGATCTCCTCCAGCGTGGTGCGCAGCTCGTCGGTCGTCGCGCCCACGCAGGTGAAGTGCGCCATCGCCTCCAGGCCGAGCTCGTCCTTGATGTGGCGGACGGTCTCGACGGTCTTGTCGCGCGTCGTCCCGCCCGCGCCGTAGGTCACCGAGACGAACGAGGGCTCCATGGGCGCGAGCTCCTGGAGGGCGTGTTCGAAGTTCTCCTCGCCCTGCGGGGTCTTGGGCGGGAAGAACTCGAAGGAGAAGCTCGGCTCGGCGCCGGCCAGCAGCTGATCGATGCGCATCGCCCGACAAACCCTAACACGACCGTGTCAAGGTTGGGAAGAAGCTCTGTTTTCCAGGGATTATGCGACCGTGGACCAGCGCTCGGGCGTGCCGGTGATGCGGTGGGCGCGCCCGGTCAGCTCCAGATGGCGCAGGTAGGCGAGCGTCTCCGAGAGCCACCAGTTGGCGGTAGCCGGCGTGATCGCCTGGCCGTAGACCTGCGGGATCGCGTCGTAGGCGGTCAGCCCGCCGTTGCCCGAGATCGCCGCCTCGAGCTTGCCGAGGCGCTCGCGCACCAGCGTGCGATTGGCGTCGATGTGCGCCTGGACGTCGGTGAACGTGCGGCCGTGGCCGGCGAGGCAGAGGCGGGCGTCGAGCTCCTGGACGAGATCGAGCGAGTGCAGGAACTCGCCGGCCGGATCGGGCGAGTAGCCCATGTCGTAGAACAGCGACACGCGGCCGAGCAGGTGGTCGCCGGAGATCAGGATCCGGCGCTCCTCCTGGTAGAGGCAGACGTGCGAGGGCGCGTGGCCCGGCGTCTCGTAGACCGTCCACGTGCCGAGGTCGGTGAAGATCTCGACGCCCGGCAGCAGCGGCCGGTCGGGCTCGATGATCCCCGAGATGCCGTAGTTGCGGCCGCGCTGCGCCTCGCTGTAGCGGCGCAGCGGCTCCTCGGGGACGCCGCTCTGGCGGGCGACCTCGATGCGGCGGCCGAACGCGGCGTCCGGGTCGCGGGCGGCGGCGAGCATGTGATCGTGGTTGGGATGCATCCACAGCTCGCACCCGGTGCGCTCGACGATCGTCGCGGCCTGACCGTAGTGGTCGGAGTGCGCGTGGGTGCACACCAGCAGGCGCACGTGCTCGAGCTTGAGGTTGACCTGCGCGAGCGCGCGCTCGAGGTTGGCGAGCGAGCCGGGCTCGTGCATGCCGGTGTCGACGAGGACGATCCCGTCGCCCGCCGCCAGCGCCCACGCGTTGCAGTGCGGGACCCCGGGCCAGGGCAGCGGCAGCCGCAGCCGCCAGACCCCGGGGAGCACCCGTTCTCCTCGGCCGACCTCGCGCTTGCGGCGTGCTTCCGTCATCTACGGAGGAGCCTAGTCACCCGCGATTAGACTGCGCGTCCGTCGTCTGGAGGAGAGGCAGGACATGAGCAACGCGCACGGACCGCAGCGCACGATCAGGGCGCGCCCGCGCCTGGCGCGGCTGATCGCGACAGGACCCGAACCGGTGGCCGACGGCGTGTGGGTCGTCCGCGGCGGCTTCCCCGGCAAGGACATGAACGCCTACCTCGTCCGCGACGGCGCCGGCGTCCTGCTCTTCGACGCCGCGATCCGGTCGATGACGGGCGCGATCGCCCGGGCGGCGGCGCAGCTCGGCGGGCTCACGCGCGTCGTCCTCGGCCACGGCCACGCCGACCACCGCGGCGCCGCGCCCGGCCTGAACGTGCCGACGTTCGCCCACGCTGACGAGGTCGCCGACGCGCAGGGCGACGGCGGCGCCCATTACTTCGATCTCTCCAAGCTGGCCCCGCA
>DASYBY010000456.1:0-2070 GCA_036500525.1 Baekduia sp. | reverse complement strand
CCGACGAGGCCCGCACGCGGATCCGCGGCGGCGTGCCGGAGCCGCTCGACGCCTGACGAGCGCCGCCCGGTCATCCGGCGCCGCCATCGCTCTACGACGCGCTCAGTGTTGGCGCGTACGTCGGTCCTGCACGACGCGATCCTTGCCCAGCGCCTTGGCGCTCAGCAGGCACTCATCCGCCGCCTTGAAGAGGCTCGCGACCGAGCCGGCGTCGTCAGGCGCGACCGCCACGCCGGCCGAGGCGGTGATGGGACCGCCGACCGTCCACGTGGCGTTGCGGACCGCGGAGACCAGCCGCGCCGCGCAGCGCCCGGCCTCGGCGCCGTCGGCGTTGGGCAGGATCACGCCGAACTCCTCGCCGCCGGTGCGGCAGACGATGTCGCCGGCCCGCACGTGGTCGGCGAGGACGCCGGCGAACCCGATCAGGACGTCATCGCCGACCGGGTGGCCGTGCACGTCGTTGACGCGCTTGAAGTCGTCGACGTCGAGCAGCACGAGGCCGACCGGCGTCTCGTCGCGCTGGGCGCGCGCCAGCTCGGCGCCGAGGCGCTCGTGGAAGTGGCGGCGGTTGAAGAGGCCCGTCAGCTCGTCGGTGCGCGCCTGCTCGGAGAGCAGCTCGCGGCGGCGGGCGTTGTCGTAGGCCAACGCGGCGAGCATCGCGAAGCGCTTGATCAGCTGCGCCTCCTCCGGGGAGAAGGTGGGGATCGTCCCCTCCAGCCCGGGCGCGGAGTCCTCGCGCCACACGTTCAGCGTCCCGATCACGCGGCCGGCGACGATCAGCGGGCAGAAGACGATCGCCTCGACGTCCTGCGGCGTGCCGTCGATGATGTAGCGCCCGAACCACGGATGGCCCGGCTCGAGGTGCACGAGCTGGCGGGACTTGACGACCTTGCCGGTGATCGAGTCGTCGAGGGTCGGGGCGTTGGCCATCGTCTCGTCGACCCACAGGCCCTCGGCGAAGACCGGGACGAGCACGCCGCGGTCGAAGTCGACCTCGTAGACGGCGAGGCTGGTGTAGGGCACGATGCCGCTCAGCGCCCGCGCCATCGACGACAGCGTGGCGTCCAGCGACTGCTCGGCGAGGACACCGGCCACCGCATCGATGATCGATTCGAGACCTCGTACGACGCGGGTGGCGGAGACGAGTTGCATGTGCTCCTCCGGGGGATCGGCAGGCGGCGCCGCACGTTGAGCGCCTGCGTCACGCTGCGAACCTTTTTGCGAAGTTTGGGGAGGTTTGGGCACCGTCCGTCCAGGGTCGTGCTAGCCCCCTGGACCTGGTTGACGGAGCAACTATCGTGTTAGGAAGCCGTGATGCCCGATGCCCTCAGCCCCCGCCACCTCGCACAGCGCGTCGTGCAGATCGCCGTGCTCGTGGTGGTCGCCGTCCTGCTCCTCGCGACGCTCCCCGGCCTGGGCGACGTCCGCGAGCGCTTCAGCGACGCCCGCCCCGGTTGGGTCGCGGTCGCGCTGCTGTTCGAGGTCGGCTCGGTCTTCTCGTTCGTCGTCGTCTTCCGCGGCGTGTTCTGCATCAAGATGCCGTGGGGCTTCAGCGCGCAGGTCGGGCTCTCCGAGCAGGCGGCCAACGTGCTGCTGCCCGCCGGTGGCGCCGGCGGCCTGGCGCTCGGCGCCTGGGCGCTGAACCGCGCGGGCATGTCGTCGGGCCACATCGCGCGCCGCTCGGTCGCGTTCTTCCTCATCACCAGCTCCACCAACTTCATCGTCGCCGTGCTGGCCGGGATCGGCCTGGCGCTCGGGCTCCTGCCGGGGTCGTCGAACCTCGCCCTGGCCGCGATCCCCGCGGGCGGCGCGCTGCTGGTCATCGCGGTCGTGGGGCTGCTGCCGCGCCTGCTGCCCGACGGCGCCGCGCACGGCGACAGCAAGATCCGCCGCGCTGCCGCGACGGTCGCCGAGGGCGTCCGCGACGCGGGCTTCCTCGTGCGCTCCGGCCGCCCGTCGGTCATCGGCGGCGCGATCGGCTACCTCGCGTTCGACATGGCGTCGCTGTTCGCCGCCTTCCACGCCTTCGGCCACGCGCCGGTCGCCGGCGACTTCCTGTTGGCCTACGTC
>DASYBY010000455.1:0-8803 GCA_036500525.1 Baekduia sp. | reverse complement strand
CGTCGGCGTGCTCCAGGCCGCCTGCCAGGACGCCGGCGTGCCGTCCGCGTCGCTGTGGGCCAGCGTCCCGCACTACGTCGCCGCCGCGCCGAACCCGAAGGCCGCGCTCGCGCTCGTGCGCAAGCTCGAGACGCTCGTGGGTGTGACGGTCGACGCCGAGGAGCTCGAGGTGGCCTCGGCCGACTACGAGCGCCAGGTGTCGCTCGCGGTGCAGTCCGACCCCGACGTGCAGGCCTTCGTCGAGCGGCTGGAGAAGGCCGCCGCCGAGGAGGAGGACGACGCCGATCCGACCGAGCTGCCGTCCGGCGACGTCATCGCACGCGAGTTCCAGCGCTTCCTGCGCCAGCGCGGGCCCGAAGGGCCCGACATCGCGGGCTTGTAGGACTACGCCGGCTCGCGCCGTGCGGCCAGCGGCGTCCGCTGCCGGCCGTCGGCGTCGAAGTTCCCGGGCGCCAGCCAGGCGGTGAACGCGGCGTCGATCGCCGGCCACTCGCCGTCGAGGATCGAGAACCACGCGGTGTCGCGGTTGCGACCCTTGACGATCATGTGCTGGCGGAACGTGCCCTCGTAGGTGAAGCCGAAGCGCGGGGCCGCGGCCTGCGAGCGGGCGTTGGCGGCGTCGCACTTCCACTCCAGTCGCCGGTGGCCGAGCGCGCCGAACGCGTGGCGGGCGAGCAGGTAAATGGCCTCGGTGGCCTGCGGCGTGCGCTGCAGGGGCGCGCCGAACCAGACGTGGCCGATCTCGATGCTGCCGTGCTTGGCGTCGATCCGCAGGAGGCTGACGACGCCGGCCGCGCGGCCGGTGGCGAGGTCGACGACGGCGTAGAACCGCGGGTCGGTCGAGCCCTCCTGGGTGGCGAGGTGCGCGTGGAGCGCGGCGACGTCGGCGAACGGCCCGTAGCCGAGGTAGTCCCAGAGGTGCGGGTCGGCATCCGGACCCTCGTGGGCGGCGGCGAACAGGTCCGCGGCGTGGCGGTCGGCGCTCAGCGCATCGAGTCGGACGCGCGCGCCCGCGAGGGAGCTGTCGTCGGGGAGCAGCGCCGGCGGGCGCGTGGCGAGGTCGGGCGAGGTGTCCATGCCGGTCGATCGTCGCAGGGCGGCGGACGCCGTCCAGGTCCAAGGGCGCGCCCGCTTCTGGGGCCAAGCGGGGCGATCAGCCCGGATCGGCGGCGCCCCAGATGCCCGGGCCGCGCTGGTGCTCGTAGATCAGCGAGGTCTCGGCGTGGGCGACCGCCGGATGGGTGGCGAGGTGGTCGACGACGAACTCGCGGAGGTCCTGCGCGTCGGCGGCGGCGAGCCAGACGAGGTAGTCGGTCGCGCCCGCGAGGTGGAAGACGGTCAGGACGCCGGGCAGCTTGCGCACGGCGTTGGTGAAGGTGTCGATCTGCTCGCGGTTGTGGACGGCCAGGCGCACGGCGACCATCGCCTGCAGGGGGCGCCCGAGCGCCGCGAGGTCGATCTCGGCGTGGAAGCCGCGCAGGACGCCGGCGGCGCGGAGTGCGCGCACGCGCTGCAGCGCGGTCGACGGGGCGACGCCGGCACGCTCGGCCAGCCGGTTGTTCGGGATGCGGGCGTCCTCGCTGAGGGCCTCGAGGAGCGCGCGGTCGACATCGTCGAGGCGCAGGTCGTTCGGCATGTCACGGATCGTCGCAGATCGTGCCGAAGAATCTACGGAATTGTGACGAGATCACGACGATCCTGCGGGCTTCTGGAGGTTGCGCCGCACAGGTGCTTGACTGAAGGCATGGAACACGCCCTGGAGCGCCGGACCGACATCCGCGACTCGATCATCGATGCGGTCGGCGACACACCCCTCGTCCGGCTCTCGCGCATCGGCTCGGGGATGGTCCCGCAGATCGTCGCGAAGATCGAGGCGATGAACCCGGGCGGGTCGATCAAGGATCGCGCGGCGCTCGCGATGATCGACGCGGCCGAACGCGAGGGCCTGCTGCGCCCCGGCGGCACGCTGGTCGAGCCGACCTCGGGCAACACCGGCACCGGTCTCGCCATGGCCGCGCGGCTGAAGGGCTACCACGTCATCGCGGTGATGCCGGACAAGATGTCGAAGGAGAAGATCGACCTGCTGCGCGCCTACGGCGCCGAGGTCGTCGTCTGCCCGACCAACGTCGAGCCCGACTCGCCCGAGTCCTACTACGCGGTCTCCGATCGGCTCGCCGCCGAGATCCCGGGCGCGTTCAAGCCCAACCAGTACTTCAACCCGGCCAACCCGCAGGCCCACTACGACTCGACCGGCCCCGAGCTGTGGGAGCAGTCGGGCGGCCAGATCACGCACCTGGTCGCCGGCGTCGGCACGGGCGGAACGATCAGCGGCGTCGGGCGCTACCTCAAGGAGCGCAAGCCGGACATCCAGATCATCGGGGCCGACCCCGTGGGCTCGATCTACAGCGCCGCGTCCGACGACGAGGTCAAGGGCTACCTGGTCGAGGGCGTCGGCGAGGACTTCTGGCCGCCGACGTTCGACCGCTCGATCGTCGACCGCTGGGTCGCCGTCAGCGACAAGGACTCGTTCCTGACCACGCGCCGGCTGGCGATGGAGGAGGGCATCCTCGCGGGCGGCTCGTGCGGCACGGCGATGTGGGCGGCCCTGGAGGTCGCGCGCGGGATCGACGACCCCAACGCGATGATCGCGGTGATCCTCCCCGATGGGGGCCGCAGCTACCTGAGCAAGATCTTCAACGACGCGTGGATGACGCAGTACGGCTTCCTCGACCGCGTCGGTGATCGCGCCGTGGGCGACGTCCTGAGCCGCAAGTCGGCCGGCGTCAGCCCCAACGAGATCCCGTCGCTGGTGACCGTCGCCACGCACCAGAAGGTGCGCGATGCCGTGGCCCTCCTGCACGAGCACGGCGTCTCGCAGCTGCCCGTCGTCAGCGCGCACGACCCGAACACGGTCGTGGGCTCGGTCGGCGAGCGTGGCCTGCTGGCCCGAGCGGTCGACGATCCCGCGCTGCTGAACGCCGAGATCGCCGCGGTGATGGAGCCGCCGCTGTACGCCGTCGCCGCCGGGGACCCGGTGCGCGAGGCGGTCGAGCTGCTGGTCGGCGAGCGCCAGGCCCTGCTGGTCATCGCGGCCGACGGCCGGCCCGCGGGCATCGTGACGCGCGCGGACCTGCTGGAATCGCTGGCTCGATGAGCAAGCCACGAGGCGACGACATGGCCGCCGCACCGCGCGGCCCGATGCAGTTCGCCACCCGCGCCGTCCACGCCGGCCTCCAGCCGGATCCGACGTACCGCTCGGTCATCCCGGCGATCCACCAGACCTCGACGTTCGCGCAGCCGCGCGTCGGCGAGTTCGTCGACGACTTCGACTACGCCCGCAGCGCGAACCCGACGCGCGCGGCGCTGGAGACGGCGCTCGGCGAGCTGGAGGGCGGGCTCGGCACGTCGTTCTCCTCCGGCATGGCCGCGACGCACGCGCTGATCACCGCGGTGTGCTCGGCGGGCGACCACGTCGTGCTGCCGGCGGACCTGTACGGCGGGACGTTCCGCCTGGTCGACAAGGTGCTCACGCGGTTCGGCATCACCTACACGTTGGTCGACCAGACGGACCTCGCCGCGCTCGCCGCCGCGGTGACCGCGGAGACCAAGTTGGTGTGGGTCGAGACGCCGACCAACCCCTTGTTGAACGTCGTCGACGTCGCGGGCGTCATCGAGCGCTCGGGGGATGCCTTCGTCGCGGTCGACAACACGTTCGCCACGCCGGTCAACCAGCGGCCGCTGGAGCTCGGCGCCGACGCCGCCGTGCACTCGGTCACCAAGTACCTCGGGGGCCACTCCGACACGGTCGGGGGCGCGGTCGTCGTGCGCGATCCGGAGGTCCACGAGCGCGTGCGCTTCGTGCAGAACTCCGTCGGCGCGGTGCCCGGCCCGTTCGACTGCTTCCTCGTGCACCGCGGGCTGCGGACGCTGCACCTGCGGATGGCCGCGCACGCGCGCAGCGCCGAGGCGGTCGTCGCGTTCCTGCGGGAGGCTCCGGGCGTGCAGGAGGCCCGCTGGCCGGGCTTCAGCGGCATGGTGAGCTTCCGTCACCCCGACGCGATCGGGATCGCCGAGCGGACCGAGCTCTTCACGCTGGCCGAGTCGCTGGGCGGCGTCGAGTCGCTCATCGAGGTTCCGCAGGCGATGACGCACCAGTCCGTCGAGGGCTCCGACGCGGCCGTCCCCGCCGATCTCGTGCGGCTGAGCTGTGGCATCGAGGCGCCCGAGGACCTCGTCGAGGACCTCCGCGTGGCGATCGCCGCCGCCTGAACGGAGGCCTGCACCGCGGCCTGCACCCGGCCAACAGGGTGTCATCCGGCAGACCCGGGGGAAGAGGTTGACCATGCCTCGCCGGATTGACGTTGGCCGCGCCGTGCTCATCGGCGGTGCTGCCCTGCTCATCATCTCCCTCTTCACGCAGTGGTACGACACCGGACCCACGGGCTGGGAGGTGTTCGAGAGCCTCGACCTCGTGCTCGCGGCGCTCGCGCTCGCCGCCATCGTCGCGGCGGTGCGGCCCGACGCCGTCCCGCCGTGGGCCGGCTGGGCGCTGCCGGGCGCCGCGCTGGTGATCGTCCTCGTGCAGATCCTGAACTCGCCGCCCGCCGCGGCCGGCGGCGATCCGTCGACCGGTGCCTGGCTCGCGCTGGCCGGTGCGTTCCTGATGGCCGCCGGGTCGGCGCTGTCGCTGACGGCGATCTCGGTGATCCTCCAGGTCGGGGAGCGCGACGTGCGCCGCCGCGTCCCCGCGGTCGACCGGCGCGCCGAGCGCGAGGCCGAGGTCGCCGAGGACCTGGACGCGGACGTCGGGGCCGGCGACGAGCTGGTCGTCGACGACCCCGGGCCGGCCACGCGCGGCGGACGCCTCGGGGCGCGCAAGGCGCCGTCGTCGAGCCGGCCGGGGAGCGGCGACCAGCGCCAGCCACCGTCCTCCGCGGCATCGGATCCGTCGGGGAGCGGCGACACGCGCAAGGCGCCGTCGTCGCCCGCGGCGGCGAACGGACCTGGGACGCCCGCGCGTGCGGGTGCCGACGACCTTGAGCGCACCCAGCCGCTGGCCGGGCTCACCGACCCCGACGCGGAGGACGCCGACCGCCCGTGACGCCGGACACGCGCCATCGCGCCCCCTTCGAGCTGCTGCGCTTCACGGCCGCGGCGGTGAGCGCGGACGTGGGCATCGTCGAGCTGGAGGGCCGCTTCCCGGCGTCCTCCCGCTTCTCGCGCCAGCCGGTCCTGGTGGTCGAGGACGGCGCCGGTCCGCGCACTGAGCTCGCGCCCGCCCACGCGGTGCGCGACGGCGACCGCTGGATCGCGACCTTCGCCGTCCCGCTCGCGGCCCTGGACACCGGGACGTTCGCCCTGGGCCTCCGCGGCACGCTGCTCGATCTGCCCGCACCCGACCTGGCCGACGACGGCGACCGGCTGGCGAGCGTCGCCCGCGAGGCCAACGCGCTGCGCCGCCTCCTGGAGGCCGCCGAGGACGCCGGCGCCGCCGCCCGCGCCGAGGCCTTGGCGACAGCCGGTGAGCTGGGCGCAGCGGTGACGGCCGCGCGCGACGAGGCCGAGACCGCCGCCGCGGCGCGGATCGCCGCGCTGGAGCAGGCGCACGCCGACGCGCTCGCCCAGGCAGCCGAGCGGGTCGCCACGCTGGAGCAGGCGCACGCCGACGCGCTCGCCCAGGCGACCGAGCGGGTCGCGGCGGTCGAGGACGAGCTGGCGGCCACCCGCGCGCTGGCCGCCGAGGAGCGTGAGGAGGCGCGGCTACGGACCGCGCAGGAGGTCGAGGCCGTGCGCGCCGAGGTCGCCTCCGGTCAAGAGGCCGCCTACGCCGCGGCGAGCACCCGCGCCGACGAGGCCGAGATCCGCGCCGACGAATCCGCGACCCGCGCGCTGGCCGCCGAGGAGCGCGCCGCCGCAGCGGAGGCCCGCGCGACCGCCGCCGAGAACGACGCCTCCGCCGTGACCGACGCGCGCGAGGAGGAGGCGGAGGCCCGCGCCGAGGCCGCCGAGGAGCGGGCCAACGAGGCCGAGGCCCGCGCAGCCGCTGCCGAGGCCACGCTGGCCGCTGCCGTCGGGTCCGGCGACGCCGGACCCCGCGACGCTGCCGATCCCACCGGCGACGCGGAGGACGCCGCGCTTCGCACCGGCGAGCACGACGCCTTCGCGGTACCCGACGAGCGCGAAGGGGAGGCGCACGTCCGCGCCGACGGCGTCGTGGGTCGCACCGCCGAGGCCGCACCCGCCTCCGCAGACGACGCCCGCGCCGCCGCCGCCCACACCGAGCAGCGCCTCCGCACCGCCCAGGAGGCCGCCGACGCCGGCATCGCCGTCCTGCGCGCCGAGCTCGCCGAGGAGCGCGAGCGGTCGCAGACGACCATCGCCGATCTGCAGGCCCAGCTCGACGCCGCGCGCAGCGGTCAGGACCCCACCGCGGTGCACGCCCCCGTCACCGACACCGATCCCGCCGCCACCCACGTGCTCAGGCCGGCGGCGCCCGAGGCACCGATGACGCTCAAGGTCACCGACACGCCGCCCGCCTCGGCGACCCCCCGTGAGGCCGTGACCCATCACGCGCCCGGCCCGACCCCCAGCCGCTGGTTCGCCGTCGCCGCGCTCGCGCTGTTCCTCTTCGTCCTGCTCGGCCTGCTGCTCGGCTTCCTGCCCTAGGAGGCCGCTACCGTTCCGCCGCCGGGCACGCGATCCGGTAGTCGCAGATCGAGCAGGCGGCGTACGACGGCGTCGGCTCGAAGCCCTGGCCGAGGATCCCGTCGGCGACCTCGCGCACCGTCTCGGCGATCCACTCCGCGTCGTTGGCGTCGTCGGGCAGCGGGACCTTCTGGTCGTCCAACACGTACAGGTAGGACTGCTGCGACGCGCCCTCCAGCCCCCAGGCGCTCGTCGCGGCGACCGCGTACAGCGCGAGCTGCACGTCGTCACGCAGCTGCGCCGGCGTCTTGGGCCGGCCCGTCTTGTAGTCGATCAGCTCGTAGCGCCCGTCGGCCATCTTGTCGACGCGATCGACCCGGCCCCGCAGCGTGTGCGCGCCGATCTTGAAGTTGAAGGACTTCTCGAACCACATGGGCTCGGCGTCGTCGGCCTGGTCGCGCTCGTGGTAGCGCTTCAAAGCGTTCTCGGCCTTGACGTGCAGCTGGCGCTCCTCGTCGGTCGGCCCGAAGCCGCTGCGCCGCCAGCCCGCTTCCAAGAGCCCCAACAACTCGTCCACCGATTGTCCGCCGGACTGGTGGTAGCGCTCCAGCACCTGGTGGACGACGATCCCGAAGCGCTGGTTGATCGTCGGCTCCTGCGGCACCCGGAAGACCCGCGCGAACTTGTACTTCAACGGGCAGGTCCGGTACGTCTCGATGTCGGAGGCCGACAGCGCCAGCCCCTCGCCCCGCCGCGGGAGGAACGGCGCCAGCGACGGCTCGTGCCGCGCGGCCGTGGCGGTCGCCCGCACGCCCGCATCGCGCTCGGCCCCGAGCAGCACGTCGTCCAGCGACGACGTCTGCAGGATCTCGCGCTGCTGCCCCGTGGCCGCATGCAGGATGGCCGCGTTGATCCCCGGCAGCGCGTCGACCACCTGCTGGCCGTCGGGTCGCGCGTGCAGCGCGGCGAGCTTCAACAGCTCCAGGTACCGCGTCACCCCGTGCGCCACGTCCAGATCGGTGTCCAGCCGCAGCTCGCCCAGCCGCGCGCCGATCTGCTGGACGTCGGAGAGCAGCTCGTCGCGCAGCTGCCCGATCGCCGCGTGCAGCGCCTCATCCGGGCCGAACAACTGCTCCTCGACGTCCTCCCAGTCCGACCCCAGCGCCGCGCGCGCCTCCTCCGTGAACGGTGAGGGATGCTGCGGGGCCCCGCGGTCCGAGTGCGCGGCGTAGGCCAACACCAGCCCGTCGCGCGCCCGCGTCATCGCCACGTGCAGCACCCGCCGCATCTCGGCCAGATGCTCCTCGCGCGAGTCGCTCCCGACCCCCAGCCCCAAGTCCTCCAACAACCCGTCGGGGATCGGCTCGATCAGCTGCCGCCGCGCGCCCGGCATCCGCGACGACTGCAGGCCGCACACGAAGACGTGGTCGAACTCGAGCCCCTTGGCGCCGTGCATCGGCAGGACCGCGACGGCGTCCTCACGCGGCTGGCCCTCGTCGTCGTCCTCGGCGTCGTGCATCCCGCCGGCCTCGGCGACCGCCGCCAGCCACCCGGCGAACTCGCGCGGCGTGGCCTGCGGCGCGCGCCGGACGTACGACGCGGCCAGCTCGCCGACGTGCGCGAGCGACACCAGTCGCTCGACCACGTCGGCCTGCGCGGCGAAGACCTGCTGGCGACGCAACCCGAGGCGCTCGATCAGCCGATGGACGAAGAGATCGGGGCGCGTGGTGTCCAGCGCGGCCGCGGCCTGGCGGTGCAGCTTCAGGAACGCCAGCACGCGCTCGCGCGCCTCGGGCGGCAGCTGCGGCGACTCGGTGGCCGCGCCCAGCGCGCTGACCATGTCGAGCTTGCGGCGCCGCGCGATCTGGATGCAGCGGGCCAGATCCACCCCGTGCAGCTCGATCGGCGGGCGCGACAGCGCACGCACGACGGCACCCGCGTCGCCCGGGTTGACCAGCAGCCGCAGCCACGCGAGCACGTCGCGCACCTCGGCCTGGCCGAAGAACGCCGCGGCGCCCGCCAGCCGGTAGGGCAGCGCGCGCTCCTCCAGCGCAACCGCCAGCTCCTGGCCCTCGGACCGCACCGACCGCACCAGCACGCCGATCCGCCCCGGCGCCACGCCCTCGCGCACCAGCCGCTCGATCGCGGTCGCCACGCC
>DASYBY010000454.1:0-4331 GCA_036500525.1 Baekduia sp. | reverse complement strand
GTGGCGCAGATGGGCGAGCACCTGGGCGTCGGCCTGGCCAACGTCGTCAACATCCTGAATCCGGAGGTCGTGGTGGTCGGTGGTGGAGTGCTCGCGGCAGGGGAGCTGTTGCTCGAACCGGCGCGCCGGGTGGTCGCCGCGAGGGCGCTGGCGCCCTCGCGTGACCAGGTGCGGATCGTGTCGACCCGGTTCGGCGACGCGTCGGGGATGATCGGCGCGGCGCTGCTGGCGATGGACCTGGCCGACGGGCGCGCGGCATGACCGGGCGGCTGGTGGTGTGCCCCACCCCGATCGGCAACCTGGAGGACGTGACGCTGCGGGTGCTCAGCGCGCTGCGCGACGCCGACGTGGTCGCCTGCGAGGACACGCGCCGCACGCGCGTCCTGCTCGACCGCTACGGCGTGAGCGCCAAGACGGTCAGCTACCACGAGCACAACGAGGCGGCGCGGTCCTCGGAGCTGGTCGGGCGGATGCAGCAGGGCGAGACGGTGGCGCTGGTGTCCGACGCGGGCATGCCGCTGGTGAGCGATCCCGGGTTCCTGCTGGTGCAGGCCTGCGTGGCGGCGGGGATCGGCGTCGAGGTGCTGCCGGGGCCGAGCGCGGCGCTGGCGGCGCTGGTCGTCAGCGGACTGCCGGCGACGACGTGGCGGTTCGTCGGGTTCCTGCCGCGCAAACGGGGCGAGCTGGAGACGCTGTTCCGGGGCGCGGTCGAGACCGTGGTGGCGTTCGAGTCGCCGCGGCGCGTTGGGGCGGCGATGGCGGCGTTGGCGGCGGTCGATCCGGCGCGGCCCGTGGCGATCTGCCGCGAGCTGACCAAGATCCACGAGGAGATCGTGCGCGGGAGCGCGGGCGAGCTGGCGGAGCGGTACGCGGAGGAGGAGCCGCGGGGCGAGGTCGTCGTTGTGGTCGGCGGCGCGCCGGAGGGCGTGCCGGACCTCGGGCCTGCTCTGGACGCGCTGGCGCGGCTGGTCGAAGCCGGTGCGCGGGCGCGGCCCGCCGCGGGCGTGGTGGCGGAGCTGACCGGCGTGAGCGCGAACGCGCTGTACCGGGGGTTGATGGAGCGGTAGGGCACGGGGGGTCAGACCCCTTCTCGCACGGTCACTGCGAAAAGGGGTCAGACCCCTTTGTGCATGGTGGCTGCGAAAAGGGGTCTGACCCCCGTGTTGCGGGAGGCGCGCGGAGGTGTGCCGGAACTGCGGCGTTCGGGGGAGACGGGCGCTCGGCGCCGGAGGATGGGTCGGTGCCCTCCATCGCGATCGTGCTCGCCGTCGCCACGGCCCTCATCCTCCCCGGCCCGGCGGCGGCCTCCACCCGGCGCGATCGCTGGCGCCGGCCGCTGGACGGCGCGACGGTGATCCGGACGTTCTCGTTCGATCCCGCCGCGCCGTACGTCCGCGGCCGGCGCCGGGGCATCGATCTGCGCGACCGTCCCGGCGTGCCGGTGCTCGCGACGTGCTCGGGCACGGTGACCCACGCGGGCCGCGTGCCGCGCTGGGGTCCCGGCGTGACGCTGCGCTGCGGCGGGCTGGTCGCGACCGAGCTGGGGCTGGGCGCGCTCACCGTCGCGCGCGGTGCGCGCGTGCTCGCGGGCGCGCCGCTCGGGCGCCTGGGTGCGCGCGGCGTCTTGCGGCTCGGGGCGCGGCGGGCGAGCGGCCGACAGGCCTACGTCGATCCGCTGGCGCTGCTGGGCGGTGGGGCGTCCTCACCGCCCGCGGTCGCGCCGCCGCCGCGGCTGCGGGGTCGCCGGGATCCGGGCCGGCCGGTGCCGCCCGCGCCCGCCGTCCGCCCGGGGCTCGCGCCGGCCACCGCGCCCGCGCCGACCCGCCTCCCGTGGCCGATCTGGGCCGGGCTCGGCCTGCTCGCCGCCGGCGCCGGCGGCGGCACCGCGGCCCGCTGGCAGCGGACCGGGCGCCCGGCCCCCGGCACGGCGCTCGCGCACCGATACCGTTAGGCGCGAATGTCCTTCTACGTCACGACGCCCATCTACTACGTCAACGCGGCGCCGCACCTCGGGCACGCGTACACGACGATCGCCGCGGACGTCATGGCGCGCCATCACCGCCAGCTCGGCGAGGACGTGTTCTTCCTCACCGGCACCGACGAGCACGGCGAGCCGGTCGCGCTGGCCGCCGAGGCCCTCGGCGTCACGCCGCGCGAGCTGGCCGACAAGAACGCCGAGCGCTTCAAGGCGCTCGCGCCGCAGCTGGACGCCACCAACGACTTCTTCATCCGCACCTCCGATCCCGAGCACGGCCGCGCCGTGCAGGAGGTCCTGACGCGGGTCCGCGAGAACGGCTTCGTCGAGATCGGCGTCTACGAGGGCTGGTACTGCCCGCGCTGCGCGGACTTCAAGTCCGAGAGCGAGATCGTCGACGGCAACCACTGCCCGATCCACCTCATCGAGCTCACCTGGGAGCAGGAGGAGAACTACTTCTTCCTGCTGTCCAAGCTCCAGGAGCGCCTCGAGCAGCACTACGCCGACCACCCCGACTTCGTCGCTCCCGGCTCGCGCTTCAACGAGGCCCTGTCGTTCATCCGCGGTGGCCTGCAGGACGTCTCGCTCACCCGCGGCAAGCTGACCTGGGGCGTCCCGGTCCCGTGGGACGAGGGCCACGTGTTCTACGTGTGGTTCGACGCGTTGTTGAACTACTACACCGCCCTGACTTACGCCCGCCCGGGCGAGGACCTGCGCGACGAGTTCTGGCCGGCGAGCTACCACCTCATCGGCAAGGACATCCTCAAGTTCCACTGCGTGTTCTGGCCGGCGCTGCTCATGGCCGCCGACCTGCCGCTGCCCGAGCACGTCTACGTCCACGGGTACCTGCTGATGGACGGGCACAAGATGTCCAAGTCGCTGGGCAACGTCCTCGACCCCTTCGAGATCATCGAGAAGTACGGGTCCGACGCGCTGCGCTTCTACCTGCTGCGCGACGTGAGCTTCGGCCAGGACGGCTCGGTGTCGGCCGCGGACTTCGAGAAGCGCTACGAGTCCGAGCTTGCCAACGACTTCGGCAACCTCGCCAGCCGCACGATCAAGATGGTGCTGCGCTACCGCGACGGCGCGGTGCCGCAGGTCGCCGTGGACCCGGTCCTCGCGCCCGACTTCGACGGCCTCTGCGAGCGCGTCAGCGAGCTGGTCGGCCGGGCCGAGCTGACGCCCGCGCTGGAGGAGATCTGGCTGCGCGTGCGGCGCCTGAACCGCTACGTGGAGGAGAACGCCCCCTGGAAGCTGGCCAAGGAAGAGGGGCGCGAGGCCGACCTCGATCGGGTGCTGGCCACCCTGACCGAGGGGCTGCGGACGGT
Source organism: Baekduia sp. (assembly GCA_036500525.1). Lineage (GTDB taxonomy): Bacteria > Actinomycetota > Thermoleophilia > Solirubrobacterales > Solirubrobacteraceae > Baekduia. Next base: position 1,028 of record DASYBY010000454.1, on the reverse strand, counting down.
CACCGTCCTGCTGCACGCCTATGTCCCACAGCGCACCGGGGTGCTCCTCGACGCGCTCGGCGCGCCCGACACCTCGATCGCCAACGCCCACTTCGGCGCCGCCCTGCCGGTCCAGGTCTCCGACCTCGACCCGCTGTTCCCCAAGCAGCCCGCTCCCGAAGCCGCCGCGTGATCGACTCCCACACCCACCTGGACTCCTGCGAGCCCGGCGACGCCGCGCTGGTCGCCGCCGCCACGCAGGCCGGGGTCAACCGCATTCTCACCATCGGCCAGGACGGCGCGACCGGCCGTGCGGCGCTGGCCGCCGCCGAGGCGTTCCCGCAGGTCTTCGCCGCGATCGGCCACCACCCCAACAAGGCGACCGGGTTCGACGACAACCACCTCGCCGAGCTGCAGGCGCTCGCCGCGCACGAGCGCTGCCGGGCGATCGGCGAGACCGGCCTGGACTACTTCCGCGACTACGCGCCGCGCGCCGACCAGGAGCGCGCGTTCTTCGCGCAGATCGAGCTGGCCCGGGCGGTGGCCAAGCCGCTGGTCATCCACACCCGCGCCGCCGAGGATGACACGCTCGCCGCGCTGCGCACCCACGCGCAGGGCGTCGACGTGATCCTGCACTGCTTCTCGATGCCCGACCGCCTCGACGAGTGCCTGGCCGAGGGCTGGTGGATCTCGTTCGCCGGCAACGTCACGTACCCGAAGAACGAGGAGCTGGCCGCCGCCGCCGCGCGCGTGCCCGACGACAAGATCCTCGTCGAGACCGACGCGCCGTACCTGACGCCGCAGCCGATGCGCAAGGAGCGCAACCAGCCGGCCTACGTGACCGAGACCGCCCGGTTCGTCGCCGAGCAGCGCGGCCAGGAGTACGCGGCCTTCGAGACGATCGTGGAGCGCAACGCGGCCCAGCTCTTCCACTGGTGACTGCGGAAGACCTCGCCCAGAGGCTCGGCTTCCGGGCGCGAGCTCGCCAGGGGCTCCCTCGCGCGGCGGCGGAGGGACGCGCATGACCGAGCTCCCCTCGCAGCCGAGCC
>DASYBY010000453.1:0-7766 GCA_036500525.1 Baekduia sp. | reverse complement strand
GAAGGCCATGCCCTCGCCTTCGAGGATCACGGCCTCGCCGAACGTGGTCAGGTCGCAGCGCAGCTCCTCCAGCGAGTACATCCAGTACGGCATGCGCTGGCGGATCATGAAGGGGTCGAACGGCAGGTCGCCGCGGCTGTGGGCGCGATCGTGGATGAGGTCCCACATCGCGTAGGCGTCCTGCGACAGGCGCTGGGAGTGCAGCAGCGCCACGGCGTCGGGCGGGAGGTTGATGCCGACGGTGTCGGCGGCGGCGCGCACGACGCGGCGGAAGCGCTCGGACTCGCGGTCGCAGAAGATCGCGCCGAAGTGGTTCTCCGGGCGGCCGTTGACCGAGAAGGTCTCGGGGAAGAGCGTCGCGCACTCCGAGTCGTAGCCCGCCGTGTGGTCGGTCAGCGTGACCGGGACGAACTTCGCGTTGTCATAGCGGTCGGCCTCCAGCCCGGCCAGCCACTCGGGCCACGGCACGCGGACCAGCAGCGCCTCGAAGCGCGTGTCGCGCGAGCCGTTCTGGGTGTACATGGGGAAGAGGACGAGGTGCTCGATGGCGTCGGTGCGGTCGCGGTCGGGCCGGAAGGCCTCCAGCGCGGCGGTGAAGTCGGGCTTGGGGTAGCCGCCGGCGGCCCAGGCGCGGAGGTCGGCGATGGCGGTGGCGAGGTAGTCGGCCTGGTGGGGGAAGCGCGGCGCGAGGGCGGTGGTGGCCGCGGCGATGGTGTCGACGTGCGCGGCGATGGTCGCCGTGTCATGGGTCGTGGTGTCGATCGAGCCGTCGGGCTCCTGCAGGAGGCGCAGCGCGTCGGTGGCGTCGCGGAGGCTCGTCCACGCGGGGTCGGCGGCGGCGTCGGAGGGGGCGATGGCCGCCGGGCGCGCGTAGGCGGCGGCACCGGCCCAGGCGACGAGGTTGGTCCACAGCGCGGTGTGGCCGAGGTCGCCGATGCAGTCGTCGCCGAAGAGGTCGGAGTCGGCGAGCGCGACGACGCGCCCGGCGCCGTGGCGGATCGCGACGGCCAGGGGCGCGCCGGGGGCCGAGGAGGTCGGCGCCGTGCGGGCGAGGACCTGGGCGTCGGTGTCGGGATCGACGATGAGCGTTCCGGAGCGGTAGAAGACCGCGCCGCTGACGCCGGCCAGCAGGTCGCCGGCGGTGCCGCGCTCGCCGCTCAGCAGCTCGGCGCGCACCCACGAGGGCGTCGCGTTGAGGTTGCGCTCGTAGTCCTGGACCGTGTCGTGGCTGATCGTCACGCCGAAGGGCCGCAGGAGCATGTTGAGGTTGTTGCCGTACTTGTCCTGCTCGCTCTCGCCGATGACGACGAGGCCGCCGCCGGCCTCGACGAAGGCCTGGAGCGCTGCCAGCTCGGTGTCGTCGAGCACGGGGGAGCCCGTGCCGGTCGTGGCCTCCCACTTCGGCTCCGACGGGTGGGCGATGACGACGACGGCGGCGCCGGCCAGGGCGGTCGCGGCCAGCGGGCCGGCGGTGTGGGCGGCGACGTCGACGCGCTGTGCGCGGAGGAGGTCAGCCGCGCGCGCGTAGGAGACGTCGCCGGGGTGCGACGGCAGCATCCGGGCCGCCAGCTCGGGGCGGATCGTCCACGACTGGCTGTGGGCCTCGTCGAAGAGCACGCGGATGACGGGGCGCGGGGGAGCCATGGAAGGAGGCTACGCCCCGGTCGAACCGTGCTCAACCCCGGTATCGTGCGCCTGATGGCCGATCTGTTGCGTGTGGACGAGGTGGATCGCAAGATCCTTGCGTCGCTGATCGACGACGGGCGCTCGACCTACGACGAGATCGGCCGGCGCGTCTCGCTGTCGGCGCCTGCGGTCAAGCGCCGCGTCGACCGCCTGCGCGAGCGCGGGGTGCTGCGGGGGTTCACCGCGCTGGTCGATCCCGCCGCGCTCGGCGCGACGACCGAGGCGCTGATCGAGCTCTTCTACGCACCCGGGATCGGCCTCGACCAGGTGCGCGAGTCGCTCCGTCCGCTGCCCGAGGTGGTCGAGGCGTGGAGCGTCACCGGCGACGCCGACTGCATCGTCCGCGTCCGCGCCCGCGACCCCCAGGACCTCGAGCGCGTGATCATGGAGCTCCAGCGCGAGGCCTCCGTCGTCCGGACCCGCTCGCAGATCATCATGTCGCGGTTGATCGAGCGGCGCGACTGATGGGCACCGAGCGCACGATCGTCGTCGCGGGGGAGGCGCTGATCGATCTGGTGCCCGCGGGCGAGGGCGGCATGCTCAGCGCCCACGCGGGCGGTGGACCGTTCAACGTCGCGCGGGCCGCCGCGCGGCTGGGCGCGCCGGTGAGCTTCCTCGGGCGGCTGTCGACCGATCGCTTCGGCGTGACGCTGCGCGCCGCGCTGGCCGCCGACGGCGTCGGGCTCGCCACGGCCGTCGCGACCGACGCGCCGACGACCCTCGCGGTCGCGGAGGTCGGCGCCGACGGCGCGGCCGACTACCGGTTCTACGCCGACGGCACGTCGGCGCCGGGACTGACCCACGAAGATCTCGCGCGGGTGCTGCCGAACGCGATGGCCACCCTCTGCGTCGGCACGCTCGGCCTCGTCTTCGAGCCCTCGGCGACCGCGTTGGAGCACGCCGTGGCCCGCGTCGGCGCCGGCGTCCTCGTCGCCGTCGACCCCAACGTCCGCCCGGCGGCGATCACCGACCCCGCGGCCTTCCGCGCCCGCCTGGACCGGATCATGGCCCGGGCCGACCTCGTCAAGGCCAGCGCCGACGACCTCGCCTGGCTGCGTCCCGGCCTCGATCCCGTCGCGGCGATGCAGACCATCCCGGCGCGCCTGCGCATCATCACCCTCGGCGGCGACGGCGCCCTCATCGTGCCCGCGACCGGCGATCCGATCCCCATCGCCGCACCCCACGTCGACGTCGTCGACACCATCGGCGCCGGCGACGCCTTCCTCGGCGCCCTCCTCGCCGACCTCACCCAGGCCGGCCTCGCCGACCTCGAGCGAGCCATCAAGGCCACCACCTTCGCCTGCCGCGTCGCCGCGCTCACCTGCACCCGCGCGGGAGCCGACCCTCCGCGCCGCAGCGACCTGTAGGTCGTCGCCTCAGCCGAAGCCCGAGACGCTCGCGGCGTCCGGGCGCGATCCCTGCGCCAGCCAGTGGACGACGAACGCGGCGAACAGCAGCAGCCCCGGGTCGACCGCGGCCGGATCGTCGATCGTCACCATGACCGGCTGAGCACTCGAGCGCATGCCGCCGATCACGGCGATCTCGCGATCCCCGTCGTACAGCCCGTAGCGCTGGCGCCACGCGCTCAGCTTCGGCAGCCGCAGCTCGCGACCGTCCCAGCGCAGCGGCCTGCCGCGCCACCACCCCGGCGCGAACTCGCCGACCAGCACGCCGGCACCGTCGTGCGCCGTCGTGACCGGGTTGAACATCCCGCGCCGCGCGAGCAGCCACTGCCGGCCATCCGCCTCCGCGATCGCCGCCTCCCGACCACGGCTGCGGAACCTCACTGTTTCGACGCCATCCAACGCGAAGACACCTCGATCGCTCGCCGTCCGCGTCAGCTCCAGCTCCGCCATGCGCGGAAACCTACCGCGTCGCCTCAGCTGCTCACCACGGCCACGCGGTTGAGGTCCTCCACGATCCCGCGCACGATGTAGGCGGCGAACAGGATGAGGCCGGGGTCGAGGGTCGTGGGGTCGTCGATGGTCAGCGAGATGGGGGCCTTGCCCCGCGCCCGGCCGCTGCCGTGGAACAGCGCCAGCTCCTCCTCGCCCTCGCTCAGGACGTAGTGCTGGCGGAACGTGCTGGACCGGCGCAGCTGCAGCTCACGCTCCGCCCAGCCGAGCGGCCCGCCGGGCTTCCGCATCCGCGAGCGGTAGACCCCGACCACCGTCCCCGTCTCGTCGGTGGCCGTGACCAACGGCGCGAACAGCCCACGCCGCACGAGCTCCCAACGGCGCCCATCCGCCTCGGCCAACGCCGCCTGCCGCCCCCGTCCCCGCACCCGCAACATCCCGACCCCATCCATCACATACACCTTGCGATCCTCCGGCGCCCGCCTCAGCTCCAGCTCAGCCATGCGCACGAACCTACTGCGACGCCACGGCGCCGTCGCCAGGGGAGGGAGGCCGACTACGCCGCCGCCCCGTCCCGCTGCACCGCCCGGTCGACCGCGTCCGGGGCCAGGACGTGGTCGATGACCATGATGGCGGCGCCGACGACGCCGGCGCGATCGCCGAGGCGGGAGTTGGCGATGGTCAGGTCGCGGGTGGCGAGGGGGAGGGAGCGTTGGAAGACGACCTCGCGGATGCCGGCGAGGAGGTGGTCCTGGGCCTCGGCGATGTCGCCGCCCACGACGATCGCGCCCGGGTTGAAGAAGTTCACGCAGCCGGCGAGGACGTCGCCCAGCTCCCGGCCCGCCTCGCGGACCATCAGGATCGCCTCGGGGCGACCGGCCCGGACCAGCTCGACGACCTCGCGGCTCCCCGCGGCGTCGATGCCCCCCGCGGTCAGCCGCAGCGCCAGCGCGCGGCCGCCGGCCACGGCCTCGAGGCACCCGAGGTTCCCGCAGCGGCACACCGCGTCGTCGTGGTCGGTGACCCGGATGTGGCCGATGTCCCCGGCGGCCCCGTCGGCGCCACGGTGGATGCCGCGGCCGGAGACGATCCCCGACCCGATGCCGGTGCCGACCTTCACGTACAACAGGTGGTCGACGTGGCGCCAGTGCGACCAGTGCTCGCCCAAGGCCATGATGTTGACGTCGTTGTCCACCAGGACGGGCGCGTCGTAGCGGCCGGCGAACCACTCGGGGATCGAGAAGCCGTCCCAGCCGGGCATGATCGGCGGGTTGACCGGCCGGCCCGCGGGGAAGTCGACCGGCCCCGGCACGCCGACACCGACGCCGCGCACCTCGTCGGCCGTCCGCCCCGACTGCACCAACAACGCCTCGAACCGCTCGCAGACCTCGCCGAGCACGTGCTCGGGCCCGTCGGCGATGTCCATGTCGAACGCGACCTCGGCCAGCGGCGTCGCCGCCAGATCGCTGATCGCCAGGCGCGAGTGGGTGGCGCCCAGGTCGGCGACCAGGACGACGCCGGCGTGGTGGTTGAAGGCCAGCACCGTGGCGGGGCGCCCGCCGGTCGAGGCCTCGCCGCCCGCCTCGTAGACCAGCCGCAGCGCCAGCAGCGCGTCGACCCGCTGGGCGACCGTCGAGCGCGCCAGCCCGGTGCGCCGTGCCAGCGCGGCGCGCGTCACCGCGTCGCCATCGCGGATGAGCCGCAGCACCGAGCCCGCTCCCAGGATCGGCCCGTTGCGGCCTCCAGCACCCGTCGCCATGCCGCGAGTATCGCACAGCTTTCGCAAGATCAAACGCGACAAAGCATCGGCGAAGAAGCCAAAGCGCAACCTATGAACTCTTCAGCCGCCCTACTTATGCTTGACATCCGATCAAAGTCCGCACTACGGTCGGCCCATGAGGAGGAGCGAGCTGCGGGTCGGAATCGCGGGGGCAGGGTTCATCGGCGCCGTGCACGCCCGCTCGGCCCGGCTCGCCGGTGCACGGATCGCCGGTGTCGCCGCCTCGTCGCCCGCCAGCGCGGCCCTCGCCGCCGCCCGCCTGGGCGCCGACCGCGCCTACAGCTCGGCCGAGGCGCTCGTCGCCGATCCCGACATCGACGTCGTCCACCTCTGCACGCCCAACCACCTCCACGCGCCGCTGGCCCACGCCGCGCTGGCCGCCGGCAAGCACGTCGTCTGCGAGAAGCCGCTGGCCACCACCGCGGCCGACGCCCAGGCGCTCGGCGCCGCCGCCGACACCTCCGGCCGGACCGCCGCGGTCCCGTTCGTCTACCGCTACTACCCGACCGTCCGCGAGGCCCGCGAGCAGCTGGCCTCCGGCGACCTCGGCGCCGTCCACCTTCTCCACGGCACCTACCTCCAGGACTGGCTCCTGTCGCCGGCCGACGACAACTGGCGCGTCGACGCGGCCCTCGGCGGCGCCTCCCGCGCCTTCGCCGACATCGGCTCGCACTGGTGCGACCTCGCCGAGTACGTCTCGGGCCACCGCATCACGCGGCTCTCGGCCCGCACGCAGACGACCGTCCCGCAGCGGCGCGAGAGCCCGTCCCGCGCGGCCTTCGCCACCGCCGCCGACGACCGCCAGGGCGCGCTGCGCGCCGTCGGGACCGAGGACGTCGCGCTCGTCCAGTTCGAGACCGACGGCGGCGCGATGGGCTCGCTGGTCGTCAGCCAGGTCTCGGCCGGCCGCAAGAACCGCCTGCTGCTGGAGATCTCCGGCGCCGACGGCTCGGTGGCCTTCGACCAGGAGGATCCCGAGGCGCTGTGGCTCGGCCGCCGCGCCGCGACCACCCTCCTGCGCCGCGACCCCGCGACGCTCTCGCCGTCGGCCGCCCGCCTCGCCTTCCTGCCCGTCGGCCACCCGCAGGGCTACGCCGACTGCTTCGACCTCTTCGTCGCCGACGTCTACGCCGCCATCTGCGACGGTGCCGAGCCCGAGGGCCTGCCGCGCTTCGCCGACGGCGTCCGCGCCGCGCAGCTGACCGACCTCGTCCTGGCGTCGGCGCGCGAGCAGCGCTGGGTCGACGTGCCCGTCGCGGCGACCGCCGAGGTGCCCCGATGAAGCTCGGCTTCCTCACCTCCTGCATGCCCGAGCGCAAGTTGGAGGACATCGCCGCCTGGGCCGGCGCCCACGGCTACGAGGCGCTCGAGCTGGCGGCCTGGCCGACCATCGCCGACCGGCCGTTCACCGCCAGCCACCTCGCGGCCGAGACGCTCGACGAACGCGAGGCCGAGCGGATCACCACGCTGCTGGCCGACCACGGCCTCACGGTCTCGGCCCTCGCCTACTACCCCAACAACCTCGACCCCGACCCGGCCGCCCGCGCCGAGGCCCACGCCCACGTGCGCGCGTGCATCGACGCCGCGGTCCTCCTCGGCGGCGTCCCGGTCGGAACGTTCGTCGGCCGCGACCCCGGCCGCAGCGTCGCCGAGAACCTCCGCGTGGCCGAGCGTGTCCTGCCGCCGCTGGTCGACTACGCGGGCGAGCGCGACATCAAGGTGATGATCGAGAACTGCGTGATGGAGGGGTGGACCGCCGACGGCGCGCCCGGCAACCTCGCGTACTCGCCCGAGCTGTGGGAGTGGATGTTCGACCTCGGGCTGTACCTCAACTTCGATCCCTCGCACCTGCTCTGGCTCGGCATCGACCCGATCGCCGCGCTCAAGCCCTACGTCGACCACGTCGTCCACGCGCACGCCAAGGACGCCGAGACCTTCCCGCAGCTGCGCAACCGCTACGGGTTCTTCGGCCGCCAGTCCACGCGCGCGACCGACCCGTGGGACATCGGCTGGTGGCGCTACCGGATCCCCGGCCTCGGCGAGGTCGACTTCCGCCGCTACGTCGACACGCTCTACGAGGGCGGCTTCGACGGCGTCCTGTCGGTCGAGCACGAGGACCCCGTCTGGGGCGGGACGCCGGCCAAGGTCGAGCAGGGCCTGCAGATCGCCCGTCGCACCCTCCGGCCGCTGATCGTGGCGCCATGACCCACGACGACGACAACGTCCTCGAGGTCCGCGGCCTGGTCAAGGAGTACCCGGGCGTCGTCGCGCTGGCCGGCGTGGACCTCGACGTGCGCGCCGCGGAGGTCCACTGCCTGCTCGGCCCCAACGGCGCGGGCAAGTCCACGCTGATCAAGTGCGTCAGCGGCGCGGTGGCGCCGACCGCCGGCGAGATCCGCTTCGCCGGCGCGCCCCTGCCGCCCGGCGACCCCGCCGGCTCGCTG
>DASYBY010000452.1:0-5586 GCA_036500525.1 Baekduia sp. | reverse complement strand
GACCGCGGCGGCTGCAACCCCGACTACGACACCATCATGGCGAAGGTCGGCACCGCGCCCGACCTCGGGTTCTCGCTGGAGACGACCTCCATCAAGAGCCTGGACAGCAAGCTGAACGCGGGCTCGCTCACCTCCGAGCAGCTCGTCAAGGCCTACCTCGCGCGCATCGCGCTCACCAACGCCGAAGGCCCGGCCACGCAGGCCGTGCGCTCGGTCAACCTCGACGCGATCGCGGAGGCCAAGGCGCTCGACGACGAGCGCGACGCGTTCGGCTCCCGCGGGCCGCTGCACGGCATCCCGGTGCTGGTGGACGACTCGTTCGACGTCGACGGCACGCCGACCACGGCAGGCTCCATCGCGTTGCAGCACTCGGTGCCCACGCAGGACTCCAAGGTCGTCGCTCAGCTGAAGGCGGCCGGGGCGATCGTCCTGGGCAAGACCAACGTCACCGAGCTCAACGGGCTGTTCGACACCAACATCCCCGAGGGCTACTCGTCGCTCGGCGGCCAGGTCCTCGTGCCGTCCGACACCGACAAGACGCCCGGCGGCTCGTCGGCCGGCTCGGCGGCGTCGACGGCCTCGGGCCTCGCGGCCGCGACCATCGGCCTAGAGACCTCGACCGACACCGCGCAGCTGATCGGCCCGGCGGCCGTCAACGGCGTCGTCGGCCTGAAGCCCACGGTCGGCCTCGTCGGCCGCACCGGCGTGCTCGGGGTCGCCAAGTCGCAGGACTCGCCGGGCCCCATCGCCCGGACGGTCTACGACGCGGCGGTCGAGCTCCAGGCGATGGCGGGCCACGACCCCGGCGATTCCGCCACGGCGGGTGCGCCGACACCGACCGACTACCTCGCCGGCCTGAGCCCGACCGCGCTCAGCGGCAAGAAGGTCGCGGTCGTCACCGGGGTCGGCGCCACGGCGGCGCCCTACCCGGCCGCGATCACGACGGTCACCGGCCTCGGCGCCACCACCGCCGTCGGGGTGGACGTCCCGGCCGTGACGCCACCGGCGACGCAGACGTACCCGACCCCGACGGTCAACCCACCGAGCATCGTCTCCCGCGAGTTCAAGCGTGACCTGAACGCCTACCTGGGCAGCGGGCACGCCGGCGGCGCCTCGACGCTGCAAGGCATCATCGCCTACAACATCGCCAACCCCGAGGAGGGGCTCAAGTACCAGCAGGGTGAGCTGACCGCGGCGCAGGCCGTCGACCTCACCGACTCGGCGACCGAGACGGCCTACGAGGACGACCGCGACACCGGCAAGGACGGCGCCCAGGACTACCTGGACGACATCCTCGACGCCGGCACGCCCGCCGATCCGACCGACGACGCCGACGTGATCATGGTGCCGGGCGGGAACCCGACCGGCGCCGCCCTGGTGGGCATCGCCGACCGCGCCGGCTACCCGGTGCTGACGGTCCCCGCCGGGTACGGAACCGGCTCGACCGGGCGCAACCCGATCGGCGTCACGTTCATCGGCGCGGCCTACGGCGAGGCGGATCTCCTCGCCGAGGGCTACGCCTTCGAGCAGGCGACGAAGGTCCGCCAGGCGCCGAGCTTCACCAACCCGAGCATGTGGCGGTGCGTGCCGCAGAGCACGTTCTTCTCGCCGCACGAGTGCAACCCGGGTGACCGGGCGTACACGGCGGAGTTCTCGCCGATCCCGCCGCCGGACGAGGATCAGCCCGACACGCCGGCGGGCCCGACGCCGCCGGCCGGCCCCGGCCCGGCGCCCGCGCCGACCCCCGAGCCGGTGCCCGCCCTCCCGCTGCCCAAGCCCGTCCTGCCGCCCGCGGCCAAGGCGTTCAAGGTCGGATCGGCCACGGCCGGGAGCACGCACAAGTCGGTCCAGGTGACCGTCCAGCTGCCTGGAGGCGGAACGGTGACCGGCACCGCGACGGCCTCCTACAAGGTCAAGGGCAAGGTGAAGAAGGTCACGCTCGGCCGCGTCTCGGTCAAGCACAAGGCCGGCGGCACGTCGCACCTGACCATCAAGTTCAGCGCGGCGGGGATGCGGGCGCTGAAGGCGGCCAAGGTGCTGAAGGTGACGATCCGCGTCACCTTCACCCCGCCGGGCGGCAAGGCGCGGGTGGTGACGAAGACGGTGACGGTGAAGGCCGCCAAGACGCACTAGGCGACCCTCGGCGCAGCGCCATCGGGGCCCGGCATCGCGCCGGGCCCCGGTGCGTTCGCGCTCAGCGACCTGGCGCGTCCGCAGTGTCGGACTGGTCTCGCGGCCCGATGAGTTTCCGCGGTGCCGTCGTCTCAACGGGTACAACCCCGCCGAGGCGCATACGCCTCGGCCCACGCAAAGGAGGAGCCCGTCATGCCCCAGATCGTCCCCAACCTGTGGTTCGACACCGAGGCCGAGGAGGCCGCGAACTTCTACATCTCGGTCTTCCCGAACTCGCGCGTCGTCAACACCATGAACTACACCGAGGCCGGTCCGCGCCCTGCGGGCACGACCATGCTGGTGGAGTTCGTGCTCGACGGCACGCGGTTCGTGGGCATCAACGGCGGCCCCGAGTTCACGTTCGACGAGGCCGTGTCGTTCCAGATCGACTGTGCCGACCAGGAGGAGGTCGACTACTACTGGGACCGCCTGTCGGAGGGCGGCGCCACCGGCCCGTGCGGCTGGCTGAAGGACCGCTTCGGCCTCTCGTGGCAGGTCGTCCCGGCCGGGATGGACCAGCTGTTCGCCGATCCCGACCCCGAGCGCTCCCGCCGCGCGATGGAGGCCATGCTCAAGATGGGCAAGCTCGACGTGGCGGCGCTGCAGCGCGCCGCCGACGGCGCGCCGGCCTGATCGCCCTAGCGTGCCGGCAGGTCCAGGGTCTCGCCGTGCGGCACGCCCTCGCCGAGCTGCTGCTCGCGCTCGATCTCCGCGTTGAGCTCGGCCCCGAAGAGCAGCGCGACGTTGGTCAGCCACAGCCACACGACCAGGAGGATCGCCCCGGCGAACGCGCCGTAGACCGCGCCGACGCCGGAGACCTTGGACACGTAGAGCGAGAACCCGTACGAGCCCAGCAGCCACAGCACGACCCCGGTCACCGCGCCCGGCGTGACCCAGCGAAACGAGCGCTGGCGCACGTCGGGCGTCACGTAGTAGATGAAGGAGAACACGAGCATCGCGATCGCCACGGCGGCCGGCCAGCGGACGATGTCCCAGATCCGCGCGATCGTCGGCCCCAGGCCGAGGAAGCCCAGCAGGTCCTGCGCGAAGCCGCCGCCGACGAACACCAGGACGAGGCTCACGAGGATCAGCGCCATCAGCACGACGGTGCTCACGATGTCGACGGCCTTGCGGTGGAAGAAGCCGCGGCCGCCGTCGACCTCGAAGACGACGTTCAGCGCGCGCCGCACGGCCTCCAGCGCGCCGGTCGTCCCGTAGAGCGTGACCACGACGCTGATGGCCAGCGTCGTGACGGCCGTGCCCTTGTGCTGCAGCGCGGCGCGCAGCGAGCTGTCGATCGGGACGAGCGCGCTCGGCGGCACGACGTCGCGCAGGTAGCCCAGGATCGCGTCGTAGGTCGCCGGGTACTGGCCGACGAGGCCGAGGATCGAGACCGCCAGCAGCAGCGACGGGAACAGCGACATCAGCGAGTAGTACGTCAGCGCCGCCGCGTGGTGGGTCATCTGGTCGTCGTAGAACGCCCGCACGGTGCGGACGAGGACGGTGCCCGTCTTGCGGCCGGCGCGCCGGACGCTCACGGATCACGCCGGACGCAAGGGTCGAAGGGCATGCGGGGGTAGGTGTACCCGACCTGGGCAGCCCGCGCGCGCGGGCACGCGCGCCCGCCTACCTCGGCGGGCCGGGCTGCGGACCGTGCAGCGCCGCGGCGCCAAGCGCGTCGAGCAGCCCGACCGGGCGCGGATCGCCGTCGTCCTCGAGCAGGATCGCGCCGCCCGGCCAGTAGGGATGCGGCGCGGTCGCGCGGTGCAGCAGCAGCGGCTCGTAGACCCACGAGCCCGTGTTGGCGATCCGCACGCTCCCGTCGGGGCCCGCCCAGAACGACGGGTCGTCGGCCGCCAGCGGGCCGAGGCGGTGGACGTGGCCGAAGACGACCCAGTCGGCCTCCACGCCCAGGCGGTGCACGACGCGCGCGAGCGCCGGCATCGACGCGCGGCGCATCTGGGCGCCCAGCAGCCGCGAAGTCAGCGGCGCGAGGTGGTGGCCGAGGGGTCGCCCCGGGCGGCCCGAGCGCCCGGGCATCGTGGCGGCGCGGAGGTAGTTGGCGACGTTGTCGACCAGCGCGACCGGCGTGCGCGGCAGCCAGCGCAGCACCGCGCCCTCGACGCGTGTCCGCGACGGCCCGCGGTGCTCGTAGTCGCGGACGGTCGCCCCGTCGCGCGGCAGGCGGCCGAGGAGCCCGCGGGCCACGCCGAACGCCGACTCGGGCAGGAGGTGGCCGTCGAGGTAATGGCCATGGGTCGCCCACACGCGCGGCGACAGCCACACGCCCGGGTAGTGCACGCGCACGGTCGCGGGCGCGAGCCACCCGACGATCTGCGCCAGCCGCGGCGTCGCGTCCGGCGGGATCACCGCGTCGACGGCCAGCGGCGCGCGCGTGTGCCGGATCCACGGGTGCACCAGCGCCCCGTCGTGGTTGCCCGGCACCACCAGGATCTCCCGGCCGGCGCCCATGCGCGCGCCGATCGCCCGCAGCACCGGCTCGGCGGTCTCCATCGCGCGGCTCGCGCGGCCCTCGGCCAGCTCGACGACGTCGCCGAGCAGCACCAGGCGATCGATCTCGTCCAGCGCGCGCAGCAGCGCGGCCAGCGCCGCATCGTGGCGGAGCACGTCGCGACCCACGCGGGAGCCGAGGTGGAGATCTGACACGACGAGCGTCCGCACGAGACCGGCGACGTTAGCGGGGCTCGCAGGTCTCCCAGCATGTTCCCAGCCGGGTTTGCCACCCTGCAAGGCATGCGAGTCCTGGTGGTCGACGACGAGATGGCCGTGCGGACGTCCCTGCACCGTGCGCTGAACCTCGAGCGCTACGACGTCGACCTGGCCGTGGACGGGCGCGACGCGCTGGAGCGGATCGCCGGCGCGCGCTACGACGCGGTCGTCCTGGACGTCAGCATGCCGGTCCTCGACGGCCTGGAGGCCTGCCGCCGGATGCGCGCCGCGGGCGACCGTACGCCGGTGCTGATGCTCACCGCGCGCGACTCGGTCGACGACCGCGTCGCCGGCCTCGACGCGGGCGCCGACGACTACCTCGTCAAGCCGTTCGCCCTGCGCGAGCTGCAGGCCCGGCTCCGCGCGCTGCTGCGCCGGGTCGACGGCCCGACCGACGAGCTGCGCTTCGCCGACCTGCGCCTCGAGCCCGCGACCCGCGACGTCTGGCGTGGCGAGCGGCGCCTGGAGCTGTCGCGGACCGAGCACGCGCTGCTGGAGCTGTTCCTGCGCCACCCGCGTCAGGTGCTGGAGCGCTCGGTCGTGTTCGAGCAGGTGTGGGGCTACGACTTCGGGGCGACCTCCAACGTCCTCGGCGTCTACATGGGGTACTTGCGCCGCAAGACCGAGGCGGCGGGCGAGGAGCGCCTGCTGCACACGGTGCGCGGCGTCGGCTACATCCTGCGC
>DASYBY010000451.1:0-1972 GCA_036500525.1 Baekduia sp. | reverse complement strand
GGGCAACGACCGCGCGGCGGTGATCGCGGCGTTCTTCAAGACCAAGAACCGCAACTCGCCGCTGGGCACCTACTCGATCGACGAGAACGGCGACACCACGCTGGCCGACTACGGCGGCAACCGCGTGTCCCGGGGCAAGCTCGTGTTCGACCAGGTGTTGAAGGGCCAGGCCGGGAGCTAGGACTTCAGCGTGTCGGCCAGCGCCTCGGCGAGGTCGGGGTGCGCGAAGGCGTATCCGGCGGCGAGCGCGCGCTCCGGGACGGCACGCTGGCCCTCGGTGACGATGTCGGCCATCTCGCCGTAGAGCAGGCGCAGCGCGAGGCCGGGGATCGGCGCGATCGCCGGCCGGTGCAGCGCCCGGCCCAAGGCCTTGCTGAACTGGCCGTTGGTCACCGGCGACGGGGCGCTGCCGTTGTAGGCGCCGCTCCAGTTGGGATCGTCGAGGGCCGCGAGGTAGAGGCCGACGAGGTCGTCGACGTGGATCCACGGCAGGTACTGGTCGCCGCCCGCCACCGGGCCGCCCGCGCCGAGCTTGAACGGCGGGAGCATCTTGGCCAGCGCGCCGCCCGCGGGATCGAGCACGACGCCGGTGCGGACGTTGACGACGCGCATCCCGAGCATCGTCGCGCGCTGGGCCTCGCGCTCCCAGGCGACGCACACGCCGGCCAGGAAGTCCTGCCCCGCCGGGGTGGACTCGGGGATCCACTCGTCGCCGTGCGGGCCGTAGTAGCCGACGGCCGACGCGGAGACCAGCACCTTCGGTCCCTCCGCGCCGACGGCGCGCAACCCCTCGACGAGGTTGCGCGTCCCGGTCTCGCGGCTGCCGCGGATCGCCTGCTTGGCCTTCGCGCTCCAGCGCTGGGCGACGGGCTCGCCGGCGAGGTGGATCACGGCGTCGCGGCCGGACAGCGCGGCGGCGGGCGCCGGACCGGCCATCGGATCCCAGGCGACGGCCGCGACCCCGAGCGCCGAGCCCGCCTTGCCGGGCGAGCGCGAGAGGACGGTCACCGTGTCCCCGCGGTCGCGCAGCGCGCGGACGAGCTTGCTGCCGATCAGGCCGGTGGCACCCGTGAGCGTGACGTTCATCTGCCTGAACGTACGCGCACGCCCGCCGGCGCGGATCAGCGCGTGAGCTGCTCGATGCCCTGGGCGGCAGAAGCTGGGCTTCGCCTCTCAGCGCGTGAGCTGCTCGATGTCCTGCGCGGCGAAGCCGATCGTGTCGCCGGCGCGGTCGTCGCCGGCGCGGCGGGCCTCGGCGGCGACGGCCTCGGCCACGGCGGGCGCGACGTCGCGGTTGAAGACCGACGGGATGATGTTGTCCTCGCGCAGCTCGGACTCCGGCACGATGTCGGCGATCGCGCGCGCAGCGGCCATCTTCATCGCCTCGGTGATCTGCGGGGCGCGGACGTCGAGCGCGCCGCGGAAGATGCCTGGGAAGGCCAGCACGTTGTTGATCTGGTTGGGGTAGTCCGAGCGGCCGGTCGCCACGATCCGCGCGTACGGCGCGGCCTCCTCGGGGGAGACCTCGGGCGTCGGGTTGGCCATCGCGAAGACCATGGCGTCCTTGTTCATCCGCGCCAGCGCGTCGGCGGGGAAGACCTTGGCGCCCGACAGGCCGATGAGCAGGTCCATGCCGTCGATGACCGTCGCGGGCGTGCCGCCCAGGCGATCGGGGTTCGTGGCCTCGGCGTACCAGCGCTTGATGGGCGGCATCGAGCCGTCCTGGTAGTCGGCGCGGTCGGTCGAGACGACGCCGCGCGAGTCGGCGCCGATGACGTGGCGGACGCCCGCCTCCATGAGGATCTTGGTCACCGCGACGCCCGCGGCGCCCAGGCCGATGATCAGCACGCGCAGGTCGGCGAGGCTCTTGCCGGTCAGCTTGCACGCGTTCATCAGCGCGGCGAGCGTGACGATCGCGGTGCCGTGCTGGTCGTCGTGGAAGACCGGGATGTCGAGCTCGGCCTTCAGCCGG
>DASYBY010000450.1:0-5051 GCA_036500525.1 Baekduia sp. | reverse complement strand
CGCCGTTTACGACCTCGCCCATGCCGGTGTGGACGTCGGCGACGACCGCGTCCTCGCGCGCGATGATCATGTCGCAGCCCCACATCACGCTCTGCCCGGCACCGATGACGTCGCCGTTGACGCGGGCGATGATCGGCTTCTCGTAGTGCAGCATCTGCTCGACGTAGTTGCCGGTGCGCCGGTACTGCGCGCGCGCCTCGCTCGGGCGGTACTGGTCGCGGAGGTCGGGCGCGATGATGCCGCGCAGCCGGTTCCGGAACTTCTCGTTGTCGTAGTGCGCGCGGCTCGGCACGACGTAGAAGGCCTCGTCGGAGGAGCCGGTGATCACGACGACGCGGATGCTGGGGTCGAACCGCAGCTCCTCCAGCGAGATCGAGATCGACTCGTGGACCTCGATGAACTCGTCGCAGTCGTCCTCGAGGCTGCGCTCCATCATGCGCTCGACCGGGTGGATCTTGACGATCCCGACCGGGCCGTTGCGCTCGATCTCGGCACCCTGCAGCTTCTTCCCCATGACGGCTCTCCTCGTTGTGCGGTGGCAGCGGCGCAACGCTACCAAACAGTTGCTTGATGATGGGACGGTTCGAAGGCCAAACGATTGGTAGAATCCCGGCGGTCCGTCCGAGCCACGAGAAGGAGCTGCCATGAACGCGCAACAGGGAAGGGACGTCGTCATCGTCGACGCGGTCCGCACGCCGATCGGACGGGGCCACCCGGAGAAGGGCAACTACAAGGACCTCCATCCGGCCGACCTCCTCGGGCTCACCTACACCGAGGTGATCGCCCGCTCGGGCATCGACGCGGCCGAGGTCGAGGACGTCATCGCCGGCTGCGTGCAGCAGTTCGGCCCCCAGTCCTTCAACGTCGCGCGCAACGCGTGGCTGCAGGAGGGCCTGCCGCTCGAGGCGGCGGCCACGACCGTCGACCGCCAGTGCGGCTCCGCCCAGCAGGCCGTCAACTTCGGCGCCGCGCTCATCGCGGCCAACATCCACGACGTGGTCATCGGCTCCGGCGTGGAGCACATGGGGCGCCTGCCCTTCGCCTCCGGCGAGGCCGTCGCCGAGCAGTACGGCAGCCCGTGGACGCCCGAGTTCTTCGAGCGCTACAACGTCCGTGGCCAGGGCTTGGGCGCCGAGATGATCGCCGACGAGCACGAGATCAGCCGCGCCGAGCTCGACGAGCTCGCCCTGCGCTCGCACCGCCTGGCGGCCAAGGCCACCGACGAAGGCCGCTTCGACCGCGAGATCGTCCCCGTCTCCTCCAACGGCGACACGTACACCAAGGACCAGGGCATCCGGCCCGACACGACGCTCGAGGCCCTCGCCGGCCTGCGTTCGGTGTTCAAGGAGGGCGGCAAGATCACCGCCGGGAACTCGTCGCAGGTCTCCGACGGCGCCGCTGCGGTCCTGCTCATGAGCGCCGACAAGGCCAAGGCGCTCGGCCTGAAGCCGCGCGCCCGGATCGTCGACCAGACGACCGTCGGTTGCGATCCGGTCAAGATGCTCGAGGGCCCGATCCCGGCCACGCGCAAGCTGCTGGACCGCAACGCGATGAAGATGAACGACATCGACTTCATCGAGATCAACGAGGCGTTCGCGCCGGTCGTCGCCGCCTGGGCGCGCGTCTACGACGTCGACATGGACCGCGTCAACGTCCGCGGCGGCGCGATGGCCCTCGGCCACCCGCTCGGCTCAACGGGTGCGCGGCTCATCACCACGCTGCTGCACACGCTCGAGGACGAGGACAAGGAGCTGGGCCTCGTCACGATGTGCTGCGGCGGAGGGCTCGGCACCGGAACGCTGATCCAGCGGATCTGATCGCCGGATGACCGACTACACGCATCTGGCCGGCCACCGCTTCCCCGGTGGCCGGTACACGCTCCCGGCCTATGAGTCGTGGCTGTGGACGGACGCCGTTGCGGGGACGCCGGATCCCCTGGCGGCGCATCCCGAGATCGCGTACATGATCGGTCTTCACGGCGGCGGCGCCTCGATCGCCGACATCATGGCCCTGCTCGGCGCCGACGAGGATTCCGGCGTGATGTTCGGCGAGCTGCAGTTCGCCTTCGACGGCGTCCTGCGGCCCGGCGCCGCGTACGACGTGGCGGGCGAGGTCGTGAGCGTCGAGCGCAAGGAGGGGCGCCGCGCCGGGGTGTTCGACCGCGCGACGTTCGTGCACCGCATCGCCGAGGCCGGCGCGTGCGCGCCGGTCGCCACCGTCACGCACGTGTGGATCTTCCCCCGCAAGGACGAGGCATGAGCATGCTGAGCGAAGGTCAGGCGCTGGAGCCGTTCGTCGTCGAGTCGGTCGATCCGGGTCGGATGAAGACCATGGCCGTGCTGCTGCGCGACCCGAACCCGATCCACTGGGATATCGCGGTACTTGGCCGGCTCGGCCTCGGTGACCGGCCGATCAACCAGGGCCCGATCAACGTGGGGTACCTGATGGAGCTGGCCGGCCGCGCCGCGGGCGGAGCGGCCAACGTGCAGCGCTTCGACTGCCGCTTCCTCGGCAACGTCCTCGCCGGCGACCGCGTGACCTGCTCGGGCACGGTGACCGCGTTGGACGCGGAAGCCGGGACCGCCGAGCTGGAGCTGAGCGCCGAGGTCGACGGTCGGGCCGTGCTGTCGGCGACGGCCACGATCACCACCATGAACACCACCAAGGGAGCATCAACCACATGAAGATCGAAGGAGCAGTCGGCCTGGTCACGGGCGGCGCGTCCGGGCTGGGAGAGGGCGTCGTGCGGATGCTCGCTGCGGGTGGCGGCCGCGCGATCATCGTCGACCTCCCGAGCTCGCGCGGCGCCGAGATCGCCGCAGAGTTGGGCGATGCGGTCCGTTTCGTCGCGACGGACGTGTCGGAGCCCGAGCAGGTCGAGGCCGCGGTCGCGGCCGCCGTCGAGACGTTCGGCCGGCTGGACCTCACGGTCAACTGCGCCGGCGTCAGCCCGGCGCAGCGCATCCTCGGAAAGGACCGCACGCTCTACCCGCTGGAGATGTTCACCAAGGCGGTGGCCATCAACCTGAGTGGCCTGTTCGACGTCGTACGCTGGAGCGCGTACCACATGGCCGAGAACGAGCCGGGTGAGGACGGGGAGCGCGGGCTGATCGTCAACGTCGCCTCGATCGCCGGGTTCGAGGGCCAGGTCGGGCAGGCAGCCTACGCGGCCTCCAAGGGCGGCGTCATCGCCCTGACGATCCAGCTGGCGCGCGATCTCGAGCGCCAGGGCATCCGCGTCATGGGCGTCGCGCCCGGGATGATGGACACCGCGATGCTCGCGGGGGTCGACGACAAGCGCCGCCAAGGGCTCATCGACCTCCACGTCTTCCCCAAGCGGCTCGGCCGCCCCGACGAGTTCGCCCGGCTGGTGCAGACGTTCATGGAGGTCACGCTGCTCAACGGCGACGTCGTCCGCCTGGACGCGGCGACGCGCCTGTCGCCGCGCTGATCGCCGCCGCGTCGCGCGAGACCCGTGGCCGGCGGTCAGCCGGTCGCGGGCCGCGTGCGCCGCGGGTAGATCGAGAAGCTGCCGATCGCCGTGGCCAGCAGCCGGCCGTCCTCGTGATGCGTCGCGCTGGTGAGGACCGCGATGCGGCGGTTGCGCCGGTTGAGCTCCGCGTGGCAGCGGATGTCGCCCTCGTCGGCGCTCTGGATGTAGTTGATCGCGATGTTGACCGTGGCGATCGACTCCTCGTCGGTCGTCTGCTGCCACAGGGTCGACCCCATGGCGTAGTCGACGAGGGCGAAGCCCACTGGGCCGAGCAGCAGGCCGACGTCGTTGACGAGGTCGGGCCGGATCGTCAGTCGCACCGTGCTGGGATCGTCCCAGCGCAGGCCGAGGTATTGGGCGAACGCGTCACCGCGGCCGGAAGGCCCGGCGCCCTTGGTGGGCAGGTCGATGGGGAAGTCGGTCATGGAGCGATGGCCTCAGGTCGGCGAGGCCGACGCCGCACTCTAGCTGCCCGCCCGGCCATGACCTACCAACCGATCGTCTGGCGGCGGCTGCTGAACGATCAGCACGGCGGAGAGCCGCCGCCGGCCCAGTGGTCGCCGAGCCCGTCGGGCAGCCGCTCGAGCTGCACATGGGGGCGGACCTCGCGTCCGATCGCGTCCGCTGCGTCCGCCGGGGCGCGCACGGCGGCCCAGTCCTGGCCGAACGCGCGGCGCCCGGCCAGCAGCCGGGCGCGGAGAGCGGGGGCGTCGATCCAGCGCTCGCGCCGGGCGCGCGGAGCGCCGAGCGCCGCGGGCCCGACCGCCGCGCCGGCGTCCCGCCACAGAGCGGCGAGCGCGTCGGGGTCGGCGTCGGGGTCGGCGATGGCGCCCAGCGCGCGGTGCGTGGCCGCCGCCATCCCGGCGCCCGCGCCCCAGAGCTCGAGGCGCGGCCGCGCCGGCGCCGGGGTCATCCGGACGCGCTGCTCGACCTGGTTGACGTTGCCCGGCAGCCGCGCGGGCACGGGCCAGCGCGGCCCGTCCGCGCAGAAGGGCCGCGGGGTCCAGGCGGTACGCAGGAGGTCCAGGGCCTCGGGGTAGTCCTGCTCGGCTCCGGGCGCGGGCCGCGCGACGAGCACGAGCCGCCCGCCGCTGGCGACGTCCACGACCGCCGCCTCCTCGGCGACCTCCAGCGGATGGCGATCCCCGAGCGCGGTCTCGACGGCGATCAGCACGTCGGGCACGGCGCCCGCCAGGACGGCCGCCGCCACCAGCGCCGAGCCCGGCCCGGCGCCGTCGGTCAGCAGCACCCCATCGAGGCCGGCACGATGGGCGGCCTCGCCGGCGGCGACGAGCGCCGCGGCGGTCGCGCCGTCCTCGGGCTCGAGCAGGAACCTCACGCGAGCGCCCCGGCCGCGTCGATGGCCCCGGCGACCTCGCCCGCGACGGCCTCCAGCTGGCCCCGCGCGGTCGCCAGATCCACGAAGTCGAACATGACCCGGACGCTGACGAGGTCGGCCCCGGCGGCGTACAGCTCGGCGAGCCCGGCGGCGACGGCGCCGGCGTCGCCGACCAGCGCGCAGCCGTCGATGCGGCGCAGCTGGCGCTCGACCTGCTCG
>DASYBY010000449.1:0-11481 GCA_036500525.1 Baekduia sp. | reverse complement strand
GCGTCGATGTCGCAGATCGGGCGCGAGCGCGGCTGGCCGCCGATGTCGCCCCAGCAGTTCGACGCCCTCCGCGCGCCCCGCGGCTCGCTGGTCATCGGCACCGCCGAGGAGGTCGCCGAGAAGATCCTCTTCCAGCACGAGATCTTCGGCCACGACCGTCACCTGATGCACCTCACCGTCGGCACCATGCCCCACGCCGACGTGATGAAGGGCATCGAGCTGCTCGGCACCGAGGTCGCCCCGCTGGTCCGCGACGAGGTCGCCCGCCGCACCGCCTCGCCCGCCCCGTAGCCTCTGGGGGCGACCATGCCGCACGACCTCGACCCGGTGGAGCCTCCTGACCACTCGCCGATCGGGCCCCCGCCCGACCGGGTGACGATCTGGCCGATGGAGGACGGGACGTTCGGCATCGACGCGACCTTCCAGGGCCTGACGGGCTACAAGCACGCCGAGGTCCACGAGGCGATCCTGCAGATCCGCGGCGTGCCCTGCACGCTGCGCCAGGAGCTCGACGGCGGCTGGACCGTGCGCCTCGGCCCGCTCGCCCGTCCGCTGGTCGAGCAGGCCGTGGCGCTGTTCATCGGCGCCCGCTGAGCCGCCGGCCTACTCGTAGGCCAGCGACTCCAGCACGTTGAGCCGCGAGGCCCGGCGGGCCGGCAGGATCGCCGCCAGCACCCCGGCGAGCGCCGCCGCGATCAGCAGGACGATGAGGCTGACGACGGGGATCGCGAGCTCGAAGCCGTCGATCGCCCGCGTCACCAACACCGACAACACGATCCCGAGCACCAGCCCGATCACCGCGCCGATCTCCGCGGTGATGACCGCCTCGTAGCGGATCACGCGCTTGACCTGGCGGCGCGACATGCCGATCGCCCGCAGCAGGCCCAGCTCCCGCGTCCGCTCGGAGATCGAGAGCACGAGCGTGTTCACGATCCCGAACAGCGACACAATGATCGCCATCGCCAGCAGCGCGTAGATCAGCGTCAGCAGCTGGTCGATCTGGTCCTGCTGCCCCTTGATGAACTGGTCGTTGGTCTGGGCCTCGGCCGCCGGGAACTGCGCGTCGAGCACCCGGTCGATCGCCGACTTGACCTGGTCCGGCGGCCGCGCGCCGGTGTAGCCGACCAGCGCGAACCCGTCCTTGGTCGCCCCGAAGGACGACTGCAGAACCGCGTTGGGGACGATGAGGTCGCCGGTCAGCCCGCCCTTGTCGTTGATGATGCCCGTGACCTTCAACGGGATCGTCGTGCGCTTCGGCGTCAGCGCCTTCAGCGTCTCGCCGACCGCGACGTCGTTGTCCTCGGCGAACTTCTTGCCCACGACGACCTCGCCGGGCCGCAGGGCCTTCAGCGTCGCGTCGCTGCCCTGCTTCCAGTCCGAGTGGTACAGGTTGGTGAAGGTCTGCGTGTCGACGCCGGTGAAGCCGTGCTTCTTGCCGTCGATCTTGCCCTGGGCGAAGCGCACCGAGGCGACCTGGCCGACGCCCGGCACGTGCGAGACGGCCTGGACGGCCTGCGGCGTGAACGAGCTGAAGCCGTCGGCGCCCTGGATGACCGCCTGCGCCCGCGACGCGTTGTGCACCGCGTCGCTGAACGTCGACTTGGCGCCCGCCGCGAACACCGAGGCGAACGTCACGAGCGTCACGCCGACCATCAGCGCGCCCGCCGTCACCGCCGTGCGCCCGGGGAA
The DNA here is from genome assembly GCA_036500525.1 of Baekduia sp. Lineage (GTDB taxonomy): Bacteria > Actinomycetota > Thermoleophilia > Solirubrobacterales > Solirubrobacteraceae > Baekduia. Next base: position 9,792 of record DASYBY010000449.1, on the reverse strand, counting down.
GCGCACGGTGTTCTCCCGCGCGATGCGGCCCGTGACGCCGCGGAAGCGCTCGAACGGCGCGCCGACCAGGCCGGCGATCGGCCCGACCAGCCGCGGGCTGAGCAGCGCCACGCCGAGGAACGTCAGCACCGCGCCGAAGCCCATCAGCGACAGCGCCGCGCTCGCCTTGGCCGAGCCGAACAGCCCGAGGGCCATCAGCGCGAGGCCGAGGAGCGTCAGCAGGCCGGCGAGCGGCGTCGCCCAGCGGGAGGTCTTGTGGGCGCGGTCCAGCCCCTCGCGCAGCGCGGCCAGCGGCGGCACGCGGGTGGCGCGGATCGCCGGCGCGAAGGCCGAGATCAGCGTCACGATCGTGCCGACGAGCAAGGACACCACGATGGTCCGCGTCTCGATGACCATGCCCGTCGAGGGCAGGTCGGCGCCGAAGGCCTTGAACAGCGCCTTCAACCCGGCCGCGACGACGATGCCGAGCCCGAGCCCGACCGCCGAGCCGAGGACGCCGATGACGAACCCCTCGGCCAGCACCGAGCGCATCACCTGCCCGCGCTTGGCGCCGAGCACGCGCAGCAGCGCGAACTCGCGGGTGCGCTGCGCGACGGTGATCGAGAAGGTGTTGAAGATCAGGAACGCGCCGACGAACAGCGAGATCCCGGCGAAGGCCAGCAGCGCGGTGCGCAGGATGTCGAGGAAGCCCGACTTGATGTCCTTGGTCTGCTCCTGGGCCTGCTCAGAGCCGGTGCGCACGTCGATGCGCGGGGGCACGACCTTCGCGATGCGCGTCTTGAGCTGCGCGGGGCTCACCCCGGGCGCGGCGGCGAGGTCGATCTCGTCGTAGGCGTCGCCCTTGCCGGTCATCCGCTGCGCCTCGGGCAGCGTCATGACGGCGATTACGCCGCCGCCGAGCGAGTCGACGCCGGCGATCGTGACGATGCCCGAGATCGTGTACAGCTTCTTGGGCGCCGCGTCCTGGATCTGCAGCTTGTCGCCGACCTTCAGGTCGTCGGCGTCGGCGGTGCCTTTCGGGATCGCGACCTCGTCGGCCGTCTTCGGCAGATGGCCCTTGGTCGGCGCGAACGTCTCGAAGCGCTGGACGTCGTGGGCGCCGGCGATCGCGCTGAAGCCCTGGCCCTTGAGCTTGGCGCCGTCGGCCTTGCGGAACGAGCCGCCCTGGCTGAAGATCGCGCCCTCGGCCTGCTGCACGCCCGGGACCTTCTGCACGCGCTTGAGCACCGCGCCCGGGATCGGCGGCGGGTCCTCGCCGTTGGAGAGGTCGTTGTCGGGCGACAGCGCGACGTCGGTGCCCTTGTTCGTCTCCGTGAAGATGGTGTCGAACGACTTGGTGATGGTGTCGGTGAAGATGTAGGTGCCGGCGATGAGCGTGACGCCGAGCGCGACGGCGAGGGCGGTCAGCGCAAGGCGGACCTTGCGGGCGAGGAGCCCGCGGACGGCGATCTTGGCCATGGTGGTGGAGGCTCCGGAGCGCTAGACGACGGCGGACGTGGGCGCGCGGTCTTCGACGATCACGCCGTCGCGCAGCACGAGCAGGCGGTCGGCGTACGCCGCGGCCTCCTCGTCGTGCGTGACCATGATGATCGTCTGGCCGAACTCGTCGACCGAGCGCCGCAGCAGCTGCAGGATCTCGGTCGAGGCGTGGGAGTCGAGGTTGCCCGTGGGCTCGTCGGCGAAGACGACGGCCGGGCGGCCGGCGAGCGCGCGCACGACGGCGACGCGCTGCTGCTGGCCGCCGGACAGCTCGCTCGGGCGGTGGGTGATGCGGTCGCGGAGGCCGACGAGGTCGATCAGCTGGTCGACCCAGGCGTCGTCGGGGTCGCGGCCCGCGATCGACATCGGCAACACGATGTTCTCGCGGGCGTTGAGCACCGGCAGCAAGTTGAAGGCCTGGAAGATGAACCCCACGCGGTCGCGCCGCAGCTCGGTGAGCGCGTCGTCGTTGAGCGCCGACAGCTCGACGCCATCGAGGGTGACCGTGCCCTCCGAGGGCCGGTCCAGGCCGGCGAGCAGGTGCATCAGCGTGGACTTGCCGGAGCCCGACGGGCCCATGATGGCCGTGAACGCGCCGGCGGGGAAGTCGACGGTCACGTGGTCGAGCGCCGTGACGGCCGCGCCGCCCTCTCCGTAGACACGGCGAAGATCCTGCGCAGAGACGATCGAGGTCATGCATCGCAGCCTCCCAGCCCTGCTGTCTGGTTGGGGTACGGCTATCCCCCACTTACCCCCTAGGGGATGTCATGGGGTCGACATGACATCGACCGAGGGGTCAGCCCTGCAGGTAGGCCAGGACCGCGAGCACGCGCCGGTGGTCCTCGACCGTCGGCGGCAGCGTCAACTTGGTGAAGATCGACGTGACGTGCTTCTCCACCGCGCGCTCGGTGACGACCAGCGCGTCGGCGATCGCGTGGTTGGAGCGGCCCTCGGCCATGAGGCCGAGCACCTCGCGCTCGCGCGGCGACAGCGCGGCCAGCGGATCCTCGCGGCGCCGGCGGCCGAGCAGCCGGGAGACGACCTCGGGGTCGAGCGCGCTGCCGCCCTCGCCCACCCGGCGCACGGCCTCGGTGAAGCGGTCGACGTCGCTGACGCGGTCCTTGAGCAGGTAGCCGATGCCGGCGGCGTCGTCGGAGAGCAGCTCCAGCGCCGAGGTCTCCTCGACGTAGGCGCTCAGCACGAGTACGCCCGTCTCGGGGAAGCGCTCGCGGATCTGCAGCGCGGCCTTAAGCCCCTCGTCGGTGTGCGTCGGCGGCATGCGAACGTCCACGATCGCCACGTCGGGCTTGTGGGCGCCGACCTTGCGCAGGAGGTCCTCGGCGTCGCCCGACTGGGCGACGACGTCGAAGTCCCTGCCTTCGAGCAGCGCCGCAAGACCCTCGCGGAGCAGCACGGAATCGTCAGCCAGCACTACGCGCACGGGATCCTCGCCCTCACGGTCGTGCCGACTCCCAGGGGGGAGTCGACTTCCAGCCTGCCGTCGAGGGCGGCCAGGCGATCGGCGAGGCCCCGCAGGCCGGAGCCTGCGGACGGGTCTGCACCGCCGATGCCGTTGTCCTCGATCTCCACCACTGCAAAGCCATTCTCCCGTAAGACGCGGACGGTCGCATATTCGGCGTCGGCGTACTTGGCGACGTTGGTGAGCGACTCGGCCACGACGAAGTAGGCGACGGCCTCCACGGGCATCGGCATCCGCCCGTCGGGGACCGTCTCGACCTCGACCGGCACGGGCGCGCGCCCGGCCAGCGCGTCGAGCGCGGCGCCGAGCCCGCGATCGGTGAGGATCGCCGGGTGGATGCCGCGGGCCAGCTCGCGCAGCTCCTCCAGCGCCGAGGCCAGCTCGCCGCGCGCGCCGTCGAGGATCCGCTCGGCGACGTCGGGGTCGCTGCGCAGCTTCGTCTTGGCCAGCCCGAGCTGGAGCGAGAGCGCGACGAGGCGCTGCTGGGCGCCGTCGTGGAGGTTGCGCTCCAGCGCGCGGCGCTCGGCCATGCCGACCTCGATGACCTTCGCGCGCGACACCTGCAGCTCGGCGACGCGCGCCTTCAGCTCGGCCTCCAGGCGCTCGTTCTCCAGGGCGAGCGAGGCGGCGGCGCCGGCGGCGCGCACGAGCCCGGGCTCGTCGAGCAGCGCGGCGTCGTGGACGATCGCGGCGACCGGGACGGCCTCGCGCTCGATCTCGGTGACCGCGCGCGACCGCGACGTGGCGGGCGGCAGCTCGACCGGCTGGCCGCCGGCGTCGACGTAGCGCTCCGAGCCGCGCGACCAGAAGGCCAGCGCGAGCGAGCGGTCGCCGAGCGCGTCCGACAGCGCATCGCGCAGCGACTCGCCCTCGATGCCCTGGGCGTTGAGGCGCTCGACGAGGTCCCCCACCGCGCCGGCGCGGCTGTAGCGGCTGCGCAGCAGGCCGATCACGAAGGCCCACGGCAGCGCCGCGAACGCGATCAGCGAGACGAAGCTCGGGCTCGTGGCGATCGGATCCGCGCCGCCCAGCAGCTGGCTGACGACCGCGACGGCCAGGGCCGCGCTGAGGACCAGGCCGGTCCACAGCACCGGCGCCATCGCGCGCCGCTGCGGCGGCGAAGCATCGCGGCGCTTCTGCAGCAGCTGCACCGCCAGCCACGCGATCAGCCCAGCGGCGACCAGCTGCGACACCGCGGCGAAGACCTGGGCGCCGTCGTAGTTCTCGGTGATCGTCCAGGCGTTGCGCGGCGCGTCGTCGGGGCTGGAGATGTCGCCCCCTAGCAGGAAGAACGGGATCTGCACGAAGAGCGCGTCGAGGTAGCCGATGACGATCAGCGTCCGCGCCTGCGTCGTCTCCAGCCGGCCGGTCGGGAACGCGAGCAGCATGTGCCCGACCAACACGATGTACAACGGCCCGAGGTAGACGCCGAGCGTGTAGACCCACGGGTCGTTGGCCTCGGTCAGCCCCGCGAGGAACCACGCGAAGCCGACGGCGGTCATCAGCGCGCCGAAGCGGTTGTGCGGACGGCGCATCCACGCGAAGACGCCGGTCCCGCAGAAGCTCAGGCCGATGAACGGCCCGAGGACGGCCGTGACCTCCTTGGCGTCCTCGTGATCGCTGGAGACGACGAGGGCGACCATCACGGCGGCCATCGCCACCGAGGCTGCGAACAGCGCGAGGAGCGCGGCCCGCAGGGAGTTCATCGAACCTGCCTCCGACGCTGGTCGACCGACGCGCCGCGTTGGTTCGACTTCATCGGATCAGGTCGGCCAGCGCCGCGCCGGAGAGCTCACCCTTGGGGATGAAGCCGCGGGCACCGCTGCGGTGCACCAGCGGGCCGAAGTCCGAGCTGTCGCGGCTGGAGGTCAGGACCACGGCCGGGGCCCCGAGCACGCTGGTGATGCGCGCGGCGACGTCGAAGCCGTCGAGGTCCGGGAGGTTGACGTCCAGCAGCACCAGGTCGGGATGCAGCTCGCCCGCGGCGGCGATGGCGGTCACGCCGTCGGGGGCCTCTCCGACCACGTCGAATCCCTCGCTCTCCAGCAGGAGGCGAGCGGTCGACCTGAAGGTCGGATGGTCATCGACGATGAGTACCTTCGTGCTCACGGGCGTTCCTCACATGATCGGTCCTGGACAGGACCGAGTCGCTACGGCTGGCTACACCCCGCCGCGGCGGCGATGGCGTGGTACGCGGCGGCCGGGTCGTCGGCGCCGAACACGGCGCTCCCGGCCACGAACAGGGTGGCGCCGGCCTGCGCCGCCGGACCCGCGGTGGTGACGTCGATCCCGCCGTCGACCTCGAGGTCGGGCCCGTCGCCGATCAGCGCGCGCAACCGCGCGATCTTGTCCGGCGAGGACGGGATGAACGCCTGCCCGCCCCACCCCGGGTTGACGGTCATGCAGAGGGCGAGGTCGACGTCGAGCTCGCGGAAGACGTCCAGCGGCGTCGAGGGGCAGACGGCGACGCCGGCGGTGCAGCCCAGCTCGCGGATCTGCGCGACGACGTAGTTGAGGTGCGGCGTGGCCTCGGCGTGCACGGTGATGTTGTGCGCGCCGGCCGAGGCGAAGTCGGCGATGTGGCGCTCGGGGCGCTCGACCATCAGGTGGACGTCGTACTGCACGCCGTCGAGCCCGAGGTCGGTCAGCGCGCTCAGCACCTGCGGGCCCATCGAGAACGGCGGCACGAAGTGGCCGTCCATGATGTCGACGTGGATGACCTTCGCGCCCGCGTCGACGACCTCGCGCACCTGGTCACCGAGGTGGGCGAAGTCGGCCGCGAGGATGCTCGGGGCGATGCGAGGCAGTGGCACGGTGCCAGCTTAGACTTCGATGAGCATGGAACCGCCACAGTGGTTGCATTCCGTGGTGGCGGTGGAGGACATGCGCACGATCGTTCCGTGCTCGCCGCAGTCGGGGCAGACCGAGCGCAGCTCGAAGCGGTGCAGGCAGTAGACGCACCGGTAGCGCCCGGCCAGTGTCGTGGGGCGCAGCCAGGGCTCCCCGCAGCCGGGGCACTTGAGGCCCAACCGCGGCTCACTCATGCCGTTCCCTGCTCATCCGCGGCGAGGTCAGCCATCGTCGACCGCAATATAGAAGCCGTCGGTCTTGTCGCGATGCGGCAGGGTGCGCACGACCGTGCCGCCGACGATCTCCTCGCGGGGCGACAGCGTGCAGGTCGAGTAGACGAGGCGACCGCCCGGGGCGAGCGCGCTGCGGGCCGCGGCGACCATCGCCTCCTGCTCGGCGCGCAGCACCTCGATGGACTCCGGCGTCGCGCGCCAGCGCAGGTCCGGATGGCTGCTCAGCGTGCCCAGGCCGCTGCACGGCGGGTCGACCAAGACGCGGTCGAACGTGCCGCCGAGCGTCTCCGCGCTGACCTCGCGGGCGTCGCCGACGTGCACGCGGACGCTCGTGGCGTGGAGGCGGTCGGCCTGCGTCGTGAGCGCCGCCGCGCGCTGCGGGTTGCGCTCGACGGCGACGATCTCGCCGCGGTCGCCCATCAGCGCGGCGAGGTGCGTCGTCTTGCCGCCGGGCGCCGCGCAGAGGTCGAGGATGCGCTCGCCGGGCTGCGGGTCGACCAGGCGCGCCACGCGCTGCGAGGCGCGCGACTGCGGCGTGATCGCGCCGGCGGCGTAGAGCGGGTGGGCGAGCGCGTCGAAGGCGCCCTCGATGACCAGCGCGTCGTCCTCGCGCCGGCCTTCGAGATCGACCTCGACGCCGGCCAGCGGGTTGATGCGCAGCGCCAGCTCGGTCGGCTCGTTGTCGGCGGCCAGCAGCGCGCGGGCCTCGTCGGCGCCGAGCCAGTCCCACCACAGCAGCGTCAGCCACTCGGGGTGCGAGTGGTGGATCGCGGCGCCCTTGGGGTTGTCGTCGGCCGGCAGCGTGACGCCCTCGCGCAGCACCTTGCGCAGCACGGCGTTGACGAGCTTGGCGCCGGGGCTGGGCTTGGCCAGCTCGACGGACTCGGCGACCGCCGCGTGCTGGGGCACGTCGGTGTAGAGCAGCTGGTAGAGCCCGAGCTGGAGCGCGGCGCGGACCTGCGGCTCCAGCTTGCGGTCGACGTGCTTGGCGATGATCCACTCGAGCGTGGCGCGGCGCTGGACGGTCCCGAAGGCCAGGCGCTTGGCGAGCGCGCGGTCGCGGGCGTCGAGCTCCTTGGACTCGCCGTGCAGGGCACGGTCGGCGTAGGCGCCCTGCTCGTTGACGCGGCGCAGGACGTTCAGCGCAGCGCGGCGGGCGGGGCTGGCAGGCACAGACCCTAAGACTAGGGAGAACCCCCTTCCAGCTCCTTGGCGGTCCCGGTTACGGTTGGTCGCGCCCATGGCCGTCTCCGTCCCCGCCGCCCCCGCGTTCAGCCTGCGGGGCATCGTGAAGTCCTTCGGCGGACGGCGCGTGCTCGACGAGCTGGACCTCGAGGTCGGGCCGCGGGCGCGGGTCGGACTCGTGGGGGCGAACGGTGCAGGCAAGTCCACCATCCTGCGGCTGCTGGCCGGCCAGGACGCGCCCGATGCCGGCGCGCTGACGATCCGCCGCGGCGCGACCGTCGCCTTCCTCCCCCAGCTCGTGGCCGGCGACCACCGCACCGCGCTGGAGACCGTGCGCGCGGCCGTGCCGGCGGCGGCCGCGGTGCATGAGGAGCTGGCGTCCGTCGAGGCGGCCCTGGCCGACCCCGCGCTGGCCGACGACCTCGGGCGGATGACCAAGCTGCTGGAGCGCCAGGCCCGGCTGGTCGACGCGCTGGCCGAGCAGACCGTCGACGGCGACACGATCCGCCTGCTGCGCGAGCTGGGGCTGGCCGATGGCGACGTCGACCGGCCGACCGAGGCGCTGAGCGGCGGGGAGCGCAAGCTCGTCGCGCTGGCCGCGTGCCTGGTGCGCCGTCCCGACCTGCTGCTGCTCGACGAGCCCGAGGCGCACCTCGACATGGCGCGGCGCTCGCTGCTGGAGTCGCTGGTGGCCGGCGTCGACGGCGCGGTCGTGGTCGTCAGCCACGACCGCTTCCTGCTCGACGAGGTGGTCGAGCAGGTCGCCGAGCTGGAGCACGGCCGCGTCCGGATGTGGCAGGGCGGCTACAGCGCCTACACCGTCGCCCGCGAGCTGGAGCTGGTGCGCCAACAGCAGGCCTACGTGACCCAGCAGAAGGAGATCGCCCGGCTGGAGGCGGCGATCCGGCGCTTCAAGGACTGGGCGCACCGCACCGAGGACGAGCGCCACATCAAGCGGGCGCGCAACAAGCAGCGCCAGATCGACCGCATGGACAAGGTGCAGCGGCCGGTGTTCGAGCGGCGCAGGATGGCGCTGGCGCTGCGGGCCGCGGCGCGCGGCGGCGAGCGCGTCGTGGCGCTGCGCGACGTCGAGCTGGACCCCGTGCTCACCGGCGTCGACCTCACGGTGATGCGCGGCGAGCGGATCGGCGTGGTCGGCCCCAACGGCGCGGGCAAGACCGTGCTGCTGCGGCTGCTGGCCGGCGAGCTCGCGGCCACCTCGGGCGAGCGCTGGGCGGGTCCGTCGATCGTCTTCGACCACCTCACGCAGGCCGTCGACGAGCTGGACGGCGACGCGACCGCGCTGGAGGTCGTCCGCGCGACCGGGCCGATGACCGAGGACGAGGCGGTCCGCAAGTTGATGGGGTTCCTGTTCGACTACGAGCAGGTCCGCCGGCCGGTGGCGGCGATGAGCGGCGGCGAGCGCACGCGGCTGCGGTGCCTGACGCTCATGCTCGGCGGCTCGAACTGCCTGCTGCTCGACGAGCCGACCAACCACCTCGACATCGACGCGGCCGAGACGCTGGAGAAGGCGCTGGAGTCCTTCGACGGCACGGTCATCGCCGTCTCGCACGACCGCTACTTCCTGGACCGGATCGCCGATCGCATCGTCGAGGTCCGCGACCTGGAGGTCCGCGCCTACGACGGCGGGTTCAGCGACTGGGTGCGGTTCAGAGCACGGGCGGATGACCGCGGAGGTATTCCGCGTACGCCATCGAGCGCCCGCCCGCCGGCTGGACGGTGACCAGCTCCAGGCCGCCGTCGAGGGCGATGGTCGCCTCCTGCACGCCGAGGAACTGGCCGTCCTGGAGCGCGATGCGCGCGCCGATGTGCGGGTGCAGCGCGCGGATGACCCGGACGTTCTCCTCGGGCGGCCGCGTGAGGTCGAGCGTGCGGTCGGCGGCCGTGAGCTTGTCGGCGTAGGTGACGCCGTCCTCGGGCTGCGGCGTCGGGTCGGGGCGCCGCTCCAGCACGTCGAGCAGCAGCGCGACCGAGACGTCCTGCAGGCGGGCGCTCAGCGTGGCGTAGTCGTCCGACGGCGAGATCGGCTCGGCCTGCTGGGCGTAGACCGGGCCGGCGTCCAGCTCGGCGACGAGGCGCATGATCGAGACGCCGGTCTGGGCGTCGCCGGCCATCATCGCGCGCTCGACCGGGGCCGCCCCGCGCCAGCGCGGCAGCAGCGACGGGTGCACGTTGAGGATGTCGTGGTCGGTGAGCAGCGGCTCCTTGACCAGCGCGCCGAACGCGCACAGGATCACCGCGTCGGGCTTGACCGCCGCGACCCGGTCGCGGACCGCGTCGTCGTTGACCGTCGCGGGCTGGTCGACCTCGATCCCCAGCTCCCGCGCCACGACCGCGACCGGCGGCGGGCCGACCTTGCGGCCGCGGCCCTGCTTGGCGTCGGGGCGCGTGACGACCAGCGCGGGCCGGTACGGGCCGTCGGCCAGCGCGCGGAGCACGCCGGCGGCGAAGGCGGAGGTGCCGAGGTAGACGGTGGGAGCGGCGGCGGCGCCCGGCGACACTACGCGGCGTCGTCCTCGGCGGCCTCGAGCGCGGCGCGGAGGG
>DASYBY010000448.1:0-3515 GCA_036500525.1 Baekduia sp. | reverse complement strand
TCGAACGCGCCCTGGCCCCACTTCAGGAACTGGTAGCGCTCGCGGTTGCGCTCGAACTCGCGCTCGGCGTTGAACGCGGCGGCGGTGCGCGTGCCGAACTCGTCGACCTGCACGGAGTGGTCGATGACCAGCTCGGCGGGGACCAGCGGCTCGATCTTCGCGGGGTCTCCGCCCAGCTCGGCCATCGCGTCGCGCATCGCGGCGAGGTCGACGACGGCCGGTACGCCGGTGAAGTCCTGCATGACCACGCGGGCGGGCGTGAAGGCGATCTCCTTGCTGGGATCGGCCTTGGCGTCCCAGCTGGCGAGCGCCTCGATGTCGGCGGCGTCGACGGCGCCGTTGCCCTCGGTGCGCAGCAGGTTCTCCAGGAGGATCTTCAGGGAGAACGGGAGCCGCGCGACGTCGAACTTCGCCTGCAGCGCGTCCAGGCGGAAGATCGTCAGCTCGCGGTCACCCACCTTGAGGGTGGCGCGAGCGTCGAAGCTGTTCGGGTGATCGGTGGGAGCCATGGTTCGTGGTCCTTTCAACGATCGGCCGGGAGCACCACGAAGGCTTCCCCGTCCGGCGTGGTCAATGTTCGGAACTGCTCATCGAAGGTGGCGATGCGGCGGCTGTTGACGCGGGCGGCGAGCGCGACGAGCGACGCGGTGGTCAGCCCGGCCTCGGGATGGCGCTGGGCGATGGCCAGCGTCTCCTTCAGCGCGTCGGCCCACCAGCGCACCGCGTAGGCGCCGCGCTCGAAGTCCCGCCAGACGGCGCCCTGGGCCTCGTCGCCGGCCGCCTCGGCGATGGCGCGGTCGATGTCGGCGACCGCCAGCGGGGAGGTGACGAGATCCTCGTCGAGCTCGGTGACGAGCGCGACCGCGTCGGCGTGGCGCGGGTGGCGCAGGCGGGCGAGGGCGACGACGAAGCCGGGGTCGATGATGACCGCCATCAGCGGCGATCCTCGAACCCGATGGCCTCCGGCCGCGTCCGCTGGGGACGCTGGACGGCGGCGGCGAGGGTGCGGCGGATGAACTCCGCCTTGGTGATGCCCTCCTCGGCTGCGCGGCGCGCGAGCCCGTGGTCGAGCTCCTCGTCCAAGTAGATGCTGGTCTTCTTCAACAAGCCGCTACGTAGGGTAGCACCCTACGTAGGGTGCGTGGGGCGGTTGGTCAGCGCGCGGGCGCGCCTAGATCGTGCGCCCCAGCTGCCCGTCGATGGCCTGGCCGAGCTGCTGCGGCGACAGCACGCCGGCGCTCACGACGCGCAGGTCGGTGTCGTCGGAGCCGATGAGCAGCGTCGGCGTCGACGTCACGCCGTAGCGGCTGCGCATCGACTTCGTGGCGCCCAGCTGATCGCGCACCTGCGCGCTGCTGCGATCGGCCATCACGCGCCCGACGTCGAGCCCGCGGACGCCGCCCAGCACCTGGCGCAGGAAGGGATCGGTCACGTAGCCGGTGTTCTCCCGTCCTTGCACGTCGTAGAACCGCGCCGACGCATCCCACATCCGGTTCTGCAGGCCCGCGCCCTCCAGCGCCCGGGCCGCGCGCGTGGAGTCCGGACCGAGGAAGTCGACGAGCCGCAGCTCCATCCGCACCTTGCCCGTGCGGATGTACTTCTGGACGATCGTCGGCCACGTCTGGATCGCGAACTGGCGGCAGAACGGGCACTGCGCGTCGGCGAACTCGACCAGCAGGATCGGGGCCTTCGGGTCGCCGAGCACGAGGCCGTGCTGCGGGATCCCGCTGACGATCGACGTCACGTCGCGGACGTGCGCGACCTTGCGGTGATCCTGCGGATCGGAGCCGTGAGTGGAGGCCAGCACGGCCGCCAGCACCACCGCGGCGGCGACGCCGACCAACGCGGCGAGGATCGTCGAGCGACGGCTCATGCTGCGGCCTAGGCGCCGTCGGTCGTCAGGGCGGCAGGAGCGGCCGCGGACGGCGCCGCCGGCACGTGGGCCAGCAGGCGCCACGTGCAGACGATCGCCAGGCCGGTCATCAGGATCGCGCTGCCCACACACCACTGGCAGATCGCGTCGATGGTGAACAGCTCGCGGTAGGTCAGGTAGGCCGAGAAGCCGAAGCCGATGAGCGCGGTGAGCGCCGCGACCATCCGCGCCGCCTCGCCGCGCACCAGGAGCGCGCCCAGGATCGTGACGTAGCCGATCAGGCCGAGCAGCGCCACCGGCACGCCGGCCAGATCGGCGTACTTGGAGGTCTGGACCTTGTGGCAGCCGTGGGCGATGTTGCAGACGGGCTCGATGCCGGCGTAGTGGATGTACACCAGGTAGCCGGCGATCCCGATCCCGAGGATCGTGAGGACGAAGGCCGTCGTGCGCAGCGCCCGATCGCTCACGTGCCGCTCGCGCCCTGCGCCGCGTCGATCATCTTGCCGATGCCCGCCGCCGTCGGCGCGCTCTCGGGGTCCTTCTTCAGCGTGCCGCCGGTCGGGCCGACGAGGATCGTCGGCGTGCCGGTCACGGCGTAGCGGCTCGACAGCGTCTTGGCGGCGCCGATCTGCTGCGACACGTACGACGAGCCCGCACCCGCGATCGCCTTGGGGGCGTCCGCGCCGACGCCCTTCAGCACGTTGGTCAGGAAGGCGTCGGTCATGTAGCCCGAGTTCTCCTCGCCCTGGTTGCGGTACAGCAGGTCCGCGGCGTTCCACATCTTGTTCTGCTGACCGGCCGCCTCGAGCACGCCCGCGCCGGTCACCGAGTCGGGGCCGATGAACGTCAGCCAGCGCAGGTCCATCTTCGCCTTGCCGGTGCGGACGTACTTCTGGATGACCGTCGGCAGCTCGTTCAAGGTGTACTCCTTGCAGAACGGGCACTGCGGGTCGGCGAACTCGACGATCGTCACCGGCGCGTCGGGCTTGCCGAGCGTGATGCCCTTCTGCGGGATCCCGCCGATGAGCGCCTTCGTGTCAGCGGCGCCGGTGATGTTCGAGCTGCCGCCACCGCTCTTGCCGCCACCGGTGGAGACGACGATCGCGATGACCACCACGACCACCGCGCCGGCGAGCAGCCCGCCGAGCTGCAGGAGCCTTCGGCGGCGGGCGTCGCTGGCCGCAGCCGACTGCTCGCGCTCGATCCGTTCCGCGCGCGCCGCTTCGCGACGCTCGCGCTTGCTGGGAGGGGTGTTCTGGCTGGACATGGTGAGGCTCTCGAAGTCTAGGCGGGGAAGGGCGCCGCCATGGCAGGTAACCCCTGCCACGGCGGCGTGATGCGTCTACGCCCGCTTGCGCGCAGCGGCCAGACCGGCCCCGCCGGCCAGCAGGCCCAGGGCGCCGACGATCAGCGCGACGATGCTCAGGGTGTCGGAGCTCCCGTCGTCCGAGGACGCCGGGGCGACCGCCGCGGGCGTCGCGGGCGTCGCCGTGGCCGCGGTCGTCGCGGCGGCCGGGGCGTCGGCCGCGGTGACGGTGAGCTGCGGGGCGGGCTTGTCGGCGTCGGGCGCCCCGATCCAGCGGGCGATCTCACCGTTGCTGTAGTTCTGCAACGCCTTGAAGGTCAGCGTGTCGCCGGCCTT
>DASYBY010000447.1:0-2566 GCA_036500525.1 Baekduia sp. | reverse complement strand
CTGGCGCAGCAGGTCCCAGAGCTGGTCGAGCTGCACGCGGATCTTGGCGAGCCGCTCGGCGTCGGCGGCGATCAGGTCGTCGTGGCCCGTCTCGGCCGCGGCGCCCTCCTGGGCGCGCAGCTTCTTCTCCTCGGCCTCGAGAGCCTCGATGCGGTTGCGGATGTCCTCGTCGTCCATGCGACGCAATGTACCCCCGCGGCACACGGACGACCTAGAACCCGTCGCGCCAGACGTCCTTGTACAGCAGGTACTCGGCCGGGCCGTCATCGGCCGCGGTGAAGCCCTGCGGGCAGTAGGGCGCCATGTAGATGAAGTCGCCGGCGCGGACCTCGTGCTCCTCGGCACCCAAGATGTAGGTCCCGCCGCCGAGCGTCATGTAGAGGCCGTGCTCCTCGTCGTGGACCTCGATCTTGTCCAGCCCGACGCCGGGCGCGAAGCGCAGCAGGGACATGTTGAAGTCCCAGGCCGGGTCGGCGACGGGCAGCAGCTCGCGGCGGGTGAAGCCGGCGACGGCGGTGTCGGCGAAGGGCTCGTCGCCGCGGCGGCCGGCGAGCGGTCCGGGCGCGGCGAGGCCCGGGTGCGGCTCGTGGCGGCGCTTGACGATGAGGAGGCGGGCGGCCGCGGCTCCCGCGCGGAGGTCGTAGGACGACGACGCCGGCAGGTAGGCGAACGCGCCCGCGCCCAGCGGATGCTCGGCGCCGTCGGCGTGCAGCACCGCCGCGCCGTCCAACCCGTAGAAGAACGTCTCGTAGCCCGCGGCGACCGTCTCCACCGTCCCGCCTCCCGCGTCCAAGCACACCAGGTACTCGCCGATCCGCGAGGGCGCCATGCGCGGCGTCACGAGCTTGACCACGGGCTGGTCGCCGAACGGCGGCAGCCGGCTCGGGTAGTGGTTCGCGGGTGTGACGACCGTGTAGCCGCGGCCGAGCCTCCCGCGGGACGGCGTGTCGCTCATACGTTGGTCCCTTCGTCGACGACCAGCTCTTCGGGGTGCACCGGCGCCCGCGTCAGCGCGTGTCCGGTCGCGGCGCGCAGGGCGGCGAGGATCGCCGGCGTCGAGGAGATCGACGGCATCTCACCCACGCCGCGCAGTCCATACGGCGTCGCGGGATCGCCCAGCTCCAGGACGATCGACGGCACCGGCGCGGCATCGACGATCGTGGGGATCCGGTAGCTGCCGAAGCTCGCGTTGACCACCACGCCGCCGTCGGTCAGCAGCTCCTCGGTGAGCGCGAGGCCGAGGCCCTGGATCGACCCGCCCTCCAGCTGCCCCTCCAAGGCCATGGGGTTGATCGCGCGCCCGACGTCCTGCGCGCAGGCCAGCTCGACGACGCGCGCGAGGCCGAGCTCGACGTCGACGTCGACCACCGCGCGGTGCGCGACGAACGCGAACCCCGCGTGCGCGTCGCCCTGGCCGGTCACCGGATCGAGCTCCTCGGTCGGGTCGTGACGGTAGGTGCGCTGCTCCTCGATCGTCGCGCCGTCCGCCAGCAGCTCGGCGAGCGCGAGCACGGGCCCGCCGTCGCGCAGGACGTGGCCGTCGGCGAGGCTCAGCACGGCGCGGCCGTCGTCCCCGAGGCGCTGCGCGGCCTGTTCGAGTACGCGGGTGCGGACCGCGACGCAGGCGGCGCGCACCGCCCCGCCGACCATCCACGTCAGGCGTGAGGCCGACGCCGAGCCCGCGGAGTCGATCGCGGTGTCGGCGGCGCCCAGGCGCACGTCGGCGACGCCCAGCTCGGTGCGCGCGATCTGCTCCTGCACGCCGAGGACGCCTTGGCCGACCTCGGCCGCGGCGGTGTGGATCGTGGCGACCGCGTGGCCGTCCGGCACGCTCAGGGTCACCCGTGCGGTCGCGGGATCGTCGAAGGCCTCCGAGAAGGCGATGTTCTTGAACCCGGCCGCGTAGCCGATGCCGCGGCGCACGCCCTCGCCGAGCGTCGCGCCGAAGGTGCTGCCGGGGAGCGTGCGGGGGTCGCGGGCCGTGGGGTCGCCATTCGCCGGGAGCGGCAGCGCCTCCAGCCGGTCGAGCAGCTGCACCGTCGCGACCGGGCCGCGGATCGCCTGGCCGGTCGGTAGCGTCCCGCCCTCGGCCAGCGCGTTGCGCCGCCGGACCTCGACCGGGTCCAGGCCGGCCGCCGCCGCGACGCGGTCCATCTGCGCCTCGTAGGCGACCGCGACCTGCGGCGCACCGAACCCGCGCATCGCGCCGCACGGCGGGTTGTTGGTGTAGATGGCGGTGCCGAGGAGGTCGACGTTGTCCACCGCATACGGGCCGGCGGCCAAGGTGGTGGCGTTGGCGACGACCGCCGACGAGCTGGAGGCGTACGCGCCGCCGTCGAGCCAGATGCGCCCGTGGACGGCGATGAGGCGCCCATCGGCGCCGGCGCGGTGCTCGTACTCCATCCACGCGGGATGGCGGTGGACGTGGCCGCCGGCGAACGACTCCTCGCGCAGGTAGGCCATCTTGACCGGCCGGCCGGTGGCCAGCGCGAGCAGGCAGGCGTGCAACTGCATCGACAAGTCCTCGCGCGCGCCGAACGCGCCGCCGACGCCGGCGAGGACGAGC
>DASYBY010000446.1:0-3003 GCA_036500525.1 Baekduia sp. | reverse complement strand
CGAGATCCTGCGCGAGCCGGTGCTCTTCGGCGCGGTGGTCGGCGGCGTGCTGTCGCTGTGGCGGCTGCGCTCGCGCGCGCTGCTGGGCGCGGTCGCCGGCGTGCTGGCCGTGCTCGCCTTCTGCGTCCTGGCCGGCGCGGGGCTCTCGATCCTCACGCGCTACCTGCTGCTGCCCGCGACGATCCTGGCGATCTTCGCCGCCGCCGGCGTGTGCGGCTGGACGCTGCTGCCGCGCGAGGATCCGTGGCGCGAGCGATGGATGGCGCTGGGCGTGCTGACCGCCGTCGGCATGCTCGCCTTCGTGCCGTCGCAGGTCATCCGCATCCGCAACACGCGCAGCGCGCTGGTCGCCCAGACGCACATCCTGAACGAGCTGCACGACCTCTCGGCGCGCGTCCCGGCGGGCTGCGCCGTCACGGTCCCCAACCGGCGCGCCGTCCCGCAGCTCGCGCTGTGGACCGACCGCCGCCCGCGCGCGATCCACAGCGCGCAGGAGGAGCACCGCGACGTCGGCGCGACGTTCGTCCCGGTCTCGCGCGCGGTCGCCAACCAGTTCGTGCTGGACGCGAGCGACCAGGACAAGGCGCTGCCGCCCGCGCCGGCCGGAGCGGCGTCGGCGCGCGGGCGGTACTGGCTGCTCTACGGGCTTGACACCTGCAGTGAGTGAGTGCATACTCACACCTGCATGACGCCCGCCGCCTCCCCCACCAAGCGCACCCTCTCGACCGCCGAAGAGCGGCGCGAGACCGTGCTCGAGGTCGGCATGAGCGCCTTCGCCGAGCGCGGGTTCCTCGGCACGCCGACGACCGAGATCGCCAAGGCCGCCGGCATCTCGCAGGCCTACCTCTTCCGGCTCTTCCCCACGAAGACCGAGCTGATCGTCGCCGTCGTGGAGCGCGCCAATCAGCGCATCTACGAGGCCTTCGAGGCCGCCGCCAAGCGCGCCCACGCCGAGGGCACCGACCCGCTCGAGGCGATGGCCAACGCCTACAGCGCGCTGCTCACCGACCGCGTGATGTTGATGACCCAGGTCCACCAGCACGCCGCCGCCGCCTCGCTGCCCGAGGTCGCCGAGGCGTCGCGCCGCTGGTTCGCCGACTTGTACGCCTTGGTCCAGCGCGAGACCGAGCTGACGACCGACGACATCCACCGCTTCTTCGCCACGGGCATGCTGCTCAACGTGATGGCCGCCATCGGCGCCACCGACGAGCACGGCCCGTGGGCCCAGACGCTGCGTGTCTGCTGATGCGCGTGTCGTGGGCGTCCCCTTTTTTGCCCATCGAGTGAGTGAGTGCTCACTCTTCGTTCAACGGTCCAGGAGGCCGAGATGACCCTCTCCCCGCAGTCCGCCGTCCGGGCGCCCCGCGCCGGATGGACGTTCGCGATCGTGAGCGTGGCGTTGTTCATGGTCACGCTCGACAACCTCGTCGTCAGCACGGCGCTGCCGACGATCCGCGTCGACCTCGGCGCCTCGCTGGAGTCGCTGGAGTGGACGGTCAACGCCTACACCTTGGCGTTCGCCGTGCTGCTGCTCACCGGTGCCGCGCTCGGCGACCGCTTCGGCCGGCGCCGCATGTTCGGCCTCGGCGTCGGGCTCTTCACGCTGTCCAGCGCGGGCGCGGCGCTCGCGCCGAGCACCGAGGCGCTCGTCGCCGCGCGGGCGCTGCAGGGCATCGGCGCCGCCATCGTCCTGCCGCTCACGCTGACGCTGCTCTCCGAGGCGGTCCCGGTCGCCAAGCGCGGGCTGGCGCTCGGCGCATGGTCGGGGATCAGCGGCCTCGGCGTCGCGCTCGGCCCGGTGGTCGGCGGCGCGGTCGTCGACGGCATCTCGTGGCACTGGATCTTCTGGCTCAACGTGCCGATCGGGCTGGCCGTCGTGCCGCTGTCGCGCCGCTTCTTGACCGAGTCGCGCGGCCCGGCCGGGCGACTCGACTTCCCCGGCATCGGGCTCGCCGGCGCCGGCCTGTTCGGCCTCGTCTACGGGATCGTCCGCGGTGAGGCGCTGGGCTGGACCTCGACGCCGATCGTCGCCTCGATCGCCGTCGGCGTGGCGCTGCTGGCGGGCTTCGTGGCCTGGGAGCACCGCGCCCCGGCGCCGATGCTGCCGCTGCGCTTCTTCCGCTCGCGGGCGTTCAGCGCGACCAACGGCACATCGCTGGCGATGTTCTTCGGCGTGTTCGGCTCGATCTTCCTCCTGTCGCAGTTCTTCCAGACGACGCAGGGGCTCTCGCCGCTGCAAGCCGGGCTGCGGGTGCTGCCGTGGACGATCATGCCGATGTTCGTGGCGCCGGTCGCGGGGCTGCTGTCGGACCGGATCGGCGCGCGGCCGCTGATGGCCGGCGGGCTCGCGCTGCAGGCGATCGCGATCGGCTGGCTGGCCGCGGTGACGACGCCCGACGTCGCGTACTCGGCGCTGCTCGTGCCGTTCATCCTGGCGGGCACCGGCATGGCGCTCGTCTTCGCGCCGGCCGCCAACGCGGTGCTCGGGTCGGTCCGCCCGGAGGAGGCCGGCCAGGCCTCGGGCGCGACGAACGCGATCCGCGAGCTCGGCGGCGTCCTCGGCGTCGCGGTCCTCGCCTCGGTGTTCTCGGCGCGCGGCGGCTACGGGTCGCCGCAGGACTACGTGGACGGGATGACGGCGGCGCTGCCGATCGGCGCGGTCGTGCTCGGGCTCGGCGCGGTGACGGCGCTGTTCATCCCGGGGCTGAAGCGGGGTGAGGCGGCGGCGGAGTCCGAGGCGGGCCGCGCGCCGGCGCTCGCCGAGGCGGCCTGAGCCACCCACCAGGGGGTCAGACCCCTTTTCGCACTCGCACTGCAAGAAGGGGTCTGACCCCCGGACGCAGCGAAGGCCCCGCCGGGTTCCCGGCGGGGCCTTCGTCGTAAGTCAGTGGACCGTGCACCCGATCTTGTGATGCAGTCCCCGGGCGTTACGCCGGAGGACGGCTCCGGCACCGGGAACTCCCGCTGCGCCCGCCGGTTGTCGCTTAAGGCTGCTTCCTTCCG
>DASYBY010000445.1:0-11175 GCA_036500525.1 Baekduia sp. | reverse complement strand
GGCGTCGAGGGCGAGCGCCATCTCGCCCTGGCGCAGCAGCTCCCGGGCCCAGCCCGCGGGGGCGTCTTCGAGTGCGGAGGCCGGAGCCACGAGGCGGAACACGGGGTCGGTCACGGCGCGAACCGTACCGCGGCGCGCCTCGACGTAGGCCGTGACCTCGTCCGCGTTGTGGATCACCCACTGCCCGGTGTCAGGGTGGCAGACGTTGGCCGGCAGGCCGGTCGTCGACAACACCAGCGCGCGCACGGCCGCATCGCTGCGGTTGATCAGCCGGTGCGCGCCCGCCGGGCCCTCCGGGAAGCACACGAGATCGCCCGCCGCGAGGGAGCGCTCACCGTCGGGGAGGCGGACCGTCGGCGTCCCCGCCAGGACGAGCAGCCACTCCTCGCGCCCGTAGGTGTAGTGATAGGGGTCGGACCTCGCTCCGGGATCGATCGCCGCGACCGTCGCGTCGAGCCGCTCGGCGCCCAGCCGCGGGCCGAGCCGGCCGCCGAGCGCGAGCGCGAGCACGTTCACCACCGGCCGCGCCGGCGACGTCGCCGGCTCACGCACGACCTCAACCGGCTGCGACGACGGCCCGACCGTCCCCTCGCCCTGCCAGTAGTCGACGGCGCTCGCGCGGGGGAAGACGCCGCCCGGGCCGCTGATCTTGTCCGAGTCGGGATAGACGCTCATCCACGGCTCGTCCTCGTGCCCGGTCGAGAACATCAAGAACCGGCCCGGTCCGCTGACGGTGTGGGCGCCGAGATGCCCGGACGGGAAGCAGACGAGATCGCCCGGCGTCAGCGCCCGCTCGCCCGCGGGCTCGCGCAGCACCGGCGCGCCCGCGATCACGTAGAGCCACTCCTCGACGCCGTAGTGATAGTGGTACGGCCAGATCGGGAGGCCCGCCTCGGCGTCGTAGACGCCCGCGCCGATCCGCCGCGCGCCCAGCCGGGCGCCGACCGCGGTCGCACGGTGACGAAAGCCGGCCTCGTCGAGGTGCGCGCCGAGCTCGATGCTGAAGATGTTCGTTTGCTGGGTCACGTCGTCGTCCGCGGGGCCGCCCGACTCTTGAGCGTCGCATGGTGGTTGTCAACCGCGGGCGCGGCCGGACGGCGCGGTGCGTCCGGCTGGGATCCCCGGCCAGGTGTTGTTGTCGGCATGAGCACGATCGACCCCGTCGCCACCCGCGTCGCGGCCTCGGCCGCGCTGACCGGCATGGCGGCCGCGGCGAGGGGCGGGCGGAGGTTCGGCGTCCAGGCGGGTATGAGTTGATCGGTGCTCGCGAGCCGCACGCCGGGAACGCGACGCGTGCGCCCGCCGGTGATCACCACGACCAAGATGGTGCTTATGGTCTGGCCGTCCGGGCCGCGCACCGCGCTGACGACCGCCACGCGCCGCCGGCCCGTTGCGAGGTCGAGCCGGACGAGCCGCGTGCCATGGGCGTGCGCATCCTCGACGATTCACAGGGCCGAGGTGCACCCAGCCGCGGGCTTCTTCGTCGCCGGCCCGCCACCGCTAGCGCCGTCCGCCTGCCCCGTTGCGGTGGACCTCGGCGAGGAGCCTGGTCCCCTCGTCGAGGGTGCGGACCGCGTCGGCGAGGCGGTGCCCGGCGGGGGCTTGCGGCCCGGGCGGACGCACGGAGGGCCGTGTGAGGGCGGGGGTGGCGCGACGCGGTACACGTGCCGGCGTGACCGTCACGTCGGCGGGCACGAGCGCCATCGTCGCGTCGAGCGTCAGGATCCGCAGGCCGAGCAGGCGCGCGGTGACCGACGCCTCGACGAGCGTCGCGCCGGGCCGGCTCCGCTCGCGGTCAGGCGTGACCGGCGCGCCCCCGAGCGCGATCGCCCTCCGGCCGGCGAGCAGCGCCACGGGCGCTGAGCGCTTCGAGACGCTCGGACGCACGCGCCGCGACCTCGAGGATCTGCGCATAGCGCTCACGACCCGCCTTGGCGCCGAGGACGTACCCGGCTGCGAAGAGTGCTGCTTTGGTGAGCGTCACGAATTGTCGCGCTCCCGCTCCCTGCGGTGTCGCAGCGACGAGATCGCCGCGCTCCCCGCGGTCAGCCCGGCGAGGCCGCCCGCGGTGATCAACCCCGTCTTGACCGCCTTGCCCGAGCCGATGGCGTGCAGGTCCGGCGTGGCGCGGCTCGCCGCGCCATCCAGCTGGTCGCCGACCGCATCGACGACGCGCTGAAGCGTGCTCTTGCGCTTGAACGGTGGCTTGACGCTGACGCGCATCGAGGCTCCTATCGGGTGGTGGACCGCGACGCCTTGGCGATCGCGTCGACGAGCTCGGGCTTGGTCATGTTCGTTCGTCCTTCGATGCCCATGCTGGAGGCGAGCTCGACCAGCATGGGCTTGTTGTAGGCATTGAGATCGCCGTTGGGCGGCACGCGCTCGAGCTCCTGCACGCTGCTGCGGGCCGTCTCCTCCGAGCGCTCTTGGAGCTGCTCGGCCGCCTCGATCCGGGCGTCGGCCTCCCCGGCCTGCTGCTCGGCCTCCGCGGCGAGCTCCCGGGCCTGGCGATGGGCCTCCTCGGCCACCGCGCGTGCGGCTTCCGTGGCCTCGGTGGCGAGGCGGCGAGCCTCGGCGAGCTTCTCGGTGGCCTCGCTGACGAGCTCCTCCGCGCGCGCCTGCGCCTCTTCGGCGTCGCGCTCGGCGTCCTCGAGCTGCTCTTCGACCTCGGCCTGCGTCTGCCGGCGGCGGTTCTCCGCGTCGGCCTCGGCCTCTTCGCGCTCGTGCTTGACCGCCTCGTCGGCGGCCTTCTGGGCGTCCGCGACCCGCTGCTTGACCTGCCGCTCGGTCTCGCGGCGCACCTCGGCCATGCGGACGCGTCCGCGCTCGCTCACCTTCCGGGCACTCTCGGCGCGGTCGCGCGCCTCCTGCGCGGCCTCCACCGCCTCCTGCTCGACCCCGCGAGCCTGCTCCGCCGCATCCCTCGCGCGCTTCATCCGGATGTCGACCGAGTCACCGCCCACCGGGACGGCGTCGACCACCGCGGCCCGGGCGCGGCGACTGCGGTCGCGCGCCTCTGACGTGGCGGAGTGCGCCGCGTCGCCCACGCTCTCGGCCGGCTTGAGCGCTCGCGAGAGCAGCCATGCGGCATTGGACGGCATCTCTCGGAGACCTGTCCGAGTCCGTTCCGACAACGACATCAACAACCTCCAAGCGGCATTGGGACAACACCGACTCTAGGCGAGACGGTGCTGTCTCGTCAAGCGAAAATGTGAGATCGTTCCGAGACGATGATGCCCGAACCGTCAGCCAGGCCCGCGTTGCAGCAGCGGGTCGCCGCAGCGATCCTCGACGGCGCGGCGCATCTCTTCGCCAACGGTGGCGACCAGGCGAGCATGAACGAGGTCGCCGAGGCGGCGGGCGTCGCCCGGGCCACGGTCTACCGGTACTTCCCCAATCGCGAGAGCCTGCTCGACGAGCTGACGCAGGCCGCCGTGCGCGATGTCGAAGCGCGGCTGGCGTCGGCCAGGATCGACGAGGTGCCACCCGACGAGGGCATCGCTCGCGCGGTGCGCGCCCTGGTCGACGTGGGCAACCTCTTCGTCGTGCTGACCCGCGAGCGGCAGCGCTCGGGCTCCGACGAGTTCCAGCGCGGGCTCGTCGATCCCCTGCGCGAGCTGGTCGAGCGCGGCCAGGCCGGCGGCGACATCCGCGATGACATCACGGCACGGCGCCTGACCGAGTCCCTGATCGGCCTGATCGTCGGCATGCTCACGTCGACCCCGCCGCTGGGACGGGAGGACATGACCGCGACGATCACGGGGCTCTTCATCGACGGAGCCCGTGCCCGCGCCCCACGACGTCGATGACCGCCGCCAATGTCGACCTGCGAGGAGCAAGCCATGGACCAGGAGCACGAGACCGCCGACCGCTCACCCGAGGCTTCGGGCGACGGTGAGCTGCTGCAGCAGCTCGTCGCGTACCTGCGCGAGAACCGGACCAGGCTGCGTGAGGAGTGGGCTCAGCGGATCAGCGACGCCGAGCTGCTGCAGGTCATGTCGGACGAGGAGATCTTCTCCGAGGCGACCGAGGTGTACGACAACTACGTGGATGCGCTGGAGACCGGCAGCGTCGAGAACCTGCAGGCCTACGCCCGCGAGCTCTCGGAGCGGATCATCCCGCGCGGCGTCGAGACCGACGAGGTGCTGGGCATCGTGCTGCTGCTGCGCGACGTGCTGGCGCGGTCGCTGTTCGCCCACTACCAGCAGGACCTCGGCCTCCTGGACCGCATCCTCGACGCCTACGAGCCGGCGGCCAACCGCATCGCCGTGACCGTCGGGGTCAGCTTCGTCGAAGAGCGCGAGCGCGTCATCAACGAGCAGCAGGACGCCATCCGGGAGCTGTCGACGCCCGTCCTCCAGGTGCGGGACCGCCTGCTCATCCTGCCGATCATCGGGGTCCTCGACACCCCGCGCGCCCGCCAGCTGACCGAGCAGCTCCTGGGGGCGATCCGCGACAACCGGGCCACCGTCGTGGTCATCGACATCACCGGGGTCGCGACGATCGACGAGACCGTGGCCAACCACCTCGTGCAGGCCGTCGAGGCCTCACGGCTGATGGGCGCGAGCACGATCCTCACCGGCCTCTCGCCGGACATCGCCCAGACGCTCGTCGACCTCGGCGTCGACCTGGGGATGATGAAGACCGTCGGGGATCTGCAGGGCGGGCTCGAGGAGGCCGAGCGGCTCGCCGGCTATCGCGCCGGCGACGCCAACACCTAGGCCCGGCGACCCGATGTCGGTCGCGATCCTCCGGCAGGGCGGCGTGCTGATCGCCTCGATCCAGTCGGACCTCTCCGACACCGAGGTGATCGACCTCCGCCGGCGTCTCGCCGAGCTCGTCGGGACCGACGGCGCGCGCGGCATCGTGATCGACGTCGGCGCCCTCGACGTCATCGACTCGTTCGTCACGCGGGCCCTGCGGGCGATCGTCCTCACGGCGCGCCTGCGCGGCGCCGAGACCATCATCGTCGGCATCGCTCCCGACGTGGCGATCGCGATGGTGCAGTTCCGGTTGAACCTCGAGCCCCTGCGGGTGGCGCTGGACCTCGACGAAGCGCTGGCGATGCTCCATGACCGATGAGGTCCGCGTCCGCATCGACGGCGACGGCGATCTCGTGACCGCTCGGGCGGAGGGGCGCGCGATGGCCGAGCGGCTCGGCTTCCCGCGGCCGGACCCGACCCTGATCGCGACCGCGATCTCGGAGATCGCACGCAACATCGTCGCGCACGCGGGCAGCGGCGAGATCATCCTCGCGCCGTTCGAGGACGGCAACCGCTACGGCATGGTCGTGACCGCCGTCGATGCGGGGCCGGGCATCCGCGACGTCGAGGCCGCGCTCCGCGACGACGTCAGCGGCCGGGGCGGGCTCGGGCTCGGCCTTCCGGGCGCGCGGCGCCTCATGGACGACTTCGAGCTGCGGTCGGATGCGGAGAGCGGTACAACGGTGACGATGCGCAAGTGGCGGTTCCGCGACGAGCTCGCGCGCCTCCCGGAGGAGCGCCGCCGGCGTGCCTGAGCCGGCGGCACGGGAGTCGATCGAGTGGGGCATCGCCACGCGGTGTCGGCCCGGTGAGGTCACCAACGGCGACCTCGCCGTCGTCCGCCTGCTGCCGGATGGCGCGCTCGTGGCGGGCATCGACGGCCTGGGGCACGGAGACGAGGCGGCCCATGCCGCCGGCCGGGCCGCCGCGGCCGTGCGCGCGTGCCCCGGCCGGGACCTCGAGCGGCTCGTGCAGCGCTGTCACCGTGCCCTGCGCGGAACGCGCGGGGCGGCCATCAGCCTGGCCTTCGTCTCCGCGGCGGAGAGCCGGATGACCTGGCTCGGCGTGGGGAACGTGGAGGGACGGGTGCTGAGCGGCGATCCCGCGACGATGCGGCCGAAGGGCTCGCTCGCGCTCGGGCGCGGCGTACCGGGGCACGAGCTGCCCGCGGTGCGACCGGCCACGATCGCGATGCGGGTCGGCGACGTCCTCCTGCTGGCCACCGACGGCGTCGACGCGAGCTTCGCGGACTCGCTGGACTTGTCGGGCTCGAGCCAGGCGATCAGCGAGCGGATCCTGTCCGAGCACTGGAAGCCCGCCGACGACGCCCTCGTGATCGTTGTCCGCTATCTCGGGATGCGTCCGTGACTGATCGAAATCTCTCAGCGATGCCGTTCCGTGCGGCGTATGCGAAGGCGTTGCGCGAGTACCTGCGGAGCCCGACCGAGACGTCACTGCGCGTCGCCTACGAGCTCGCGCGCGACGCCGTGGGGCGAGGCCTGAGCGTGCTCGACCTCGCCGTCGCCCAGCAGGAGGCGTTGGAGGGTGCGCTGTCGGCCGCCTCCGGCGCCGCGGAGGCGCAGGACGTGGCCCGTGCGGCCGGTGACTTCTTCCTCGAGGGGTTCTCGACGTTCGAGATGGTGCAGCGGGGGCTGCGCGACGCCCGGCAGGCCGTGTGGGTCGAGCGCCGCCAGACCGAGCTCTCGCGCCGGCTGTCGAGCTTCCTCGCCGACGCGTCGCTCGCCCTGAACGCCGAGGACTCGGTGCAGGAGATGTTGCGGCTCGTGGCGGAGCAGGCGCGTGAGCTCGTCGGCGCCGAGTGCTGCGTGGTGACCCTGACCGCCGAGGGCCGGCCCCGGGCCGCGGAGGCGGTGTCCAGCGTTGAGGGCCGCCGCTGGCCGGCGGTGGTCCGCTGGCTCGACCTGCCCGCGACCTACCGCCTCCTCCGCCTCCGCGGCGGTTCCGCACGCGTGGCCGGGGAGGACGTCGCCGGCCTGCCGCACCTCCAGGCGGCGGGCGATCCGCCGCCCCGGGCGTGGGTCGCCGCGTCGCTCACCGCGCTCGACGGGAGTGAGCTCGGCGCCATCCAGCTCTTCGACAAGCCCGACGGCCCCTTCACCGGCGACGACGAGGCCGCGCTCGTCCATCTCGCGCAGATGGCCTCGGCGGCGGTGGACCGGGCGCGGCTCTACCGGGATCGGGGCTAGCGGACTACCGGCCGTCGCCCGGGATCGGCTCCGCCAGCGCCGCGCGATCGGGCGACGCGGGGAACGGATCGGCGAAGTACTGCGTCTCGTGCGCCACGAGGCCGTCGGCCATCTCCATGATGCTGACCGTGCGGGTGGGCACGCCGTCGTAGGTGATCACGCACTCGCTCACCCACAGGTCGCCGCCGCCGACGATCCGGCGGATGGCGAAGTGCCGCTCGGCCGGATGCCCACCACGCTGCGCCTGGATCTTCGACCGCCCGCGGAAGCGCTCGCCCGACTGCGGGTAATCGAGGATCGCCTCGTCGGCGTAGATCGCGTGCTCGGTCTCGACGTCCCCACGCTCCGACGCCTCCCAGTGCTCCTGGATCCGCGCCCGGACATCGACATCGTGGGAAGGCATGCCTACAGCATGCCGAACTCAGGCCCGGATCGGCCCCTGCAGCGGCCGCTTGCGGGCCACGCCCTCGCGGCGGGGGAACTCCGGCGGCGTCTCGCGAACCTTCGCGTACACGTACAAGTGGCGGTCCCCGGCGATCGACTGGACGGGGACGAGGTCGGTGGCGTCGAGGCCGACGAGGTCGGCCGCGGCCGCGCCGTCGGCCTCCGCGACCGGATCGCGCCGTCCCTTCCACGCGACGAAGCTGCCGCCGGGCTTCAACAGCGGCGCCGCGTACTCGACGATGACGTTGAGCGGGCCGAGCGCCCGTGCGGTCACGACGTCCTGGGAGCCGAGGCCCTCGGCCCACGCCTCGGCGCGCGCGTTGACGATCTCGACGTTCGCGAGGCCTGCGGCGTCGGCGACGCGCCGCAGGAACCGGCACTTCTTGCCGACGCTCTCGACCAGCGTCATCCGCGTGTGCGGCAGCGCCGCGGCGAGCGCCAGCCCCGGGAAGCCGCCGCCGGTGCCGAGGTCGGCGATGGCGTCGGCCTCACGCAGCGCGCGCACCGACAGGCCGGCGAGCGCGTCGGAGATGTGGAGGTCGACGCCGCGCTCCGGATCGCGAACGGTCGTGATCGACGTCGGCTCGATCTGCACGAGGTCGAGGATCGTCATCAGCTGGGCGGGTGCGGTCGCCGGCAGCGCCCAGCGCAGAGTCAGCTCGGCAAGACGATCCTCGACGTAGGACACGGCCGACAGCCTAAGCGGTCGGCGCCTGAAGCCGATGCGCCACGCCGACACCCAATCTGGATCGCTTCCAGATCCTGTGGGATACTCGACCCCGTGGCGGAGACCCCGGAATACGAGCGCCTGCTGCGCGGGGCATCCCTGCGCGTCACGCGCCCGCGGGTCGCGGTGCTGGCCGCGGTGCATGGCCACCCGCACGCCGACACGAGCTCGATCCTCGGGGTCGTGCGCGAGCGCCTCGGCGAGGTGTCGCACCAGGCCGTCTACGACGTCCTGGGCGCGCTGACCGACGCGGGCCTCGTCCGGCGCATCCAGCCGCCGGGCTCCGCGGCCCGGTACGAGTCGCGCGTCGGCGACAACCACCATCACGTGGTGTGCCGCTCGTGCGGGTCCATCGCCGACGTCGACTGCGCCGTCGGCGAGGCGCCGTGCCTGACCGCGGCCGAGAGCCACGGCTACACGATCGACGAGGCCGAAGTCATCTACTGGGGCCTGTGCCCCGACTGCTCGGCCGCAAGCAGTTCCTGAGTCCAACCCCTGGTCCCTGAAAGGGTTCCCTTGTCTGACAGTCCTGATGCCGTAGTCGGCGAGATGAACGAACCGAGCGGCGGCTGCCCCGTCGCTCACGAGCGCGCCGCGCACCCGACGCAGGGCGGCGGCAACCGAGGCTGGTGGCCCGATCGCCTCAACCTGAAGATCCTGGCCAAGAACCCCGCGGTGGCCAACCCGCAGGGCGAGGACTTCAACTACGCCGAGGCGTTCGAGGCGCTCGACCTCGCCGTGGTCAAGCAGGACATCGCGGCCGTGCTGACGACGTCGCAGGATTGGTGGCCGGCGGACTACGGCCACTACGGGCCGTTCATGATCCGCATGGCTTGGCACAGCGCCGGTACCTACCGCATCAGCGACGGCCGCGGCGGCGCCGGGGCGGGCCAGCAGCGCTTCGCCCCGCTCAACAGCTGGCCCGACAACGGCAACCTCGACAAGGCTCGTCGCCTCCTGTGGCCGGTCAAGAAGAAGTACGGCCGGAACCTGTCGTGGGCCGACTTGATCGTCCTGACCGGCAACGTCGCGCTCGAGTCGATGGGCCTGCAGACCTTCGGGTACGCCGGCGGTCGCGAGGACGTCTGGGAGCCCGACGAGGACGTCTACTGGGGCCCGGAGACGACCTGGCTCGGCGACGAGCGCTACACCGGCGACCGTGAGCTCGAGCAGCCGCTGGGCGCCGTCCAGATGGGCCTCATCTACGTCAACCCGGAGGGCCCGAACGGCAACCCGGACCCGCTCGCCTCCGCCCGGGACATCCGCGAGACGTTCGCGCGCATGGCGATGAACGACGAGGAGACCGTCGCGCTGATCGCCGGCGGCCACACGTTCGGCAAGACCCACGGCGCGGCCGACCCCGAGCAGTACGTCGGTCCCGAGCCCGAGGGCGCGTCGCTGGAGCAGCAGGGCCTCGGCTGGAAGAACGCCTACGGCACCGGCCACGGCGCCGACACGATCACCAGCGGGCTCGAAGTGGTCTGGACGAGCACGCCGACGCAGTGGGGCAACGGCTTCTTCGACAACTTGTTCAACTACGAGTGGGAGCTGTCCAAGAGCCCGGCCGGCGCCCACCAGTGGGTGGCCAAGGACGGCGCCGGGGCGGGGACCATCCCCGGTCCGACCGACGCCTCGGAGGCGCGCCCGCCGACGATGCTGACGACCGACCTCGCGCTGCGGCTCGACCCGATCTACGAGCCGATCTCGCGCCGCTTCCACGAGAACCCGGACGAGCTCGCCGACGCCTTCGCGCGCGCGTGGTTCAAGCTGACCCACCGCGACATGGGTCCGGTCGTGCGCTACCTCGGGCCGGAGGTGCCGGACGAGACGCTGCTGTGGCAGGACCCGCTGCCCGCGCTCACACACGAGCTGATCGACGCCGAGGACGCCGCGGCGTTGAAGGCGCAGATCCTCGAGTCGGGGCTCTCGGTCGCGCAGCTCGTGTCGACCGCGTGGGCGTCGGCCTCGACGTTCCGCGGCAGCGACAAGCGCGGCGGCGCCAACGGCGCCCGCATCCGCCTCGCGCCGCAGAACGGGTGGGACGTCAACGATCCCGCTGAGCTGGCCTCGGTGCTGAGCACGCTGGTGGGAATCCAGCAGGCCTTCGGCAAGCCGGTCTCGCTCGCCGACCTGATCGTGCTCGGCGGATCCGCCGCGGTCGAGAAGGCCGCCGAGACCGCCGGCCACGTCGTGACCGTGCCGTTCACGCCGGGTCGCGTCGACGCGTCGCAGGAGGAGACCGACGCGGACTCGTTCGCCGCGCTGGAGCCGACCGTCGACGGGTTCCGCAACTACGCCCGCGGCGATCACCGCCTGCCGGCCGAGTACCTGCTCCTCGACCGCGCGAACCTCCTGACGCTCAGCGCGCCGGAGATGACCGTGTTGGTCGGCGGCCTGCGGGTCCTGGGAGCGAACGCCGGCGGGTCCTCGGTCGGCGTGCTCACGTCCCGGCCGGAGACGTTGACCAACGACTTCTTCGTGAACCTGCTCGACCTGGGCACGACGTGGAAGCCGGCGGCCGACGAGACGTACGAGGGCACCGACGGCACGGGCGCGGTCGCCTGGACCGGCACCCGCGCCGACCTCGTCTTCGGCTCGAACTCCGAGCTGCGCGCGCTCGCCGAGGTCTACGCGAGCGACGACGCGGGCGAGAAGTTCGTGCGCGACTTCGTGGCGGCGTGGGTCAAGGTGATGAACCTGGATCGGTTCGACCTGGGCTGAGCGTGGGATGTTGTCCGGGTCGGCCGCGCGCCGGCCGGCCCGGACGCGTCACTCGTCGTCGCCCAGCGTCAGCGGCAGCCCGAAGCGCGACAGGACGCTCGGGTCGAGGAACTGCGTGATGGCGGCGATCCGGTCGCCTTCGAGCGTGAGGACGACCAGGCCGGTGCCGTGCGCGATCGGCGCGTCGGGGTCGGTGCGGTAGCAGCCGAACGCGGGCTGCGTGTTGGCGCGCGTCGGCGTCAGGCGGTAGCGCTGGCCGCGGCGCCAGGCGGCGACCTCGCGCAGGAACGCCGCGATCGCGACGTGGCCCTGG
>DASYBY010000444.1:0-4878 GCA_036500525.1 Baekduia sp. | reverse complement strand
CACCGCGACGTCAAGCCCGGCAACCTGCTGCTGTCGGAGGCCGACAACACCATCAAGCTGGCGGACTTCGGCATCGCCAAGCTCTCCAGCGAGGAGTCCTCGATCACGCAGATCGGCTCCGTGCTCGGCACCGCCGCCTATCTCGCGCCCGAGCAGGCCGCCGGCGAGGAGGCCGGTCCGGCCGCCGACCTCTATGGGCTCGGCGTCGTCGCCTACCAGCTGCTCTCGGGCCGGCTGCCCTACGAGGCGCAGTCGCTGACCGAGCTGGCGCTCAAGCAGCAGCGCGAGATCCCCGCGCCGCTGCACCACGTCGATCCCTCGATCCCGGTCGCGCTGAGCGTCGCGGTCGAGAAGGCGCTGGCGCTGACGCCCGAGCGCCGCTACCCCAGCGCCGACGCCATGCGCGCGGCGATCATCGACGGCGCCAAGGGCATCGGCCCCGACGGCGACGCCACGCACATCGCCCCCGCCGACCAGACCGCGGCCACGACCGTGCTGGCCGGCGAGCCGGGCACCGGCCCGATGGTCGTCCCGCGCGCGCCGCGCCAGCCGCGCCGGCCCGCCCCGGGCGCCGCGCCGGCCGAGCCCTACCGCGAGGAGCCGGCGCGCCGCAGCCGCCGCGCCGCGCAGGAGGCCGCGCCCGCGCCGCGCCGCGCCAAGCAGCGCCGCCGCGGCTTCCTGCGGCGGATGTTCACCACGCTGTTGCTGCTCGCCGTGCTGGTGGGCGCAGGCGCCGCCGCGTACATCGCGACGTCGTCCAACGACAACTCCGTGCAGCTGCGCAAGGTCGCCTACGACCGGGCCGACCGCGTCGTCGACGAGCTCAGCCAGCTCATCAGCGACAACACGCGCTGAGGCGCCCGACCGCCTCCCCCGATCGGGGATCCCCCGGTCGCGGGACTCCCCCAAATGGGGCGTCCAGTCCGGATGCGGACCGTCCGACGACGAGTGAAAACCACCCGTCTCCGACCAAGGACGCTCATGTCGCACCGCCGTATCTCGGTTCAAACGAAGCTGCTCGGGTCAAGCGCCCTGCTGCTCGCCCTGATGACCACGCTGACGCTGATCTCGATCAGCACCCTGGGGCACGTCGCGCAGGTCAGCCAGGACAGCTTCGCCCGCGCGACGCAGCCGATCTCCCACCTGGCGCTGGCACGCGCCAAGCAGAACGAGCAGCGCGCGCTGACCAACGAGTACATCATGGCCCCGACCGACGCCGCCCGGGCCGGTCTCAATACCAAGATGAACGCCAACAGCAAGGTCATCGACCGCGAGCTCGCGGCCGCCAAGCCGGGGTTCCTGACCGCCGAGGGCCAGGCCATCTACGGGTCCCTGCTGACGATTCGCGCCCAGTACTCCAAGGCGCGCAAGGCGACCATCGCGCTGGCCGCGCAGCACCGCGACACGCAGGCGGCCGCGTACAACACCGCGCACGTGGCTCCGCTCTTCACCAAGCTGGACGCCGCCTACGACGACGCCTTCAGCCGCAAGGTCAAGCAGGCCAACGACGGCAACGCGCAGATCGTCGACACCAAGTCGTCCAGCCGCACGCTCGCGTTCGTCCTGCTCGGCTTCGCGCTGCTCATCGGCCTGACGATCTCCTACCTGATCGCCCGGTCGATCCGGCGCAACGTCCAGGCCGTGCTCGACCGGATCGCCGCGCTGCGCGACGAGTCGGCCGCCGCCCTCGACGGTGCCCTGAGCGCCATGGCCGCCGGCGACCTCACGCGGCACGTCGATGCCGCCAACGTGCAGATCGAGCGCCCCGGCAGCGACGAGATCGGCGACGTCGCCCGCGCGACCAACACGATCAGCGACAAGTTCAGCGCCATGATCGACTCCTACAACACGTCCCGTGAGTCGCTGGCGGCGATGATCGGCCAGGTCGCGGGCACGGCGGGCACGGTGTCGTCGGCCTCCCAGCAGATGGCCGCCACCTCCGAGGAGGCCGGCCGTGCGGTGGGCGAGATCGCCAACGCCGTCGGCGACGTCGCCGCCGGCTCGCAGAAGCAGGTCGAGGGCATCGAGGACGCCCGCCGCCTGACCGACGAGGTGGCCGAGGCCACCAGCCGCTCGGCTGAGGACGCGAGCGCGGCCGCCGACGTCGCCGAGGGCGCGCGGCAGATCGCGGCGGAGGGCGCCGCCGCCGTCACGGAGGCGACCGAGGCGATGGCGTCGGTCCGCACCGCGTCGGCGCAGGCCACCGAGGCGATCCGCGGCCTCGGGCAGAAGTCCGACCAGATCGGCGGGATCGTCGCGACGATCACCGGCATCGCCGAGCAGACCAACCTGTTGGCGTTGAACGCGGCGATCGAGGCGGCGCGCGCCGGCGAGCAGGGCAAGGGCTTCGCCGTCGTCGCCGAGGAGGTGCGCACGCTCGCCGAGGAGTCCCAGAGCGCCGCGCGCAGCATCGCCTCGCTCATCGGCGAGATCCAGGACGAGACCGGCCGCGCCGTGGAGGTCGTCGAGGACGGCGCCGCCCGCACCGAGCAGGGCGCCGTCACGGTCGAGCAGGCCCGCGACGCGTTCGACCGCATCGGCGGATCGGTCGAGGACGTGACCGCGCGCGTCGGCCAGATCGCCGCCGCGATCCAGCAGATCGCCGGCTCCGCGACGCAGATGGGCGACCGCATGAGCGAGGTCGCGGCCGTCGCCGAGCAGGCGTCGGCCTCGACCGAGGAGGTCAGCGCCTCGACCGAGCAGACGTCGGCCTCCACGCAGGAGATCGCCGCGTCCTCCGAGGAGCTGGCCCGCACCGCGGCCGGCCTCGAGGAGCTCGTCGGCCAGTTCACGCTGTAGGCGCCGCGACAACGCGGGTGGCGGGCGCGCCACGGCGCGCCCGTCATCCGTACGCTGCCGTTCATGGGACGCGAGAGCTATGACGTCAACGGCAAGGTCGTGCTGGTCACCGGCGCGGCACGCGGGATCGGCTTCGAGGCCGCGCGCCGCCTCCACGCGCGGGGCGCGAGCGTGGCGCTCGTCGGCCTCGAGCCCGAGGAGCTGCAGGCCCGCGCGGCCGAGCTCGGCGAGCGCGCCGTCGCCTTCTCCGCCGACGTGACCGACTGGGACCAGCTGCAGGCCGCCGTCGACGGCGCGGTCGAGCGCTTCGGCGGGATCGACGTCTGCATCGCCAACGCCGGCGTCGCCAATGTCGGGACGATCGGCGGCATGGCCATCGAGGACTTCGAGCGGGTCATCGAGGTCAACCTGCTCGGCGTGTGGCGCACGATCCGCACCGCGCTGCCCCACGTCGTCGAGCGCAAGGGCTACATCCTGCCCGTGTCCTCGATGTCGGCGGTGATGCACCTGCCGCTGATGGGGCCGTACACGATGGCCAAGGCCGGCGTGGAGGCCTTCACCGACGCGCTGCGGATGGAGGTCGCGCACACCGGGACCAAGGTCGGCGTCGCCTACTTCAGCTTCATCGACACCGACATGGTGCGCGACAGCTTCGCCCACCCGGCCGCGGCGCTCTCGCGCAAGGGCAGCCCGGGGTTCCTGACCAGGCCGATCCCGCTGGCCAAGGCCGGCGAGGCGATCGAGCGCGGGGTCACGGGCCGCCTGCGGACGACCTACGCGCCGCGGTGGTCGGGCGCGGTCATCGCGCTGCGCGGCGTCGCACAGCCGCTGATCGAGCGCGGGATGCTCGCGCGGCCCGAGGACAACATCGCGGCGATCAAGGCGGCGCAGGCCGCCGAGCTGCAGACCGGCGACGCGCCGACCGGCACCCACGTCGACGCGCGCTACGCGCGGCCGGTGCGGGAGAAGGGCAAGCTGCCGCACGTGGGGTCGGGCAGCTAGGCACGGCGCGAGGCCCCGGGGTCGGGGCCTCGCGCCGGCGGTGCTAGCGCTGCAGGGTGAAGCGCCCCGCGAGCTGCTGGAGCTGCGCGGCGGTGCTGGCCAGCTCCTGCGCGGAGGCGGCGATCTCCTGCGTCGAGGCCGAGGTCTGCTCGGTCGACGCGCTGACCTGCTCGGAGGCGGCCGAGGCGTGCTCGGCGATCGACGACACCTCGCCGATCTCCTCGCGGACGGCCATCGCGTCGGCCGCGATGTTGCCGACCGACGCGGCGATCGACTCGACGCGGGCGACCATGTCGCACACGGCCTCGTCGATGGCGCGGAAGCCGTCACGGGCGGACTCGACCGTGGTGGTGCCCTCCTCGGTGCGGCGGGCGCCGGCCTCGACGACCTGCACCGCGCGGGCGGTCTCGGCCTGGATCTCGCGGATCAGCCCGGCGATCGAGCCGGCCGCCTGCTGGGACTCCTCGGCCAGCTTGCGGACCTCCTCGGCGACCACGGCGAACCCGCGGCCCTGCTCGCCCGCGCGCGCCGCCTCGATGGC
Source organism: Baekduia sp. (assembly GCA_036500525.1). Lineage (GTDB taxonomy): Bacteria > Actinomycetota > Thermoleophilia > Solirubrobacterales > Solirubrobacteraceae > Baekduia. The sequence continues at coordinate 536 of DASYBY010000444.1, read as the reverse complement.
GGCGTTCAAGGCCAACAGGTTGGTCTGCTCGGCGATCCCGGTGATGGCATCGACGATGCCGCCGATCTCGTCGGACTTCGCGCCCAGGCCGCGGATGGCGCCGGTCGCCTCGTTGGAGGCGTCGCGGACCGCGATCATGGCCTCGGTCGCCTGCGACACGGCGGCCGCGCCCTCCTTGGCCACGTGGCGGGCGTCGGTGGCGGCGGTCGCCGTCTCCTGCACCTCGGTGGCGGAGCGGGTGCTGGCGGTGGCCATCGCCTCGACGCGATCCTGCGTCGTGCGCACGGCGCCGACCTGGCGCTCGGCACCCTCGACGACCTCGCCCATCGCGTGGGCGATCTCGCCGACCGCGCGGCCGGCCTCGGTGGCCGTGTCGGCCATCTGCTGGGAGGCGGCCGAGACCGACTCCGTCGCGTCGGCCACGTCGGAGACCAGCTCGGTCAGCGCGCGGCGCGAGGCGTTGTAGGCGTCGGCGGAGGCGATCGTGTCCTCGCGGACGGCGTTGACCTCGCGGGCGATGTCGCCGAGCTCGTCGC
>DASYBY010000443.1:0-6862 GCA_036500525.1 Baekduia sp. | reverse complement strand
CGCGGAGACGGGGATCCTCAGCAGCCTGGAGCAGGGCCCGCAGCGCATCACCGAGCTCGCGGCGTCCCAGGCGCTCGCCCAGCCGACGGTGACGCAGCTCGTCGCGCTGCTCGACACGCGCGGCCTGGTCGCCCGCGGCCGGCATCCCGGCGACGGGCGCGTCGTGCTCGTCTCGCTGACCGACGACGGGCGCGCGGCGCTCGACGCCTTCCGCGCGCACTATCGCGCCGTCCTGCGCGACCAGCTCGCCGACCGCTCCGACGCGGAGGTGCTCGCGCTGGCCGCCGCGACCGAGGTCCTCCAGGACGTCATCGACGCGCTCCAGGGGGAGGCGGCACGATGAGCCCCGAGCGTCGCGAGCGCCTGGGACGCCGCGAGCTCGGTGATGCGCTGCGGGCCCTGCTCCAGGCTGCTGAGGATCCCCGTCTCCGCGCGCGAGAGGCCCGTGCTCCGCCGCCGCAGCAGGAGGCGCGTGATCAGCGACGCCCGCGGCAGCAGATGGCGGGCGACGGCCTCGACGGCCTCGGCGCGGTGAGCGGGGGATGCAGTGGCGCCGGGGGTCACATAGGAAAACTATATTGCATCCCGATGGATCACCGCCGCCGGCGTGTCTGCGCGCGTGCGCTCAGTGATGGAACGAGGCCCGGGCATCGTCGGAGGGCAGGCCGCCGTGGCGGGTCAACCGCGCCGTCTTGTGCTCCAAGTCGGTGAGCAGCAGGCTCGCCAGATCGCGCGAGAACCCGTTGCGCACGCAGATCCGCAGGACGGCGAGGTCGTCGATCGCCGGCGGCATGCGGTAGGCGGGGACGATCCAGCCGCGCACGCGCAGCGCCTCGGAGACGTCGTAGACGCTGAAGCCGGCCTCGTCGTCGGCGAGCGCGAACGCGAAGACCGGCAGCTCGCCGCCGTCGGAGATCAGGCGGTACGGGCCGAGCCCGGCGATCCGTTCGGCCAGCCACATCGCGGTGTCGCGCGACTCCTGCTGCACGCGGCGGTAGCCCTCGTGGCCGAGGCGGACCAGGTTGTAGTACTGCGCCGCGACCTGGGCGCCCCCGCGCGAGAAGTTCAGCGCGAAGGTCGGCATCTGCCCGCCGAGGTAGTCCACGTTGAAGACGAGATCCTCGGGCAGCGCGGCCTTGTCGCGCCAGACCGCCCAGCCCACGCCCGGATAGACGAGCCCGTACTTGTGGCCCGAGGCGTTGATCGACTGCACGCGCGGCAGCCGGAAGTCCCAGACGAGATCGGGATCGAGGAACGGCGCGACGAACCCGCCCGACGCGGCGTCGACGTGCATCGGGACGTCGAGGCCCTGGTCGGCCTGCAGGCGGTCGAGCGCGGCGGCGATGCCGGCGACCGGCTCGTAGCTGCCGTCGAAGGTCGAGCCGAGGATCGCGACGACGCCGATCGTGTTCTCGTCGCAGTGGGCGACCGCGCCCTCGGCGGTCAGGTGCGGCGTCTGCGCGCTCACCGGCACCAGGCGCGGCTCCACATCCCAGTAGCGGCAGAACTTCTCCCAGCACACCTGGACGTTGGCGCCCATGACGAGGTTGGGGCGGTCGGTCGGCTGACCCGCCGCGCGGCGGCGCTCGCGCCAGCGCCACTTCAGCGCCAGCCCGCCGAGCATGCAGGCCTCGCTGGAGCCGGTGGTCGAGCAGCCCGTCGCGCCGCCGTCGTCCTCCCCGCCCCACAGCGCGGCGAGCATGTTCACGCAGCGCCGCTCGAGCTCCGCGGTCTGCGGGTACTCGTCCTTGTCGATCATGTTCTTGTCGAGGCACTCGTCCATCAGGACGCGGGCCTCGGGCTCCATCCACGTGCTGACGAACGTGGCGAGGTTCAGCCGCGCCTGGCCGTCGAGCAGCAGCTCGTCGTGGACCAGCTGGTAGGCCGCGTCGGCCGGGAGCTCGCCGTCGGGGAGGCGCAGCTTAGGGACCGTTGCCGCGAGGCCCGGCCGCCGGAGCTGGGGCCGGATGGCGACGACGTCCTCGGTGGTGGACGAAGCGTGATGTTGCAGCGGCACGGTGCCTCCTGGGGGTTCGGTGGGGGACCGAGTCTCCGCCATCCGTCCAGCCCGCGCCCGGGAAACCGCGGGAATCCGGTCCATCCCTCGACCGGGGGATGGCACTCGCGCCACGTTTGGACGACTACTGCGGATATGAGTTCGCATACGGACGTGCGCTTGGGACCGCTCACCGTCCCGCTCGTCGACGGCCTGCCTGACCTGGGCACGGCTCCGGAGCCGCTGCCGGCGCCGGCCGACGTGCGCACGATGAAGATCCTGGTCGCCGACGACTCGCCGTTCAACGTCGCGCTGCTCACGCGCGTGCTGGGCAACTGGGGCTTCGAGAACGTCCGCTCGACCACCCGCTCCTCCGACGTCGCGGGGCTCATGGACACGTGGAAGCCCGACCTGCTGATGCTCGATCTCCAGATGCCGGCGCCCGACGGCTTCCAGATCATGCGCGACCTCGTCGGCACCGGCGATCCGGTCTCCGTCCCGATCCTCGTGCTGACCGCCGACACGACGATCGAGACGCGCCGCCGCGCGCTGTCGCTCGGCGCGACCGACTTCACCTGCAAGCCCTTTGACTTCGAAGAGGTCTGCCTGCGGGCGCGCAACATGCTGACCGTGCGCCGCGCGGAGCTGCGCCTGGAGGACCAGAACGCCAACCTGGAGTGCATGGTCGCCGAGCGCACCGAGGCGCTGGGCCGCGCGCACCTCGACATGCTGCGCCACCTGGCGATCGTCGCGGAGTACCGCGACGAGGACACGCACCTCCACACCGAGCGCGTCGGCAACACCGCGGCGCTGCTGGCCGCCGCGCTCGGGATCGCCGAGGACCAGGTCGACCTCGTCCGCCAGGCCGCGCAGCTGCACGACATCGGCAAGGTCGCGATCCCCGACGAGATCCTGCTGAAGCCCGGCCCGCTGACGCCAGCGGAGTTCGAGATCGTCAAGACGCACACGACCGCGGGGGCGCGGATCCTCGCGGGCGCCGAGTCCGAGCCGCTGAAGTTCGCCGAGACCGTCGCGCTGACCCACCACGAGCGCTGGGACGGCACCGGCTACCCGAGCGGACTGGCGGGCACGGCGATCCCGCTGATCTCGCGATTGGTCGCGGTCGCCGATGTGTTCGACGCGCTCACCCACTCGCGGCCGTACAAGCAGGCGATGCCGCTGGCCGAGGCGCTGAGCGAGATGCGCCGCCACACGGGCACGCACTTCGACCCGGCGGTGTTCGCCGCCTTCGAGACGCTCGACCATCGCGCGCTGGTGGGCGACGTGGAAGACACGGCGTGCGGGGTCGAGGCCGTGGGCCGCAGCGTGGTGGACAGCACCACCAGCGTGGCGTAGGCCGTCCGCGTCAGGCCGCCGGCGTGTCGCGGGTGGCTGCGGGCTGGTGGCGTCCCGTTCGGGCGTCGGTGGCGGTGCGGGGTGTGGTCGGTCGGCGATGACGAATGCGTGTTCGGTGCCTTCGCGCTGGGTCTGTCCTCCGCACGGCGCGCTTAGTGCCCCGGAGCGGGCGCCGGCGCGATGGATGGCACCTGGCCGTTGCATGTCAACGTCCAGGTGCCGGCGATCGAGATCGCCGGCCCTTCGGGGTCGATCCGCGACCCGCAGTGCTCTCGCGCGCCCGCCGGCTTTCCACCCCGCTCGGCTCTGGAAGGCTGTCCACGGCGCGTGGCTCGGCGTGGTCCGCGCCGAGGGATCCGTGGCCCGTCTGGAGGGAGAGGCCGGCGACCAGGCGTAGAGAGGTCAACGCGCCAACCCGGCAGGAAGGGCTCAACCTGGGCACGCGGCGGCCGAGGACGGTGGACGTGAGCAGTCCGATGACGGACCTACGGGGAGCGGTGACGGCGCAGGTGGACGCGGGGATCGAGGCGCTCGGCGATCTGCCGGTGCTGGATCGCACCCTCGTGCGCGTGCGGGCCCTGGCCGACGACCCCGAGGCGTCCACCCACGACCTCGTCGTCGCGTTGGAGGCCGACGCCAACCTCGCGGCCAACCTGCTGCGCTTCGCCAACTCGGCGGTCAACGCGCGGCCGGTCCGGGCGGCGACGCTCCATCAGGCCGTGATGCTCATCGGCCGGCGCTCGGTCGGGAGCCTGGCGCTGGAGGCGCAGGTCTGCTCGTTCTTCGAGCGCGCCCCGGGCGGCGGCGGCGTCGCCCGCGGGCAGCTCCACATCCACGCGGTGCAGGTCGGCGCGTGTGCCGCCGAGCTGGCGCGCCGCGCCGGCGCCGACCCGGGCGCCGCGCACCTCGCCGGCCTCCTGCACGACCTGGGCAAGCTGATCCTGCCGGTGGCCTTCGGGACCGAGGCGCTGGACGAGCTGGCCGCCGCGACCCCGGCCGGGCCGGCCCGCGTGGTGGCCGAGCGCGAGATGCTCGGCGTCGACCACGCCGCCGCGGGCGCGCGGTTCGTCGCGCTCGCCGGGCTCGACGACGACGTCATCGGCGCGATCGCCGGCCATCACGGTGGCAAGGAGAGCACGGCCGTCGGCCGCTGCGTGCAGGCCGCCAACGCGATGGTCGCGATGATCGGCGGACACGCCGCCGACGATGTGTTGTTGTACGACGCGCTCGACGCGCTCGGGCTCGACCTCGTGCAGTTGGAGGAGATCGCCGCGGCCGCGCTGCCCGCCGCGGTCGCCGAGGGCGCCATTCCGTCGAGCCTGTCCGAGCAGGTGTCGCGCCTGGAGCGCGAGGCCAGCACCGACGACCTCACCGACCTGCTCAACCGCCGTTACTGGTCCATCGCCGCACGCAAGCAGCTCGACGACCACGCGGCGACGATCCTCATCTGCGACGTCGACCACTTCAAGCGCATCAACGACTTTCACGGCCACCACACCGGCGACTTCGTCCTCGCCGAGATCGGCCGCATCCTCGCCTCTCACGGCCTGGCGGGGCGCCTCGGCGGCGACGAGTTCGCGGTCATCACCACCGCCCCCGACCCCGAAGCGGTGCTGGCCCAACGCATCCTCGCCGACGTCGCCCAAGCCTTCTCCGACCCAGCACTCCAGGTCGGCATCTCCATCGGAGCAGCCACCTCCCGCGCCAAAGGCGACGACCTCAGCGCACTGCTGCGCGAGGCCGACGAGGCGCTGTACGAGGCGAAGCGCGCCGGGCGCAACACACAGCGCGCGGCGTAGCGGACGCGCTCGCTAGAGCAGCCACCGCACCAGGCGCACCGTGAGGGCATCCGGGCGCTTACGGCCGTGCGACCGGGTACGCACCTCGCGCACCTGGGACGCCGGGATGCCGATGACGTGGTTCCGCGCGTCGCACACGTACCACGTCGAGCCCGTGTCGACGACCAGACCACCGCGCACGTCCGGCTGCCCGGCGGTGCGCGCGACGATGACACGGGCCAGCGGCTGCGGGTAGATGTAGGCGTTGACGATCGTCACCGTCAGGACGAAGCCCGTCACGACCGCGGCGAACGCCCATGGATGCCCGAGCGCCAGCACGCGCGGAGACGCGACGATCACGAGGATCAGCACCGCTGTCAGGACGACGAGGGTCAGGGCGGTCACCGGCGCGTACGCCAGGACCATGCACAGCGCGAACAGCGCGAAGCCGAGGGCCGACTGCTTCCACGTCCGTCGCAGGAGCGCCAGGAGCGTCACACGGGCCGCCTCGTCCCGGTGCCCGGCATGCCGCAGCGCAGCAGCACCGGCCAGCGCCTCCGCGTCGATCTCCGGGACCGGGTCCTCCCCGTCCCCCTCGGCGAGTCGCCGGCGCTCCCGCGCGGTGCTGACGAGCGCGAAGAGTCCGAAGAGCGCAACGACCGGCAGGTACGTCGCCGACTGCACGACCGCCCCGATTCCCACCGCCAGGAGCTGCTGCAGCGGCACCAGGGGCAGCGTGTCGCGGACCGTCACGTCCGCGCCCATGAGCTGCGTGGTCCGCGTCAGGGCGCCGATGACGTAGAGCGCCGCCAGCCCGCCGCCAGCGACGAACGGGAAGTAGGTCAGCCAGCGCGCCCAGCGCGGCTCCGCACCGGCCATCGGCTCGGCCTGCGCGACGCTCAGGGTTCCGGTCACGCGACGCGAGTCTACGGCTCCACTGATCTGCAGACCTCATCGCTCCCGGTCTGCCACGCGCAGACGCCCGGCCCGGAGCGCGGAAGGCGCCCCGGACCGGGCCGGGGTTGGTGGCTAGACCGTCTCGCGCTCGCCGACCAGCGAGAACTGGCCGACGAGGTGGCGGAGCTCGGCGGCGGTGGCCGCCAGGGTCTGGGCGGAGGCGGCGATCTGCTCGGTGGAGGCGGACGTCTCCTCGGTCGATGCGGAGACCTGCTGCGTGGCGGCGGAGGTCTGCTCGGCGACGGCGGCGATGGAGGCGACTTCGTCGCCGACCTGCGTCGAGGTCGCTGAGAGCTGCTGCGCGGCGGCGGCGATCTGGCTGACCCGGCCGCTCATCTCCTGCACGTGGTCGTTGATGACGTCGAACGCCTCGCGGGCCTGCTCGACGGTGGCGGCGCCCTCGTCGGTGCGCTGGCCGCCGAGCTCGACGACCTCGACCGCGTGCTTGGTCTGGGTCTGGATCTCGCCGATCAGGGCGGAGATCGAGGCGGCGGCCTGCTGGGACTCCTCGGCCAGCTTGCGGACCTCCTCGGCGACGACGGCGAAGCCGCGGCCCTGCTCGCCGGCGCGGGCGGCCTCGATGGCCGCGTTCAAGGCCAACAGGTTGGTCTGCTCGGCGATGCCGGTGATGGCATCGACGATGCCGCCGATCTGCTCGGACTTGGCGCCGAGGTCGCGAATGGCCTCGGTGGCCTCGCTGGACGCGTTGCGGACGGCGACCATGGCCTCGGTCGCCGAGGCGACGGAGGCGGCACCGGCCACGGCGACGTCGCGG
>DASYBY010000442.1:0-6451 GCA_036500525.1 Baekduia sp. | reverse complement strand
TGAGCATGATCTCGCCGTTCCTGCTGCGCGAGGTCCTCGACAGCGCGATCCCCGACCGCGACAACGTGCAGCTGACGTGGCTCGTGCTGGGGATGATCGCCGTCGCGATCGTCACCGGCGCCCTCGGCGTGGCCTCGACCTACTTGTCCAACATCGTCGGCCAGGAGGTCATGCACGACCTCCGCGCCGCGGTGTACCGCCACCTGCAGCGCATGTCGCTGGCCTTCTTCACGCGCACCCGCACGGGCGAGGTGCAGTCGCGGATCGCGTCCGACATCGGCGGCATCCAGAGCGTCGTGACGAGCACGGCGACCTCGATCGTCGCCAACGTCACGACGGTGCTGGCGACGATCGGCGCGATGTTCGCCCTGGACTGGCGGCTGGCCGCGTTCTCGCTGGTCGTGCTGCCGTTCTTCGTGTGGATGACGCGCCGCGTCGGCGGCGAGCGGCGCAAGATCACCGCCCAGCGCCAGGGCCGCGTGGCCGACATGTCGTCCTTGGTCGAGGAGTCGCTGTCGGTCACCGGCATCCTGCTCGGCCGCACGATGGGCCGCGGCGACGAGCTGGTCGATCGCTTCACCGCCGAGTCGCGGGAGCTGGCGTCGCTGGAGGTGCGCTCGCGCATGGCCGGCCGCTGGCGGATGGCGACCGTGCAGATGAGCTTCGCGATCATGCCGGCGCTCGTCTACTGGTTCGCGGGGCAGACGTCGGCGATCAGCGTCGGCACGCTCGTCGCCTTCACGACGCTGCAGACGCGGCTGCTGTTCCCGATCGGCTCGTTGTTGTCGGTGTCGGTCGACCTGCAGAGCTCGATGGCGCTCTTCCATCGCATCTTCGAGTACCTGGACTTGAAGATCGACCTCGCCGAGCGGCCCGATCCGGTGCAGCTGCACGACATCCGGGGCGAGGTGCGCTTCGAGGACGTCACGTTCGCCTACGACGAGGACGCGCCGCTGACGCTCGACGGCATCGACCTCGACGTCGCGCCCGGCTCGTTCACCGCGATCGTGGGGGAGACCGGCAGCGGCAAGACGACGCTGGCCTACCTGACCGCGCGGCTCTACGACGTGCGCGGCGGGCGGGTGACGATCGACGGCGTCGACGTGCGTGACGCGAGCTTCGCCTCGCTGGCGCGGACCGTCGGCCTGGTCTCACAGGACACCTACCTCTTCCACGCGTCGATCCGCGAGAACCTGCGCTTCGCGCGGCCCGAGGCGACCGACGACGAGCTCGAGGCCGCGGCGCGCGCCGCGCAGATCCACGACCTCATCGCGTCGCTGCCCGACGGCTACGACACCGTCGTCGGCGAGCGCGGCTACCGCTTCTCCGGCGGCGAGAAGCAGCGCATCGCGATCGCCCGCGTCGTGCTGCGCAACCCGCCGATCCTCGTCCTGGACGAGGCCACCAGCGCGCTGGACACCGAGACCGAGCGCGCCGTGCAGGACGCGCTGGACCGCCTGGCCGCGGGCCGCACGACGATCGCGATCGCCCACCGGCTCTCGACGATCCGCGACGCCGATCAGATCGTCGTCCTCGACCACGGCCGGCTGATCGAGCGCGGCACGCACGAGGAGCTCATCGAGCGCGGCGGGCGCTACGCCGCGCTGGCGGCCCAGGGCGAGGGAGAGAAGGCCCCGGCGTGAGCCGGCCGCGCCTGGTCGCCCTCGACGTCGCCGACGGCGCCGGGGCGTGGACCGCGCTGGGGTTCGCCGTCGACGGCGACGGGCGCTGCCGCGTGGGGAGCACCGACCTGATGCTGCGCGGCGGCACCGACGGGATCGTGGGGTGGACGCTGCAGGGCGCGATCCCCGCGGCGGGCGGCATCGACGGCCTGCCGACCACGGTGGGCGCGGCTGACGACGACGCCGCGCGGCCCGCGCCGGCGCACCCCAACGGGACCGTCGCGATCGACCACGTGGTCTTGATGACGCCCGACACCGTCCGCACGTTCGAGGCGCTGGAGGCGGCCGGCTTCGAGCTGCGCGCCGTGCGCGACGCCGGCACGCCCGAGCGCCCGCTGCGCCAGGGGTTCCTGCTGACGGCGGAGGCGATCGTCGAGGTCGTCGGCCCGCCCGAGCCGGCCGGCGACGGCCCGGCGCGCCTGTGGGGCGTGACGTTCGTCTCCGAGGATCTCGACGCGACCTGCGCCATGCTCGGTCCCGAGGCCGTCAGCGGGCCGCGCGACGCGGTCCAGCCGGGGCGCCGCATCGCCTCGGTCCGCCGCGGCGCGGGCCTCGCGGTCCCCGTGGCGTTCATGACGCCGCGCGCCTGAGCCGGGCCGGAGACCGGTTCTGATACCGGATCGACACTGACGGCTCGCGGGCCCGGCCGTACCGTCGGGATCGACCGCCCCCCGATCCCTTCAGGAGCAGCACACATGGGGTTCTTGCAGGACATCGACAACCTCCGACAGCAGGCCGACGGCGCGATCGCGCCACCCCACGACCTGGGCATGGTGCGCCCCGGCCGCCTCGGGACCGCGACCATCGACGCCGTCCGCGAGATCGCGCTGCCCGACGGCGCCGGGACGACGATGGAGTTCGACCTGACCGTGTCGGTCGACGGCAGCGGCCCGTACCCGGTGCGCCACCGCCAGGCGGTCGCCCGCACGCTCGCTCCCAGCCTTCAGCCCGGCGCCACGATCCCCGTGCGCGTCGACCCCGTCGATCGGCTCCTGCTGACGATCGGCTGACCCAGCTTGGCCACCGTGTTCTGCTGGACCGGAATGGTGGTCAGACGGTGGGCGTCCCCGGCCCCGCACGGCCGGGGACGGCCCCGCCGCCCCGTATCTCGGACAAGCGTCCACGTGGCTCAAGATGCGCTTATGGACCGCGGCCTTGGTCCCGATCCGGGGTGGAGTGTCTCTCCCCGCCCGCCGAATCCTGCTCTCCTGCGGCGTCCTCGCGGCGCTGGCGCTGCCCGCTCCGGCGCTGGCCGCGTGCGACGGCGCCGACGGCGCGCCGACCGACGCCGCGGCCCCGGCCGCGACGCTCTGCCTGCTCAACGAGCAGCGCGCCGACCACGGCCTGCCGGCCTTCTCGGAGTCCGCGACGCTGGACGTCGCCTCCGGCGACTACGCCCGCGACATGGTCGCCCGCCAGTTCTTCGATCACGTCTCGCCGGGCGGCGGCACGATGGTCGAGCGCATCAAGGCCTCCGGCTGGGTCGCGGCGACCACCATGTGGACCGTGGGCGAGAACATCGCCTGGGGCTCGGGCGAGCTCGGCACGCCGGCGTCGATCGTCGACGGCTGGATGCACAGCGCCGGTCACCGCGCCAACATCCTCAACGCCTCGTTCACCGAGATCGGCATCGGCCTGGCCGCCGGCTCGCCGCGCCCCGGCATCGACGGGCCGGCCGGCACCTACGTCACCGACTTCGGCTCCCGCGGGACGGCCACCGCCGCCAAGACCAAGAAGCCCGTCGCGCGCTGCGCGACGAAGGCCTCGGCGCGCGCGCACACCGCGCGCCGCGCGCCGAAGCGCTGCGCCATCCGGCGCTAGTGGCCTCGCGGCGGCAGCAGCGCCGTCCCCTCGCCGCCCCGGAACGGCGGCTCCAGCGTCCGCCCTTCGACCGAGACGAGGGTGACCAGCGCCGGGCGCTTGGGGCGCAGGGTTGCGCTGAAGCGGGCGCGGCGGCGACCCGGGACCGTCGTGGCGATCACGTCGGTCAGCCCGTCGATGCCCCGGTTCAGGCCGGTGACGTCGAACGCCACGCGGCCCAGCGGCCGGGCGATCCGCCACGTGACGAGGATGCGGCCGCCGGCGCGGCGGGCGCGCAGGTCGAGCGGCATCGGGCCGGTGCGCGGCGGGACCTGGCGGGCCGGCTGGACGACGGTGGTCGTCGTCGCGGAGGTGCCGTCCGGCGAGCACGCCGTGAAGTGCAGCGGCACGCCGTGCCGGCGCGGATCGACCAGCGTGCCCGTCCCGGGGTCCAGCGTCACCCACGTGGCGTAGCCGGCCTGCGCCGTGATCCCGTCGGCGTCCGCGGCCTTGTCCAGGCTCCCACCGTGCGTGCGGGGAGCGGGCACCTCGACGCGGACGTCGCACGCGCTGTCGCACGCGATCGGGATCCTCAGCTTCTGGCCGTAGCGGAGGCGCTGGGTGGCCTTGAGGATCGCGTGGACCTTCGGCGCCGGCGCGGCCGCCGGGACGGTCAGCAGCTCGTCGGCGCTCAGCGTGTGGAGCCGTCCGCCGTGAAACGGCGGGCCGTCGATCGACACCCGGGCCACCGCGTCGTCGGCGAAGACGACGGCGGGACCGTCGGCCCGCAGGACCGCCGCGACACCGGCCGGCGGGCGGCAGGGGCTGCCCAGCTCACGGAGCTGCACGGAGCCGTCGGGACGCCGCGTCGCGGTCCGCACGCGCGGCGTCGCGCCGTAGATGTCGCGCCGCCAGGCGAGCACGAAGCGCCCGTCGTCGGCCAGCGCGGCCCGCAGCCCCAGGTCGTCGTTCTCGGTCGGGTTGTGCGGGTCGTCGACGGTGATGAAGGACTCGTCCCCGGTGGAGCTGAAGTCGGGCCGGCTCGCGCCCGCGTCGAGCATCTGCGGCGCCCCGAAGGCGCCGCGACCGGTCCGGACGATCGCGTGGACCTCGTCGTCGATCTCGCGGCCGCCGGCCAGCGTGGTGCCGCGCCACGCGACGAGCGCCGTCCCGCCGTCGCGCAACGCGACCGCGGGAGCCCCGTCGGTGGCGCGATCGCCGGGGCCGCTCTCCGGGGCGACGCCCGCCACGGGCCCGAGGCTCGCGAACGAGGCCTGGCCCGGCGCGCGCTCGGACACGCCCACGGCGCCGTCGGCCGTGAAGGCCACGAGGGCACCGCCCTCCGGTGACACGGCGAGACCGAGCTCGCTGACGCCCTCGGTGGCGCCGGCGGCCAGGCCCTGCAACCGCTCCGAGCGGCCCGCCCGGAGCGCCGGAGGCGACCTGCACGGGGTCCAGCGCCGGGCCGTCGCGGCTGCCGTTCTGGATCCAGGCGAGCGTCGGCGCCCCGGCCGCGTCGTAGGCCGCGACCACGGTGCCCGTGCCCTCCGACGGATAGTCGGCGGTCCAGGACGCCAGGGTGCTCGCCGGCCCGAACGGACCGCCGGCCGGCCGCTGCGCGACCCGGAGACGGCTCCGGAGCGGATCGGCGTCCGGCCGCGTGCGCGGCGCCGGCAGGTCGCTCTGCTCGATCCACGCGACCGTGGCATCGCCGCGCGACGAGACGGCGACCGTGATGTCGAGCGGCAGCGTGCCGGCGGCGAGCAGCGCCGGCGGCCCGAACGGCGCGCCCGGGTCGTGGACCACCGCGGCGACCCAGGTCCGGTGACCGGTGACGATCGGCCCGGCCACGACCGCAGCGCCGCCGGCCGTCGCCGCCTCGGCGCACTGCAGCAGCGGACCGAGCGCGATCGCCGGCCCGGGCAGGACGTCGGTGGGCGTCGCCGTCAGCAGCTCGGTCTGCCCGGCCTCGCTCGGCTGGGCGAGCGCCGCCACGCCGTCGGCTCCGGTCGCGCGCAGGCAGGTCGCGGGGCCGCCGCCGGCGATCGGCTGGACGGTCTCGGCCGTCGCCGCGCCCGGGAGCGTCGCGATGCCCAGCAGGGCGGCGGTCAGCGGCGCGCGGAGGTGGAGCACGCGCGCATCATCGACCATTGGGCGGCGTGCACGCGGTCGGCGACCGCACGCCGCGCGGCGCGGCCTACAGGCCCGGCGGGTGCCGCACGGTGTAGCCCGCCGACGACCGGTCGTCGGCCTGCCAGCGCGAGCCGGAGCCGGAGCGCCCGGAGGTGTCGAACCGGCGGCCGTTGATGACCATGAAGGCGTGGCCGGCGTTGGCGTAGATCGTGACGAAGCGGCCGGGGCCGGGCTTGCCGTAGGACATCAGCTGGCCGGAGTCCTCCGGCGTGTCCAGGCGGCCCATGGCGTGCAGCACGTAGGAGACCGAGCCCGAGCAGTCGTAGCCGGAGGCGTGGAAGCTGCCGTGGCCGCCGCCGTAGACGTAGGGGAAGCGGGCGATGCGGTTGCCGGCGGCGACCGCCCGCTGCAGCAGCGCGACGTGGCGCGGGACGCCTCCGCCGCCGGACCCGCCGCCGAGCTTGGCCCGCTTGAGCACCGGATGGGAGCCGTTCACGCCGAGCGCCGACCACGTGCCGGGACCGACGATGCCGTCGGCGGTCAGCCCGTGGGCGCGCTGGTAGCGCTTGACGGCGCTGGCCGTGCCGGGGCCGAAGACGCCGTCGGCGCTGACGCCGAGGTGGCGCTGCAGCAGCCGGACCGACGCGCCGCGGGTGGCGACGCGGACGCTGCCGCCGCCGCTCGACGTCGAGCCGGAGCTCGTGTGCGCCTTGCGGGCCCGGCGGATCATCGCCCAGGTGCCCGCGCCGACGATGCCGTCGGCGTGCAGGTGGTGCTCGCGCTGGAAGTGCTTGACCGAGCGCAGCGTGCCCGTGCCGAAGATCCCGTCGACGGGG
>DASYBY010000441.1:0-2477 GCA_036500525.1 Baekduia sp. | reverse complement strand
CTGCGCGGCTGGCTGCGCCGCGCCTCGCGCCACGTCGACGCCGTGATGTCCAACGTCGACACGATGGCCGACTGCGGCCGGCTGGCGACGATGCCGCTGCGCCTCGGCGTGCACGAGGCCTTCCGGCCGCGGGCCGACGTGCCCCGCGGCGACCATGTGCTGTATGTCGGGCGATTGTCGCGCGAGAAGGGCGTCCTGGAACTGCTGGACGCCGCCGTGCGCAGCGCCGACCCCTGGCCTCTGCGCCTGGTCGGCAGCGGGCCGCTGGAGGAGACGCTGCGCTCGCGCGCCGAGCGTCTCGGACTCGGCGCCCGCATCAGCTTCCGCCCGCACACGCGCGACCCCGAGCGCCTGGCCCGGCGCTACGCGGCGGCGCGCTGCGTGGTGATGCCCGGCGAGCACGAGACGTTCGGGCTCGTCGCGCTGGAGGCCGCCGCGTGCGGCGTCCCGGTGGCCGCGTGCTCGACCGCGCCGGCGCGCCACACGATCGGCCACCTCGGCCACGGCTTCGTCCCCGGCGACCCCGACGACCTGGACCGCGCGATCGCCGAGGCCCGCTCCGCGCCCGCCGACCCGCTGGCCGCCGCGACGCTGGGCTGGCGGCACCGCTGGGACCGGGTGTTCCGCGCCGAGCAGGACTCGCTCAGGGACCTCCTCGGATGAGCCGGCGCAGCGGCACCATCGCCGTGTCGCTGCACGACGTCGAGCCCGCGACGTTCGAGCGCTGCGCGCTGATCCGCGACTGGCTCAACGACCACGGCGTCGACCGCGTGACGCTGCTGGTCATCCCCGCGCCCGACCTCCATCCCTTCCAGGACCGCCGGCCCGAGATGGCGCAGTGGCTCGACGACTGCGCCCGTGGCGGCGACGCCGTCGCCCAGCACGGCTTCCAGCACCGCCAGGTGCGCCGCGGCACGCCCAAGCAGCAGATCGTCGCGAGCATGCGCGGCGGCGAGGACGCGGAGTTCGTCGGCCTCGACGTCGACGAGACGCGCCGCGCGGTGCTCGCCGGCCGCCGCGTCCTGCGCCTCGCGGGGATCCAGCCGCGCGGGTTCGTCGCGCCGGCCTACGCCTACACCTCGGCGCTGCGCGAGACGCTCGCCGCGACCTTCGACTGGTGGGCGGGCGCCGGCCGGCTGCACCGCGCCAACCGCGACTCGACCACCGCGCCCGCGCTCTCGCTGGGCACCTCCACGACGATGCGGCGCTGGACGTCGCCCTCGGTCGTGCGGATCGGCGCGCTGCTCAGCGGCGAGCTGCTGCGGCTGGAGCTGCACCCCGCCGACCTCGAGCACCCGCGCTGCGTGGGCGCCATCGAGAGGGTCCTGCGCGACGCGCGCGGGCGCAGCGCGGTCACGTACGACGAGCTGGCCGCGGGCTGACGCCCGCGACGCCGGCGCTCGCTACTTCGTCTTCGCCTTCACGTTGTAGACCACCTTGTCGAACGCCGGCAGGGCGGGGTCCGCGGCGTAGCCGAGGTGGTCGAGGCCGAACAGGTCCTCGATGCTGCGCAGGAGCGAGAAGTGGTTGTAGGAGTCGGCCAGGTTGGTCGTGCCCGGCTCGACGAAGGGGGAGAGGAGGAGCAGGCCGGTACGGCCCCCGCCCGGGAGGCTGCCGTCGCCGGGCAGGACGCCCGAGGCGGGCGTGGAGGTCGTGCCGGGGACGGTGGTGCTCGCGGGCGCGCCGTCGGTGGCGGCCGG
Source organism: Baekduia sp. (assembly GCA_036500525.1). Classification (GTDB taxonomy): domain Bacteria; phylum Actinomycetota; class Thermoleophilia; order Solirubrobacterales; family Solirubrobacteraceae; genus Baekduia. The sequence continues at coordinate 777 of DASYBY010000441.1, read as the reverse complement.
CGGGGTGGGCACGGCGGGCACGGCGTCCGATGGCGCGGGCGTGGCCGTGCTCGCCGGGAGCGTGCCGGACGGGACCGCCGTGCTGGCCGGGGTCGCGGTCGACGGCAGGTTCGGGAACGGCACCGTCGTGCAGCAGGAGGTCGTGTCGGCGCCGTCGCCGGTCGCGGGCGCCTGGTCGAAGGTGATCGCGATCAGCCCGCCGTCCTTGTAGGCCGGGGAGCGCTGGATCTGCTCGACCGTCGACTTCAGGAACGTGTCGGCCGCTGCCAGGCCGGCGGGCTGGCCGGGGACGCACGGCTCGTCGCTGCCGTCGTGGCAGCGGTTGGGGACGATGTAGGAGACCGACGGCGTGGTCGCGGCCGAGGTCAGGTCGAAGGAGAGCTGGGAGAGGCCGGTGTCGTCGCTCGCGCAGGCGGAGTCGTCGACGATCGAGTGGAAGTAGACGAAGGGGTTGCGCCAGGTCACGTAGGCGTCGCCGGGGCGCGGGGCCTGCTCGGCGTCGGCGGTGCCGAGCGCGGGATGGCGACAGGTCGTCGCCTCGGGCGCGGGGCCGTTGCCGATGTCCTCGACGTAGGCCTTCCACGACTTGCCGTCGGCCGAGAGCTGGTCGCCGAGCGTCTGCGTCGCGGCGGGGTAGACGCACCCGTCGCCCAGGACCTGCCCGTCCTTGTCGATCGTCGCGGGCGCGATGTCGGCGTACTCCGGGCAGTTGAGCGCGGTCTGCGGCGTCGGGCCCTGGCCGCTGACCAGCGCGATCTCGTTGGCCAGCCCGCCCTG
>DASYBY010000440.1:0-5391 GCA_036500525.1 Baekduia sp. | reverse complement strand
GCGCATCTGCGTCGCGACCGCGTCGAGCACCGCCTTGACCTTGTGCTGCACGGCCGTCGACGACTCGTCGGCGAAGTGCTTGGCCATCATCTTGGCCACGACGCCGTCGTCGGCCTGGAAGACCTCGTCGACCTTCTGGTCCAGGCGATCGGCGACGCCCTTCGCGCGGTCGGTGAACTCCGACTTCAGGTCCCGCGCCGCCTTCTCGAACTCCGCCTTGACGAAGTCCGCGTTCGCGCCGACCTGCTCGCGATCGAGGATGCGAGCGCCCACCTCGATCGCGTCGACCAGGAAGCGGCCCGCGTCGGGCGCCTCACCGGCCAGGCGGACGGCGGTCTCGTCCTCGACGACGAGGCCGTCGGCGACGAGCCGATCGCCGATGCGGCGGACGGAGGTGTGGTGCAGGGGCGTGGCGGCTTCCATGGAGATCAGGGGAAGGTAGGCGCGGCACCCGACGGAACGCACGATCGCGTGCATCCCGACCCGCATCCTCGGGGAATCGCCGCGCCACACACGCCCCCTGCCAGAACGGCCACTACGCTCGATGGTGACGATGCGAACGACCCTCAGCGGCATCGACGAGGCGCTGGCCGAGGCCGGCGGGGTGAACGCCCCGCGCGACCATGCCGGCCTGCTGCGCACGCTCCTCGCGCGCGAGCTGGAGCACGGCGCCGCCGAGCTGCCGCTGCCGCGCTCGGGCTACGACCACCCGGTCCTCGTCGCCGTCGCCGCGCGCGAGGACGGCCTGGTCGCCGTCGCGCCGGTCGCCCCCGAGCTGCGCGCCGACCCCGACGCCGTCGACGAGCGCGCCTGGCTGCTGGCCGCGGCGATCGTGGGCGCGATCGTCGAGGCCTCCGGCCCCGGCACGCTCACCGCCGGGACCTTCGACGGCCACCTCGCGCTGCACGTCGCCGCGCCCGACACCGACGCCGAGCTGGTGCCGCTGGCCTTCGAGGAGCAGGTCCAGCCCGTCGATCGCCTCCGCGCCCGCGCCGTCGCGGTCCCCGCCGCGGTGCTGGAGGACGTCGCCGACCTTCGCGCCCCCATCGGCGCCGCCCACCCGCTGGTCGTCGCCCTGGAGATCGCGCGCCTCGGCGGCCGTCCCGCCGACCCCGCGTCGCTGGCCGAGCACGAGGAGGCCGTCCTCGCCGTGCTGGAGGCCGCCCAGAGCGCCGGCGACGTGTCACGTCCGCACGATGACCCCGATCCGTCGCGCCGCGTGGCCCGCCGGATCCTCCAGCGGCTCGACGGCATGGGCAAGTGGGGCGGCTACCACACTGACTTCAGCCACCTCGCGCGCGGCTTCGCCGGCAACGACCGCGCGCTCGCCGACGAGGTGGGGGAAGCCCTGCTGCTGGCCGGGCTGCTGGCCGAGAAGCCGAGCGTCGGGCAGCGCCACGTCTTCCTCAACCCGCGCCGCGCGGGCGATATCCGCGGCCTGATCGAGCGCGGCGACCTGCCGAGCGGCCTGATCCTCCCCTGACCAGCGGACCGCGATCGCAGCATACGAGGACGTTCAACTGCGATATTGCCCGCAATGTCACCCGTGGAGCACGTCCTCGAGCTGATCGCCAACCGCGTCCAGGCCGTCAAGGTCCTGGCCGAGGCGGGCGTGATCCGGCCGATGCGGCCGGAGAAGATCGTCCAGATGGCCAGCACGATGCTGCGCTGGGGCCCGACGCCCGCCGCCGGCTACACGGTCTCCGCGGTCCGCCGACCCGACAAGATCGGCATCGTCGACGAGCTGGGCACGCTCACCTTCCGCGAGATCGAGCAGCGCACCAACGCGCTGGCCAACGCGTGGAGCGATCTCGGCATCGGCGAGGGCGACGGCGTCGCGATCCTCTGCCGCAACCACCGCGGCTTCATCGACGCGACCGTCGCCTGCTCCAAGCTCGGCGCCAACGCGTTGTACCTCAACACGATGTTCGCGGGGCCGCAGATCACCGACGTCTGCCGGCGCGAGAAGCCCAAGGCCATCGTCTACGACCAGGAGTTCGCGGAGCTGGTCCAGGACGCCGGCAAGCGCCGCAAGCGCTTCGTCGCCTGGTTCGACGGCGAGGACGGCAAGCCGGCCGGCGATCCGCTCCTGGAGGACCTGATCGCCCAGGGCGACACCGCCGGCCTCACGCCGCCCGCCGAGAAGGGCCGCGTCGTCATCCTCACCTCGGGCACGACCGGCACGCCCAAGGGCGCCAACCGCAGCCAGCCCAAGTCGCTGCTGCCGGCCGCCGGGTTGTTGTCGAAGATCCCGCTGCGCGCCGAGGAGCCGTGGCTGGTCGCGGCGCCGATGTTCCACTCCTGGGGCTTCGCGCACTTCACGCTTGGCATGGCGCTCGGCGCCCAGCTGGTGCTGCGCCGCCGCTTCGATCCCGAGGACGCGCTCAGCGCCTGCGCGCAGCACGAGTGCACGACGCTCGTCGTCGTCCCGGTCATGTTGTCGCGGATCCTGGAGCTGCCGCCCGAGACCATCGACCGCTACGACCTCCAGGCGCTGAAGATCATCGGCGCCAGCGGCTCGGCGCTGCCCGGCCCGCTGGCCACCGAGGTCATGGACCGCTTCGGCGACGTCCTCTACAACCTGTACGGGTCGACCGAGGTCGCGTGGGCCACGATCGCCCAGCCGGTCGACCTGCGCGCCGCGCCCGGCACCGCGGGCCGGCCGCCGTTCGGGACGATCGTCAAGTTGTATGACGAGAACGGCGCCGAGGTGGCCGCGGGGGAGACCGGCCGCATCTTCGTCGGCAACGAGCTGGTCTTCGACGGCTACACCGGCGGCGGCAACAAGGCCGTCATCAACGGCCTCATGTCGACCGGCGACGTCGGCCACTTCGACGCCGGCGGGCGCCTGTTCGTCGACGGCCGCGACGACGAGATGATCGTCTCCGGAGGCGAGAACGTCTTCCCGCGCGAGGTCGAGGACCTGCTCAGCCACCACGCGGGGGTCGACGAGGCGGCGGTCCTCGGCGTGCCCGACGAGAAGTTCGGACAGCGCCTGCGCGCGTTCGTCGTCACCTCGACACCCGGCGCCGTGACCGAGGACGAGCTCAAGGCCTACATCAAGAGCAACCTGGCGTCCTACAAGGTCCCGCGGGAGATCGTGTTCCTCGACGAGCTGCCCCGCAACGCGACCGGCAAGGTGCTCAAGCGGGAGCTCGCCGACGACCCCGAGAAGGCCAACTCCTAAGGCACGACGACCGCCGCGCCCTCCAGCGCGCCCGACCGCAGGTCGTCGAGCGCGTCCTGGGCGCGCTCCAGCGGGTAGGTCGTGACCTGCGGGTGCAGCGGGACGCGCGGGGCCAGGGCGAGCAGCTCGTGGCCGTCGGCGCGCGTGAGGTTCGCGACCGAGCGCAGCTGCCGCTCGCCCCACAGGTCGGCGTAGGGGAAGGACGGGATGTCGCTCATGTGGATCCCGCCGCAGACCACCGTGCCACCCGGCCGCACGGCCCGCAGCGCCAAGGGCACCAACTCGCCCGCCGGGGCGAAGATCAGGGCGGCGTCCAGCGAGGCCGCCTCGCCACCCGGCGCCTCGTCGCTGCCGCCCGCCCACACCGCGCCCTGCTCGCGGGCGAACGCCTGCCCGCGCGTGTCGCCCGGCCGCGTGAAGGCGTACACCTCGCGGCCCTCCCAGACCGCGATCTGGCTGACGAGGTGCGCCGCGGCGCCGAAGCCGTAGAGCCCGACACGCGCCGGATCGCCCGCGGCGCGCAGCGTCCGCAGCCCGATCAGCCCCGCGCACAACAGCGGCGCGACGTGCGCGTCGTCCAGATCGTCGGGCAGCGGCAGGCAGAAGCGCTCGTCGGCGACCGTCCACTCCGCGAAGCCGCCGTCGAGGTCCTTGCCGGTGAAGCGCGCCTGCTCGCACAGGTTCTCCTGACCCGCGGCGCAGTACCGGCACGTCCCGTCGGTCCATCCGAGCCACGGCACGCCCACCCGTTCGCCGGTGTCGGTCCGCTCGCCCACGATCTGATGCCCGAGGACCAGCGGCGTGTGCGACTGCATCACCTCGCCGTCGGTGACGTGCAGGTCGGTCCGGCAGACGCCGCAGGCGCGCACCCGCAGCAGCAGCTGGCCGCGCCCCGGTACGGGCTCGGGGAGCTCGGCGAGCCGCAGCGGCGTACCCGGACGATCGAGGACCATCGCGCGCATCGATCCATGATCTACCCTCGGAGGGGATGTCCGCCCGCACCGACACCTTCGACCTCGGCCCCGTGAACCTGCGCGCGGGCGAGGCACGCCGCCTCGAGCTCGAGGTCCTGCTCGACGACTTCGAGCTCAGCAACGAGACGTACGTCGTCTATCCGGCGCCCGTGCCCGTCAAGCTCGACATCTCGCGCATGACCGGCGGCGGCGTCGCGCTGCACCTGCAGCTGCGCGCCAAGCTCAACGGTCCGTGCATGCGCTGCCTGGAGCCCGCGTCGCCCGCCTACGACGTCGACGTCCGCGAGATCGACCAGCCCGGCGAGGGGCCCGAGCTCGACTCGCCCTACGTCGAGGGTGACATCATCGACCTCAAGGGCTGGGTGCGCGACTCGCTCTCGCTCGGCCTGCCGGCGCAGATCCTCTGCCGCTACGGCTGCCGCGGGCTCTGCCCCGACTGCGGGATCGACCTCAACAACGCCGAGCCCGGCCACGCGCACGAGAAGGGCCCCGACGCCCGCTGGGCGGCGCTGGCCGAGCTGAAGTTCGACGAGTAGCCCGCGCGGCGCGTCCGCGCCTACAGCGCCTTGACGTAGGCGACGGTGTCCAGCCCCATCGGCGGGAACACGTCGCGGCGCCCGTCGCGCGCCCAGCCCAGCGCGGTGTAGAGCCGCTCGGCGGGCGAGCCCTCCAGCGTCCACAGCTGCGCGCGCTCGAACCCGCGCTCGCGCATCGCGTCCTCGGCGGCGTCCAGCAGCGTCCGCGCGATCCCCTGCCGCCAGCGGTCGGGCGCGACGAACACGGCGCTGACGTGCGCCAGGCCCGGCACCACCGTGCGGTCGTCGCGCGAGACCTGGCCGCGGGCGAACGCGACGACGCCGACGATCCGCCCGTCCTCCTCGGCCACCTGGATCCAGGCGGCGGCGCGGGCGAAGCGCAGGTCCCACTCCAGCTCCTCGCCCTCCGGCGCCGGGACCGGCACGTCGCCGGCCCAGCTGCGCTGCGACTCGTCGCAGACCCGGACGAGCTGCGTCAGCGCCGGGATGTCGGCCCGCGTCGCGGGGCGGAGCCTCACAAGTAGGCCCCGCTGGGGAGGTAGGGCTTCATCGGGCCGGTGTCGCCGCGCACGAACACCGGGCCGTCGGGCGAGAGCGACAGCCCCGCCTCCAGCGCGACCGCCACCGCCCAGTCGTTGCCCTCGGTGATGAAGTCGACGTGGACCGCCGCGCCCGCCGCGCCGCCGGCCAGGCA
>DASYBY010000439.1:0-3992 GCA_036500525.1 Baekduia sp. | reverse complement strand
AGGAGCACGACGAGGCGGAAGTCGGGCGACGGCGGGTGCGCGAGCTTGTCCACCAACAACTCGACGATCTCCGGCGACCACAGGAACTGGTTCTCCAGGTAGATGAACCGCCGGGCCGAGCGCAGCGCGCGGACGTAGGACTCCAGGATCCGGAAGTCGCCGCGCGGGACGGCGTCGTACATGTCCTCGGCGACGGTCCGCACGACCTGCACGGTGCTCGTCCCCTCCCCTTCGAGCGGCGCGAGCCGCTTCGGAGCCGGCAGCTGCTCGCCCGCCACCTCGCGCCAGCGCATCGCGAAGTGCTCGGCCACGTCGGTGACCGCCGGGCCTTCGAGACGCGTGCCGACGTCGTGCCAGCCCAGGCGGCGCCGCGCCAGGTGCTCGGAGGTGTCGAAGCGGTCGCCCGCCAGGTCGGTCATGTCGATGCCGCCGACGAACGCGACCTCGTCGTCGATGACGATGGTCTTCTCGTGGTGGCAGTGCACGGGATGCTCACGCGGATCCTGGAAGCAGCGGATCCGCGTGTCGCGCACGAGCTCCTCGACGCCGGCGGCGACCTCCTTGCGCGTCGGGTGGAAGACCGGCACGGGCGCGCCCGCCCAGACCATCACGCGGACGTCGATGCGCTCGGCCAGCTCGGCCAGCAGCGCGCCGAGGACGATCGGGCGCTCGCCGCGGACCAGCTCGAAGTGGGCGGCGAGGTGCCAGCCGGTGACGTGGACGTGGGAGCGGGCGCTCTGCAGCGCCGTGGCGATCGCGGGGAGCGCCTCCGCGCCGTCGACGAGCACCTGGAGCCGGCAGCCGGGGCGCGGCGGCGGGTCGCCGGCGGCGAACAGCGCGGGCGGGCCGGGCGGATCGAGCGCGACCTGCTGGCCGAGACGGCGCAGGCGCCGGCGGTGGTGGACCTTGATGGTGGACTCGATCGCGGCACCGAGCAGCGCGTCGGCCCGGGCGACGGGTGCGGGCGGCATGGCCTCTGGTGTGCCCGGCCGCCCGCGGTTCACGCATGGATCGGGGCTAGATCTCGAGCACCAGCTTGCCGTGGACGTGGCCCTCGGCGATCAGCCGGTGGGCGTCGGCGGCGCGCTCCAGGGGGAAGGACTCCTGGATCACGACGCGCAGCTGCCCGTCGTCGACGAGCTTCGCGAGCGCCGTCAGCTCGGTCGCGCTCGGGCGGACGAAGACGTAGCGGGCGCGGAGGTCGTCGCGGTCGCCGGCCGGGTCGGGATCGACGATCGAGGCGATGCGGCCGCCCTGGTGCAGCGACTCGCGCAGCTGCGTCAACCCCTCGCCCCCGACGAGGTCGAGCGCGGCGCCGACGCCGCGCGGGAACATCGCGCGGACCTGGTCGGCGACCGTGTTGTCGTGGTAGTCGAGGACGTGGTCGGCGCCGAGCGCCCGCACCGCCTCGTGGTGGTTGGGCGAGGCGGTGGCGACGACCGTCGCGCCGAGCGCCTTGGCGATCTGCACCGCGAAGTGCCCGACGCCGCCCGCCGCGGCGCTGATGAGCACGGCGTCGCCCTCGACGATCCGCAGGCCCTCGGTCAGCGCCTGGTAGGCGGTGAGGCCGGCGAGCGGCATCGCCCCGGCCTCCAGCAGCGACACGTTGTGCGGGACGCGGGCGACGACGCCGGCGGGGACGGTGACCAGCTCGGCGTAGGTGCCCTCGGCGATCTCGGTCTTCCGGCAGTAGGCGTACACCTCGTCGCCGGGGACGAGGTCGACGACGGCGGGGCCGACCGCCTCGATCGTCCCGGCCGCGTCCCAGCCGGGGATCAGCGGGAAGCGATGGGGGAACCACGCGTCGAGGTGGCCGCCGACGATGCCGAGGTCGACGGGGTTGACGCCCGCGGCCCGAATCCTGATCTGCACCGAGTCGGGGCCGACCTTCGGGTCCGGGCGGTCGGTCAGCTCGAGCGGGTCGCCGAAGGCGGCGATCGTGATGGCGCGCATGTCCGCATCCTGCCCGGTGTCCGGCCGGGAGCAACGTGCGGTGGCGCACGGTCCGGCTCAGCGGGCCGAGGTGGCGATGGCCACGGCGCGTGCGATGGACGGCTCGCCTTCGAGGCGGAAGACGCGACCGCCGCGCTCCCAGATCAGGGCCGGGCCGGAGCGCACGAGCGGTCCGGTGGCGTCCGACCACCGGTAGGCGTGCGGCGCGGCGAGGAACATGCCGGGCGCGCCGGCGACGCGGACGGCGCGGGCGTAGGCCTCGACGGCGATGACCTTGTCGAGGGAGATGTGGTTCAGGCGCCCGATGGCCTGGGCGAAGAGCAGGGGCTTGGGCTTGTTGTAGGCGAACGTGACGGTGGTGCCGCGGACGTAGACGCGGGACGGCGGGCCGAGGGCTTCGGGAATGCGGGGGACGAAGCCGGCCGCGCGGGTGGCGGCGGCGAGGGTGGTGCGGTCGCCGAGGTGGGGGTCGCGGGCGGCGGAGTCCGCGGGCGCGGCGCGGCGCTCGACGGTGACGTGCCGGAGACCGAGCGCGTCGAGGATCGCGTGGCGCGGGCCGGGCAGCGCGAAGGCGGCGGTGGGCGTCGCGAGGAGGGCGACGAGGAGGGCGATGGCGAGGCGGCGCGGGGCGCGGCGCGGCGCGGCGGCGGGCGCCGGCTGCGGCAGGCGGGCGACGACGGTGGCGACGAGGTCGGGCGTCGGCGGCCAGGTGGTCGCCGGACGAAGGGCGTGGAGCTCGTGCGAGAGGTCAGGCGTGGCCATCGGGGGCGATCTCCTCCGGGTCGTCGGCGAGCTCGGCGCGCAGGCGGGTCAGGGCGCGGGCGTGGCGGGATTTGACGGTTCCGAGGCGGCAGCCGAGGACGGCGGCGCACTCCTGCTCGGAGAGGTCGAGCAGGTAGCGGAGCACGAGCACCTCGCGGTGGTCGGCGGCGAGCCGGCCCAGCGCCGCGGCCAGCGTGGCGCGGCGCTCGCGGGCCAGGACGGCGACCTCCGCGCTCGCGCTCGCCGTGCCCGCGTCCGGCTGCGCGGCGGCGAGCGCGACGAGGTGCTCGCGCCGGCCCGCCGACCGCCGCCGGTTGCGCGCCTCGTTGGCCACGATACGCAGGAGCCAGGGCCGGAACGGCGCGCCGTCGCGGAAGCGCGCGAGCGAGATGTAGGTCTTGATGAAGCCCTCCTGCGCGGCGTCCTGGGCCTCGGTCGCGTCGCCGCAGATGACGTAGGCGGTGCGGAACGCGACCTCTTGATGGCGCGCGACGAGCAGCCCGTAGGCCTCCCGGTCGCCGTGGCGCGAGCGGGAGACGAGATCGTCCTCGGAGGTCTCCGCGAGCGTCACCCGATCGCGGGCCTTCCGGAGCCGCCGCCGCGCCGACGGCGGAGGGCGAGGGCGGCGAGGCCGAGAGCGAGGGCCAGCACGGCACCGGCCGTGAGGATCGCGCCGGGCGATCCGTCCGCGGTGCTCGACGCGGTGGGCGCCGCCACCGCCGGCGTCTTCGGCGCCTCGGGCACCGGTGGGCCGGACGGGCGGTGGGGCAGCAGCTCACGCGCCGGCAGCGGGCGGATGCCGTGCGTCAGGCGCTTCAGGAGGCGGGCGGCGTCGGGGTAGGGCCGGGTCCACACGCCTTCTTCCTCGTGGCGCTGCAGACCCGAGCCCGGGATGTAGATGACGGTGGTGATCCCGAAGGTCTGGCCGCCGTCGCCGATGTGCTGCTTGATCCGCAGGAACGGCGCCCGGCCGGGATCGGCGACGTCGGTGCCCCAGTCCAGCAGCGGCCCCAGCGTGCGTGGGTTCAGGTGGCCGGCGGTGCAGCCGTCGGCGCCGCAGACCGACACGCCGGTGATCCCCTTGGCGCCCGCCGGCGCCGCGGTCAGCGCCGCCGCGGCGGCCAGGGCCACGGAGATCCGGTGAACGTTGCGCAGCAAGAGGGCGGTTCGCGTCGACAGGGCCATGCCACCTTTACACCGCCCGCGCGCCGGAGGTTCCCGCCGACGTTGACCCGGCGGTCCGCACCGGCGTACCGTCTGCACCGACCACGGACAGG
>DASYBY010000438.1:0-7411 GCA_036500525.1 Baekduia sp. | reverse complement strand
CCGACCGGCGTCGCCGACGCGGTCGAGTTCGTCGACGTCCACAAGGCCTTCGGCCGCAACAAGATCCTGCGCGGCCTGAACATGGGCCTGCCCGAGGGCAAGATCTCGATGATCCTCGGCCCGTCGGGCACGGGCAAGTCCGTGTGCATCAAGCACATGGTCGGCCTGCTCTACCCCGACGAGGGCGACGTCCTCGTCCACGGCGAGTCGGTGCCGAACATGACCGACGACGAGTTGTTCGGCATGCGCAAGCGCTTCGGCGTCCTGTTCCAGGACGGCGCGCTCTTCGGCTCGATGAACCTGATCGACAACGTGGCCTTCCCGCTACGCCAGCACACGGACAAGAGCGAGGACGAGATCCTCGACATCGTGCGCCGGCGCCTCGACGAGGTCGGCCTCGGCTCCGCCTACGACAAGATGCCCAACGAGCTCTCCGGGGGCATGCGCAAGCGTGCCGGGTTCGCGCGTGCGCTTGTCCTGGATCCGAACATCGTGCTGTTCGACGAGCCGGACTCCGGCCTGGACCCGGTCCGCACGGCGCTGCTGTGCGAGCTGATCCAGGAGATCCACGAGGAGAACGGTGGCTGCTACACGGTCATCACGCACGACATCATGAGCGCGCGCCGTGTGGCCGAGTTCATCAGCGTGCTGTGGAAGGGGCGGATCGTCGAGTCCGGTCCGGCCGAGGAGCTGTTCAACTCCGAGAACGCGTTCGTGCGCCAGTTCCTGTCCGGCGAGTCGCAGGGTCCCCTCGGCATGGAGTAGCACCCGCCTTCGAGCCGGGCGGCGTCGCAACGTCGGCTCAACACTTCAGGTGGAAGATCATCGGCCGGTCCCACCGGCCTGTACCGAACCCCACACGGTCCTGTCACACCCTTCGTCTTGTCCCAGCAGCATCCCCGCGCAGCGCGCGGGTGCTGATCCCTGCCCGCTCCGCGAGGTGCGGCGATGACCGCTTCGCGCATCGCCGCGCTGGGCGCCGTCGTCGTGGTCGCCGTCGTGGCGGTGCTGCTCCTGCGCGGCGACAGCAAGCACGAGTACACGCTGGAGTTCCAGAACGCCGGCCAGCTGGTCAGGGACAACGACGTGCAGATCGGCGGCCGGCGGATCGGTCGCGTCGCCTCGATCAAGCTGTCGCACAACAACCTGGCGCTGGTCCGGATCCAGGTCGACGAGCCCTACGCGCCGCTGCACCAGGGGACGACCGCGACGATCCGCTCCGGCTCGCTGTCGGGGCAGGCCAACCGCTTCATCTCGCTCGCGCCCGGTCCCAACAACGGGCCCAAGCTCGACGACGGCGCCGAGCTCGGCCTCGACTCGACCACGACGTCGGTCGACCTCGACCAGCTCTTCGACACGCTCGACCCCAAGACCCGGGCCGACCTCCAGAAGGTCATCCAGGGCTCGGCCACCCAGTACGCGGGCAAGGGCGCCCAGGCCAACGAGGCGCTGAAGTACTTCAACCCGGCGCTGAGCACGACCTCGCGCCTGGTCAACGAGCTCGACCGCGACCAGCAGTCGCTGCAGGACTTCATCGTCTACACGGCCCGCGCCACGACCGCGCTGGCCGAGCGCAAGGGCGACCTGACGTCGCTGGTGTCCAACGCGAGCACGGCCTCCGGTGCGATCGCCTCCGAGGGCGAGTCGCTCAACCTGGCGCTCAAGGCGCTGCCGACGACGCTGCGCAAGGGCAACAGCACGTTCGTCGACCTGCGCTCCACGCTCGACGACCTCGACAAGCTGGTCGACGCGTCCAAGCCCGTCGCCCCGCGCCTCGCCCCGTTCTTCAAGCAGCTGCGCCCGCTGCTGGCCGACGCGCGCCCGACGGTCAAGAACCTCAGCACGCTGATCAGCCGGCCCGGCGCGGGCAACGACCTGATCGACCTGCTCAACGAGCAGCCGCGCCTGACCAAGGTCGCGACGCCGGCGTTCAAGGACACCATCAAGGGCCTGCAGCAGGGCACGCCGGTGCTGCAGTTCATCCGGCCCTACGCCCCGGACCTGATCGGCTGGTTCCGCGACTTCGGCCAGACCACGGCCAACTACGACGCCAACGGCCACTTCGCGCGCATCTCGCCGATCGTCAACGCCTTCTCGTTCTCGGACAACGGCTCCGGCGGCACGCTCACCGCGCTCCCGCCGTCCCAGCGCCAGGTCGGCCTGCAGAACGGCAAGATCCGCCGCTGCCCCGGCTCGTCGACGCAGACGGCCGCCGACGGCTCCAACCCCTACAGCCCCGCGGGCTCGGACTGCGATCCGAGCATCACGCCCCCCGGCCCATGAGCAAGCGGCTCATCGCCATCGGGGTCGCCGCGGTCGCGGCGCTGGCCGTCATCGTCGTCCTCGGCACCGGGGCCGGCGACGACCACAGCGGCGACTACAAGGTCCGCGCGATCTTCAGCAACGCCTTCACGGTCATCCCCGGCGAGGACGTCAAGATCTCCGGCGTCCGTGTCGGCAAGATCGACAGGCTCGACGTGACGCCGGACTTCCAGGCCGCGGTGATCCTCGACATCACCGAGCCGGGCTTCAAGGACTTCCGCAAGGACGCCAGCTGCACGATCCGCCCGCAGTCGCTGATCGGCGAGCGCTACGTGGAGTGCACGCCGACCCAGCCGCGCGCGCCCGGCCAGGCCGAGGCGCCCGAGCTGCCGAAGATCAAGAAGGGCGACGGCAAGGGCCAGTACCTGCTGCCGTCCAGCAACACGGTCAAGCCGATCGACCTCGACCTCGTCGGCAACATCATGCGGTTGCCCTACCGCGAGCGCCTGTCGGTCATCGTCAACGAGCTGGGCACGGGCCTGGCGGCCAACGGCGACGCGCTGCGCCGGGCCGTCAAGCAGGCCGACCCGGCCCTGGAGCAGACCGACAAGGTCCTGGCGATCCTCGCCGACCAGAACAAGACGCTGGCCGAGCTGGCCGAGAACGGCGACAAGGTCCTGGCGCCGCTGGCCCGCGACAAGGCCAAGGTCGCCGACTTCGTCGCCAAGGCCGACACGACCGCGCAGGCCAGCGCCGAGCGCCGCAGCGACATCGAGGCGAACCTCGAGAAGCTGCCGGGCTTCCTGCAGCAGCTCAAGCCGACGATGCAGCGCCTCGGCGGCCTGTCGGATCAGCTGACGCCGGTCCTCACCGACCTCGGCGCCGCCGCCCCGCAGATCAACACCTTCATCGAGCAGCTCGGGCCGCTGGCCAAGGCCGGCACGCCGGCGCTGACCTCCCTGGGCGACACCGCCGACGTCGCCGACCAGGCGCTGCTGAAGAGCAAGCCGGTCGTCGGCGACCTCAAGAGCTTCGCCGCCGACGCCAAGCCCACGGTCGACAACCTCGACAAGCTGCTGACCAGCCTCAAGGACACGGGCGGGATCGAGCGCCTGATGGACTTGTTCTACTTCTCGGCGTCGTCGACCAACGGCTATGACTCGCTCGGGCACTACCTGCGGGCGATCTTCGTGCTGACGCCGTGCACGACGTACGTCACCAAGCCGGTCGGCGGCTGCAGCGCGAACTTCCTCAAGCCGGTCGACGCGAATGCCGCCACGGCCACCGCGGCCGGGCACACGGTGCCGACGGTCGCCTCGGTCAACCAGGAGATCGCCGACGGCCGCAGCCCGTTCCTCGCCCGCCAGGACGCGGTCGCCAACGGCCTCGACCCGGCCGCCTTCGACGCGCAGAGCGGCCAGGACGCGGCCACGGCCGACACCAAGGGCACCAAGAAGTCGTCGAAGGCGAAGGCGACGCCGAAGAACGCCAAGATCGACCTGCCGGCCAGCCTCTTCCCGAGCAGCCCCGCGGCCCCGGCCCCGGCGAGTACGCCGAGCGCACCGAGCGCCGCCGCCGGCTCCGGCACGTCCAGCAGCGCGGCCGCCACGCCGCCCGCCGCCTCCGGCGCGCCCGCGTCGTCCAGCGCGCCGTCGACCTCGAGCGCCGCGCCGTCCTCGACCTCCAGCGCCGCGCCGAGCACCACCGCGCAGCCGTCCTCGCCGTCCGACAGCGCGACGACGACCCTCCTCGACTACCTCCTCGGCGGCTGATGCGACGGCGCGGATCACAGTCCCTCGCGGCCAACCCGGTGCTCATCGGCGCGGCGACCACGCTCGTGGTCCTCGTCGCGGTGTTCCTGTCCTACAACGCCAACAACGGCCTGCCGTTCGTGCCGACCTACGGCCTGAAGGTCGACGTCCCGAGCGCGGCCAACCTCGTGGTGGGCAACGAGGTGCGCATCGGCGGCACGCGCGTCGGCGTCGTCAAGGAGATCACGCCCAAGCGCCTGCCGAACGGCCGCGTGATCGCGCAGCTCGGCGTCAACCTGGAGACGACGATCAAGCCGCTGCCCAAGGACTCCACGGTCATCGTGCGCATGAAGTCCGCGCTCGGCCTCAAGTACCTGGAGATCACCAAGGGCACGTCGACCAAGGGCTACGCGCAGGGCGCGACGGTCCCGCTCAGCTCGGCCAAGCCCGAGCCGGTCGAGTTCGACGAGTTCCTCAGCACGTTCGACGACAAGACGCGCCCGGCGGCACAGCAGCAGCTGGAGGGCCTCGGCGACGCGTTCGCCGGGCGTGGGGAGGACCTGCACCGCGGCCTCAACGACCTCGACCCGCTGCTGCGCCAGCTGACCCCGGCGATGGCCAACCTGGCCGACGACCGCACCCAGCTCTCGCAGTTCGTGCAGGCGCTCGCGCGCACCTCGGCGGCCGTCGCGCCCGTGGCCGAGGACCAGGCGTCGCTGTTCTCCAACCTCGACACGACGTTCGCCGCGCTGGCCTCGGTCGCCAGGCCGTACCTGCAGGACTCGATCAGCGGCGGCCCCGCCGCGCTGCAGACCGCCACGGTCGAGCTGCCCAAGCAGCGCCCGTTCCTCGCCAACAGCGAGGCCTTCTTCCACGACCTGCGCCCGGGCGTCGCGGCGCTGTCGGGCGCCGCGCGCGACCTCGCCGCCGCGTTCACCGCCGGCACGCCCGCGCTCAAGCGCTCGGTCGCTTTCAACCAGCAGCTGACGCCGGTCTTCACCTCGCTGCAGGACTTCGCCACCGACCCGCTCGTCACGCTCGGCATCCAGGACCTCGGCCAGACCGTGAAGATCGCCAACCCGCTGCTGGCGGCGCTCACGCCCGCCCAGACGGTCTGCAACTACGCGACGCTGCTCTTCCGCAACGGCGCGTCGCTGCTCAGCCAGGGCGACTCGGTCGGCACCGGTCAGCGGTTCATGATCGTCGCCACCCCGCAGGGGCCCAACGCCGAGGGCAGCCCGTCCTCGGCCCCCGCCAATGGGCCGACGACCGACAACTACCTGCACGCCGACCCGTACCCCAACACGGCGTCGCCCGGCGAGACCAAGGAGTGCGAGGCCGGCAACGAGCCCTACAAGGGCGGCCAGCAGGCGATCGGCAACGCCGTCGGCAACCAGGGCATCAACACGCAGAAGACCGAGGCGTCGGCGAAGCCATGAGCTCCAAGTCCGACAAGCGCAAGCGCGTCCTGCGCAAGGACCGCACCGGGGCCAACCCGCTCCTGGTCGGCACGTTCGTGCTGCTGCTCGCGGTCCTCGCCGCCTACGCGGGCTTCCACAAGCACGTGCCGTTCACCCACGGCTTCCGCGTCAACGCCGTCTTCGAGAACGCCAACAACGTCCGGCCCAACTCGCCGGTGCGGATCGCCGGCGTGAACATCGGCAAGGTCAAGAAGGTCCAGGCCTACAAGGGCGGCGACGGCAACGCCTCGCTCGTGACGATGGAGATCGACAAGGCCGGCCTGCCGATCCACAAGGACGCGACGCTGAAGGTCCGGCCGCGCATCTTCCTGGAGGGCAACGAGTTCGTCGACCTGTCGCCGGGCACGCCGGAGGCGCCGACGATCTCCGACGGCGACACGCTGCCGATCACCCAGACCGCGGCGCCGGTGCAGTTCGACCAGCTCCTCACCGCGCTGCAGAGCGACACGCGCGCCGACCTCCAGCGCCTGCTGGAGGGCTATGGCACCGCCCTGACCTACCAGCCGACCACGGCCGACGACGTGGGGCAGGACCCGGCCGTGCAGGGCAAGACCGCGGCGCAGGCGCTCAACGCCTCGATCGACGACGCGCCCGGCGCGTTGAAGAACGCGTCGATCGTCAACAACGCCTTCCTCGGCCTCGCGCAGCACGACCTCTCCGGCCTGGTCGACAACACGGCGAAGGTGACCAAGGCGCTGTCGCGCAACGAGGACTCGCTGAAGGGCTTCGTCACCAACTTCAACACGACGATGGCGTCGCTGGCCTCGCACCAGTCCGACCTGAAGCAGAGCATCGGGCTGCTCGGGCCGACGCTCGAGCACACCAACAGCGCGCTGACGCACCTCGACGCCTCGTTCCCCAACACGCGCGCCTTCGCCAAGGAGATCCTCCCCGGCGTCCAGGCGACGCCGGCGTCGATCGACGCCGCGCTGCCGTGGATCGCGCAGACGCACAAGCTCGTCGGCCCCGACGAGCTGGGCGGCCTGACCAAGGAGCTCGCGCCGGCGACCACGGACCTGGCCAAGCTCGTCAACGGGAGCCTCACCGCGCTGCCGCAGGCCGACCTGGTCTCGCAGTGCGTGACGCACACGATCCTGCCGACCGGCGACATCAAGATCCAGGACGGCCAGTTCACCTCCAACGAGGAGAACTACAAGGAGTTCTGGTACTCCATGGTCGGCCTCGCGGGCGAGAGCCAGAACTTCGACGGCAACGGCCACTACGTGCGCTTCGCGGTCGGCGGCGGTAACACGACGCTGGCCACGGGCAAGTACGGCGGCAGCTCGGGCGAGCAGCTCTTCTCGCACGTCAACGATCCGCCGCAGGGCACGCGCCCCGCGCTGCCGGCCAAGCAGTCGCCGTACAACAGCACGGCGCCCTGCAAGAACCAGAAGCTGCCCGACCTCAACGGCGCCAAGACCGGCCCGGCCGACGGCGGGGGCGGGACGACCGTCGCCGATCCGGCGCCGTCCTCGGCCACGCCGGCGCCCACCGCCGCCGCGGCGTCGACCGCCACGCGGTCGGTCACGCCGTCGTCGGGCGACAGCCTCACCGCCCAGCTCGTGGACCGCCTCAACCCGTTCCGCGGAGGCGCGCGATGAAGACCGCGATCCGCAAGCACCGCTGGGACTTCATCGCCGTCGTGGGGATCTTCCTCGTCGCGCTGGTCGTCGGCGGCTACATCCTGGGCCACCAGCGCTTCTACCTGCCCAACTGGGTCCCGGTCGTCGGCACCGACTTCGTGGACTACAAGGCCGAGTTCGTCACCGCCCAGTCGGTGACGCCGGGCCAGGGGCAGTCGGTGAACATCGCCGGCGTCAACGTCGGGGAGCTCACCAAGGTGGAGCTCAAGGACGGCCGCGCGATCATCACCATGAAGATCCGCCACAAGTACGCGCACGTCTACAAGGACGCGAC
>DASYBY010000437.1:0-5618 GCA_036500525.1 Baekduia sp. | reverse complement strand
CGGCAGCCCCTCGCGCGGCCGGCCGAGGCGGCGCGCGACGATCATCGCGCGCGCCGGCTCGCCGAGGCGGGCGGGCAGCGTCGCGGACATCAGGACGCCGATCATCGTGCCCTGCAGCGCGTCGCGCAGGCGCGGGCGCGGGGCGGTCGGCAGCGCGGCCTTGAGGATCGCGTGCCACGAGACGGCGCGGACGACCATCGACGCGCACATCAGCGTGAGCGCGACGAGCACCCACGGCGGCGTGGCGTGCAGCAGCGAGTCGGCGATGCGGTCGACGCCGATGCGCTGCAGCGCGAAGAAGGAGCCCGTCAGGATCGCGGCGGCGACGACGCCCATGGTCGCCTTGCGCAGCGCGGCGACCACGGGACGGCGGGCGCGCGCACCGACCGGGCGGGCCGGCTCGATGCTCGGGATGCGGCGCGCGGGGCTGCGCGGACGGCGGTCGGCCGGCGCGGCGCCGACGCGCACGGCGATCCGCGAGGCGGTGCCCTGCGGCTCGGGGACGGCGATCGCGTCCTCGTAGGCGTGGAGCACCTGCGCGGCGACGCGCGGCCAGGCGTACTGCTGCGCGCTGGCGGCGGCCTCGCGGGCCAGCGCGGCGCGGCGCTGCGGGTCGAGCGCCAGGCTGCGGAGCGTCTCGCCGAGCGCGGCGGCGTCGCCGCGGGGGACGAGGATGCCGTCGACGCCGTCGCGGACGACGCCCGCGTAGCCGGCGATGTCGGAGGCGACGACCGGCGTGCCGGCGGCGAACGCCTCGGTCAGCACCATGCCGAAGCTCTCGCCGCCCAGCGACGGGGCGGCCAGCACGTCGGAGGCCTCGAGCGCCGCGACCTTGGCGGCGTCGTCGATCTTGCCGAGGATCGTGATGCCCTCGCGCCCGTCGAGCAGGAGCGGATCGACCTCTTCCGGCGTGGCGCCGATGATCGTCAGCTCGGCCGGCACGTGCTCGCGCAGCGCCTCGAAGGCACGCAGCAGGACGGGCAGGCCCTTGCGCTCGACGGCCTGCCCGACGAACGCGATGCGCAGCGGGCGCTCCGGGGACACGGGCTCGGCCAGCGCGAGCGCGACGTGCTCGGGCACGGCCACGCCGTTGGGGATGATCCGGTAGTGGCCGCCGAAGAAGCGCTCGCCGGTCCAGGCGGCGGCCTCGGAGACGGCGATCCGGACCCGGAGGCGGTTCAGCCGGCGCCGGGCGCCCATGCCGACCGCGATGTTGTTGCTCAGCGCGTTGGCCGAGTAGCAGTGGAAGGTCGCGACCATCGGGGCGCGCGTCGACATCAGCGCGTCCCAGGCCAGCGTCGGGACGACCGGCTCGTGCAGGTGCACGACGTCGTAGCCGCCATGCTTGAGCTCGCGCCGCAGCCGCGCCACGCCCTCGGGACCCGAGGACAGGTTGGAGACCGCACCGTTGGCGCTGAAGCCGATCGTGCGGCCGAGCGGGACCAGCCAGTCCGGGATCTCGCGCTCCTGCGGCACGGCGCCGCGGTGCCGCCGCACCGACGAGCGGTCGGGCGGATCGACGGGAGCCAGGACCTGCACATCGTGGCCGAGAGCGGCGAACTGCCCCTGCAACGCCTCGATGTGCCGCGTGACACCCCCGGGGTACGTCCAGGAATAGGGGGAGACGAGCGCTATGCGCATCACGGGTGATCGTATCGGTGCGGTCCCCGGAATCGACGTGTGGCTAACTACACTTCACAAACGCCATGGCCGACCGTCACTTCGTCAAGTACACGTTCCTGCAGCTCGATCCTGCCTGGCGCCGCCTGCCGGAGTCCGAGCGCGCCGAGCACAAGCGCGAGTTCCTCGCCGCCTGCGAGGACTTCGGGACCGATCACCTGCTGCAGGGCTTCTCGCTGGTCGGCACGCGGTCGGACGCCGAGCTGATGCTCGTCATGGAGGCCGAGAACCTCGACCGCATCCACGAGTTCCACGTCGTCCTGGCCCAGAGCGGCGTGATGAAGTGGGCGACGCAGCCCTACTCGTTCCTCGGCATGCGCAAGGCTTCGGAGTACAGCGACGAGGAGCGCCAAGTGCCGCGCCGCTTCAAGGGCAAGTACCTGTTCGTCTACCCGTTCGTCAAGACGCGTGAGTGGTACGCCCTGTCGGCCGACGAGCGCTGGCGGATCATGCAGGAGCACATCGCGGTCGGCCGCGAGTACCCGACGGTCGACAACCACACGACCTACTCGTTCGGGCTCGACGACCAGGAGTTCGTGGTCGCCTTCGACACCAACGACGCCGGGGCGTTCCTCGACCTCGTCCAGCGCCTGCGGACCACCGAGGCCTCGGCCTGGACCAAGCGCGACACGCCCTCCTTCACCTGCATCAACACCTCGATCGAGCGCGCGCTCAACGCGCTCGACGGCGAGGCGCTGCAGGTCGCCGTCTGAGCTCGATGGCCCCGCGCCGTGCCACCAGCGGCGCGGCGGCGGCGAAGCACCTGCGTGCCGCCGACCCGGTGCTGGCGCGCATGCTCGACGAGCAGGGCACGCCGGCGGCGCGCACCCCCACCGGCGATCCGTACGGCGCGCTGATGCGCGTGATCTGCGGCCAGCAGCTGTCGGTGGCCGCGGCCCGCGCGATCTACGGACGGCTGGTGGAGCGCTTCGGCGGGCGCCCGCCGTCGCCGGAGGAGCTGCTGGCCGAGGATCCGGACGAGCTGCGGCCCGCGGTCGGCCTGTCGCGCGCGAAGACCGTGACGCTGTGGTCGCTGGCGCAGCACGTCGTCGACGGCGACCTCGCGCTCGACCGGCTCGGCGAGCTGGGCGACGACGAGCTGGTCGCCGAGCTGACCGCGGTCAAGGGCATCGGCGAGTGGACGGCGCAGATCTACCTGATGGGCGAGCTGGGCCGGCGCGACGTGCTGGCCGTCGGCGACCTCGGGATCCGCCGCGCGGTGGAGCGCGCCTACGGCTTGGACGACATGCCGAGCCGCGACGAGCTGATCGCGCTCGCCGCGCCGTGGCGGCCGTACCGCACGATGGCGTGTTCGCTGCTGTGGCACTCGCTGGACAACGCGCCGGTCTAGGCCCCGCGCGGGACGGCGGTGGTCGCGGGCGAGGGCGTGCTCGCCGCGCCCGGCTCCGCGCAGGCGGCCGGCAGCGGCGGCGGGGGCGCGGTCGGCGCGCGGGTCCCGCCCCACGCCAGCCACAGGTCGTAGGTCGGGTAGGTGCGCGTCAGGCCGGCGTCGGCCAAGCCGACGGGGTAGGCCGCGTCCTCGCGGAACGTGTACTGGAACGCGGCGTCGACGCGCGGGTCGGCCGCCCACTTGCGCAGGAGCCCGTCCTGGGCGCGGCACTGGGCGCGGAGCGAGGCCTCGTCGGTCGGCCGCTCCCCGCCCGGCTCGTCGCCGCCGACGCCGGTCTCGGTGATCCAGATGTGCGCGCCAGCCGTGCACCGCCGGGCGTCGAGGGCGTGCTCCAGCTCGGTGACCGGATCGGGCTTGCCGGGATCGGGCGCGACCTGCGCGTAGTCGTGCTGGGACCAGAGGCGGCTGGCGCAGGCGACGTCGTCGGGCAGCGCCGCGACCATCTCCTGCACGGTCGAGCGGCGCGGCGACGGGGTCGTGCTCCCGGCCATCTCGCCCAGGACGAGCTGCTGGTCGCCCGGGATCGCGTCGAGGGTCTCGTGGGCGGCGCGCACGAGCTGTGCGTAGACCGCGGGCGCCAGCGACGGCGAGCGCGCCGAGCAGGTCGCGCGCTGCGGGCTGATGAACGACGGGTGGTTGGGCTCGTTCCACGGGCTCCAGAAGCGCACGCGCGCGCCCTCCTGCTGGGCCAGCGCCGCGAGCTGCGTGATGAGCGCCTTGTAGGCGACCAGGCCGGCGGGCGTGATCGGGCGCGAGGACGGCCCGGCGTCGGAGCGCTCGCAGCCACTGGCCGGGTTGGCCGCCCACGCCGGGACGCCCGCGAAGACGATCTCGACGTCGGGCCCGCCCGCCGGGCCGGCGGCCTGCTGCAGCGAGGCGATCGCGGCCAGCTCGTCGCGGATCCCGTTGGTCGCCCCGCACGGCGGCGCGCCGCGGGCGCAGCCGTCGGCCGGCTGGTCGAGGCGCGCGGGCTGCGCCGGATCGGGCTGCAGCTGCGACCAGTAGATCGGCACGCGCAGGTAGCGCGGGTGCAGCGCGACGACCCGATCGCGCCACGGCGCGAACCCCGGCGCGACGGTGGCTTGCGAGACCGGGTCGAACAGCAGCTCCGGGTTGGACTCGGTGAGCCCGGTGGCGAGCACGACCGGCGGCCGCGGACGCGCGGGCGCACGCTGCGCGGGCGGCGTCGTCGGCGCGGCGGTGGTGGTGCTGCGAGAGCCCGGCCCGCCCTGCGAGCCGCCACATCCGGCGGCGGTGGCCAGGGCCACCGCCAGGAGCGCGACGAGGAGGGGTGGGGCCCCCGCTAGACCGCGGAGACCTGCTCCTCGTCGGCGACCCGGAACGACGAGCCGCAGCCACACGCGGCGGTCACGTTCGGGTTGTTGACCTGGAAGCCGGCGCCCTGGAGGGAGTCGACGTAGTCGATGGACGAGCCATCGACGTAGGGCAGGCTCTGGGCATCGACCAGGATGCGGAGGCCGTGATCCTCGAAGATCACGTCACCGTCCTTCTGGTCGTCGAAGGCGAGCTGGTACTGAAAGCCCGAGCAGCCGCCTCCGCGCACGCCGACACGCAGGCCGGCGGTGGTGACGTCCGCACCCTGGGAGTCCAGGAAGTCACGGACCTTCTCGGCGCCCTTCTCGGTGAAGAGGACGCCCTTGGCCTGGAAAGAGACGGTGGTTCCGGTCATCGCTATACAAAGGATAGCGATACCCTCAAGCGACCAGATGCCGACCACCGACGAGATCAAGAGCCGCATCGAGGCGGCCGTACCGCAGAGCACCGCCGACGTGGAGGACTGGACCGGCGGCGGGGACCATTTCCGCGCCACCGTGGTCTCCCCCGCGTTCGACGGGCTCAGCAGGATTCAGCAGCATCAGCTCGTCTACGCCGTGTTCGGCGCCGAGATCGGCGGACCGATCCACGCGTTGTCCCTCACCACCCGAGTTCCGGAGCAGGCATGAGCAGCGACACCAACCCCATTCGCGACGCGATCGCCGAGGCGATCCGCGAGAACAAGACCATCCTCTTCATGAAGGGCACGCCCGAGCAGCCCGCGTGCGGCTTCAGCGCCCGCACCGTCGCGGCGCTGCAAGCCCTCGACGCGCCGTTCGCGGCCGTCGACATCCTCCCCGACCCGCGGATCCGCCAGGAGCTCTCGGCGATCTCCAACTGGCCGACGATCCCGCAGCTGTTCTTCAACGGCGAGCTGGTCGGCGGCGCGGACATCGTCGCCGAGATGTTCGAGTCGGGCGAGCTGGCCGACACGCTGGGCCTGGAGCAGCCCGACGACGTCGCGGCCCCCGTGGCCGGCGCGCCGTCGCCTGCCCCGCTGGGCATCGAGAACCGCCTCAACTAGGCGCTACGGCCGCACGATCAGCGGCAGCGAGGCGCTGCCGCTGATCCGCAGGTCGGGGTCGTTGAGGACCTCGATCTCGCTCGTGGCCGAGCTGCTGGAGCCGTCGCGGTCGCGGAAGCTCGCGGTCACGCCGTCCTCGCGGGCGGTGGCCGCGAACGCCGCGGCCAG
>DASYBY010000436.1:0-9316 GCA_036500525.1 Baekduia sp. | reverse complement strand
AGCCCGACCAACGGCAGCGGCGGGGCGCTCGGGAACCTGCTGGGCGGCTGAGGCCGCACTTCAGTCGGTATAGTTATGGGTCAATGCCCGTAGATCCCACTTGTCCCGTCTGCCAAACGGCGGACATCATCTGCGGGAAGTGGACCCTGTTGTTGATTCGCGACCTCGCGGAGGGCCACTCCCGCTTCTGCGAGCTGGAGCGGTCGCTGGCGGGGATCTCGCCGCGCACCCTCTCGCTGCGCCTGCGCGCGCTGGAGGAGGAGGGCATCGTCGAACGGCACACGTTCGGCGAGGTCCCTCCGCGGGTCGAGTACGCGCTGACGCCCAAGGGCCTGGCGCTGCTGCCGATCATCGAGGACATGCGCTCCTACGGGTCGCGCTGGCTCGGCGGCGAGTGCGCCGCCGGCACCGATGACGGGCTTCAGCCCGCCGTCGCAGCGCTGGCCTAGCCACCGCCAGGAGCGAGGCGACGGGCTCCCGGGCCCGCCGCCGCCGCTGTGTTCCTGGTGACGTACCCCTACGTCCTGTTGCGGGAAGGTCGCCAGCTGCAACGGCGCAGTACCACGAAACTTGCGGTCCCAGTCGCAACCTGCGCGCGGGATCCGGGTTCCGACGGGGGATGGCCGCCCCTCGCCGAGCAGCACGGTCTCCTGCACGCCTTGCCAAGCCGGAGGGCGTGGCTACCCTCGGACCAGTGAACGCCCCGTCGCTCACGCGTCGGCGTGCGCTCGCTCTCGGTGCCGCCGCCGGCCTGTCCTCCGTGCTCTCCCGTGCCGCCGCGCCGGCGTGGGCGCGTGCCGCCGCCCCTGCGCCGCAGGGCTTCTCGCTCGCGCTCGCGCACGATGCCTTCGACGCCGGCGGCCGCACCGCGCCGCTGCGTGCGCCGCGGCGCTTCGACCTCCTCGGCGTCCGCGGGCCGGGCCTGCCGGGCACGCGCCTCGACGTGCGCGTGCGCCGCGACGGCGGCACCTGGAGCCCGTGGGTGCCGCTCGGCGCCGGGCATGACCACCGGCCCGATGCCGGCACCGGCGAGCACGCGTCCGACCCCGTGTGGGCGGGCGGCGCCGACGACCTGCAGCTGCGCGCCGCCCATCGGCCGCGCGGGGCGCTGAGCGTGCGCTTCGTCGCGGTGCCGGCGGCGATCAAGCGCCGCGGCGCCCGG
The DNA here is from genome assembly GCA_036500525.1 of Baekduia sp. Taxonomy (GTDB): domain Bacteria; phylum Actinomycetota; class Thermoleophilia; order Solirubrobacterales; family Solirubrobacteraceae; genus Baekduia. The sequence goes on along the minus strand of DASYBY010000436.1, from coordinate 8,154 downwards.
GCCTCGGCCGCGAGCGCCCACGCGGCCCAGGCCGGCGGCGCGCCGCCCACGATCATCCCGCGCGCCGCCTGGGGCGGCGACACCGTCAAGCCGCGCGCCCCCGCGCAGTACGGCGACGTGCAGGCCGCGTTCGTCCACCACACCGTGTCGGCCAACGAGTACGGCCCGCAGGACTCCGCGGGGATCGTGCTCGCGATGGCCAAGTACCACCGCGACACCAACGGGTGGAACGACTTGGGCTACAACTTCGTGGTCGACCGCTACGGCCAGATCTTCGAGGGCCGCGCCGGCGGGATCGACCAGGCCGTGGTCGGCGCCCAGGCCCAGGGCTACAACAGCCACTCGACCGGCATCGCCAACATCGGCACGTTCACCGACGTGGGACAGACCACCGAGGCGCTCGACGCGATGGCGCGCCTGATCGCCTGGAAGCTCCCGCTGCACGGCGCGCCGGTCACGGGCTCGATCGTGCTGGTCTCCGGCGGCGGCGAGCTCAACCGCTACAAGTCGGGCACGCCGGTGACCGTCGACCGGATCTGCGGCCACCGCGACGGCGACGCGACCGAGTGCCCGGGCAACGCCCTCTACGCCCAGCTGCCCGAGCTGCGCCGGCGCACGGCGGCGATCGCGCCCGCGCCGGCCGTCCTCGGTGCGGTCGCGGTGACGATGGACGCGCCCACCTCGGCGGTCGTCTACGGCGAGGCGCTGACGTTGAGCGGGGCGCTGCAGCGCGGCGGCGGCGCGGTGCCCGGTCAGCGCGTGCTCGTCCAGAAGCAGGGCAGCAAGGGCGGCTGGGTGACGATGGCGCGTGTCGACACCGATGCCGGCGGCGCGTGGACGGCGGACGTCGCCTGGCGCGCCGCGGGGAAGATCCGCGCGCGGGCCGACGTGCCGGGCGCCGCCTCGGCCGTCACCGCGAGCGCCGCGGTCGGCCTGCTGCCCAAGCTCGTCGCCGCGGCGAAGACGACGCGCGTCAAGGCGGGGAAGTCGCTGACCGTGTCGGGCAACGTCCGGCCGCTGGCCCCGGTCGCGTTCACCATCGAGAAGCAGGGCAGCGACGGCAAGTTCCGCAAGGTGCGGACGACGACGGTCAAGCCGCGGCGCAACGCCTTCCACGCGACCGTCGCGCTGAAGACGCCCGGCCTGTACCGCGTGACGCCTCAGACCGGCACCGGCAAGGCCAAGGCCTCCGCCGCCGCGCTGTACGTGCGCGCGGTGACCAAGGGCGCGTCGCTGCGGCCGCCGAGCCCGGCGGGCAGCGGAGGCACGGGCGCGGTCGGGACGCCGGCTCCGGGCGCGGGTGCGGGCGCGGGCGCCAGCTCGGGCGGCACCGCGGCGGGGCTGTAGTCAGTCCAGCGGCGTGAGCCGCAGCACCGGGATCGTGCGGCCCACGACCGCCGCGCGCCGCTCGTAGCCCCCGTAGCCGGTGAAGATGCCCTGCGCGCGGTCGTAGAGGCGGCGGCGCTCGGCCTCGTCGACGACGTCGGCCGCGCGGTAGCGACCGCCGTCGCGCCCCTGGCGCAGCTCGACCTCGGGGTTCGCGCAGGCGTTGAGGTACCACGCCGGATGGCGCTCGCGGCCGTAGCTGGAGGCCAGCAGGATCACGTCGTCGCCCTCGGTGAAGTACAGCAGCGGCGCCGTCCGCGGCTCGCCGCTGCGCCGCCCGACGACCGTGAGCAGGACGACTTTCGCCTCCGGGAATGACCCCGTGCGCCCACCGGTCAGCTTGAGCAGCAGCGGGTCCAGCCGCGGCGCGAGGTGGATCGCCAGCCAGCGACCGGGACGGGTCTGGGCGAAGCGCTCGGACTGCCGGTACATCCGGCCCTTGGCGAGGGCGTCGGGATCGAGCGGGGCGATGCGGGCCATGGTGAGGCCCACCGTAACGGCGCTACAGGCCCGCGGGGTGACGGACCTTGAACCCGCGCGAGCTGCGCGGCGCGGCCTGCCAGCGCGTCCCGGACTGGGCCTGGCCGCTGGTGTCGAACCGGAGCCCGGCGACGACGAGGTAGGTGTGGACCTTGTTGGCGTAGATGGTCAGCCAGGTGCCGGGACCGCTGCGGCCGAAGCGCGCCAGCGACGTCGAGTCGAGCGTCGCGTCGAGCAGGCCCGCGCCGTGCAGCGCGAAGGAGACCGAGCCCGAGCAGTCATACGCGGTGTCCACGAAGTCGCCGTGGCCGCCGCCGTACTTGTAGGGGAGCGCGGCGATCTGGTTGCCGGCGGCGATCAGATCGGTGACCTGCGGCGGCGCGCCCGCGGGGGCGATCGCCAGGCCGTCGGGGCCGACCGTGGCCGGTGCGACGACGACCGTGCCGCCGGGGACCGTGGTGCTGGCCGGCGCAGGCGTCCCTTGGGACGCCTGCGCCTTGCCCGCGGTGCTGCCATGGGATGGTGCGCTGTACGAGGTTCCGCCCGTCGAGGACGCCTGGGCACGGGCCGGCAGGACCACGAGGAGTGCAGCCAGGACGAACGCGACGGTGGTGCGGCGGGACATCAGCTAGCCCCGGTCTTCGTCGTCGCCCCACCACGTCCTCACGTGAACGCACCCATGCACGGCCTTCGGACACCGAAGCTCCCGCAGCCCTCCCGAAAGCTGCAGACGGCGTGCAACGGATCCTGCGCCGGGCAGGAGGGCGGCCCGCACCGACGAACCGCACGGCATGCGCAATCGCCAGCTCCACGGAGCGCTCGCGGCCTTCGCCGAGGAGGCCGCCTTCCATCTCGCGTCCGACACGGCCGATGGCGCCGAGGTCCCGTTCGAGGTCGTGGAGCTCGGCGGCAGCCGCCGCGAGGCACCGCTGTACTGCTACCGCCCGCTCACCGCGAGCTTCATCGACGAGCGCTTGTCGATCCTCGCGCGCCTGCCCAGCTTCCTGCCGGCCGTCCACGCGCTGGCGGCGTGCGGCGGCATCGACGCCTACCTCGTGGCCCGCGGCGAGGCCAGCGTGCCGCAGCAGCCGCGCGCCCGCGCCGAGGACGCGCTGCGCCACTTCCTCACCCGCACCTTCGAGGACACCACCGACTTCGAGCTCGCCCCCGACCGCCTCGCCCGCGCCTACGAGGAGCTCGAGGGCATGGTCATGGAGGGGCGCGCGCTGACCGAGGTCGTCGCGCCGATCATGGGCCTGGCGCTCAGCTCGGCCGAGATCGCGCTCGGCGACGGCCTGTCGCTGGTCCGCGCCGACGCCTGCGAGGGCGCCCCCAGCGACGCGGTCCGCGAGCGCGAGGACGGCCACCAGGTCGTGCTCGCCCGGCTGGAGTGGGAGGCCGCGCCCGGCGACGAGGCGCCGCTGCGCCACGCGCAGGTCCGGCTGCGGCGGCTGCTCACCGCGCTACGGCTCTACGACTCCGCGGGCATCGTGCTCGCGCGTACCGCGTGGACGCGCACGGGCGGCGGCGGCTGGCAGCCGTTCGCCATCGGCGCCGGTGCGGCGCCGCGCGGCGTGTGCGTGATCCCCGCCGCGCAGGAGGACGAGCTGCGCGCGTTCTTGTCGCTGATCTCCCGCCGCACGCCGCGCAGCGGCGAGCTGGCCTGGGCGCTGGGCCGCTTCGAGCTGGCCAACGACCGCCCGCGGCCGTCCGAGGCACTGACCGACGTGCTGCTCGCGCTCCGCGCGCTGCTGGAGCCCGAGGGCCAGCAGACCGGGCGCCTCGCGGGGCGCGTCGCGGCGCTGTGCGCGATCCCCGAGCAGCGCGCCCAGGTGACCGAGCGCATCGCGCACCTCGTCGCGCTCGAGCGCTCCGTGGTCGCCGGCGTCGCACCCGAGGACAGCGCGCTGGTCGCGCTCGTCGACGAGCTCACCGGCTGGCTGCGCGCGCTGCTGCGCGACGTCCTGTGCGGCCACCTCGACTCCGACCTGCGCTCGGTCGCCGACGAGATGCTGGCCGAGGAAGACGTGCGCCAGCGGACGAACGTCTAGACGGCGAGGCGGCCGGTCAGCAGCCGGCGTCGCAGCAGCGCGATGCCGATGGCGAGCAGGCCGGCGAGGCCGAGGAACGTCAGGTCGCGGCCGAGGACGACCGGCCACGGGTGGCGCGTCGTCACGACGATGCGGGCCGCGCCGGGCTTCGCGTCGTCGTTGAGCTGCAGGACGGCGTTGCCGAGCTGGTCGCGCCCGACGATGGTCGCGCCGTCGACCTTCACGAACGCGGGCGCCGCCTTGAGGTTTGTCGTGATCCAGTCCCCGGGCCGGGCCTTGGCGACGACCTCGCCGCGGCTGGTCTTCTCGGCGACCGTGGGGGAGAACGTGACGAGCGCCGTCGTCCCGTTGATGATCTGCGGCAGATCGCCGTCGATGTAGTCCGCCGCGCCCAGCGGCGAGCCGTTGGTCATGCGGGGCTCCGTCCCCGACCACGGCGGCCGCGCCGTGCCGTCCTTCAGCGGCTCGTTGGCCTGGGAGTTGGCCTGGATCACCGAGAGCGCGAGCACCGGGACGAGGAGCCATGCCCAGCGCCGGCGGAACCGCGTGCTGCGCGCGGCGAGCACCAGCCCGGCGATCACGGCGGCGGCCGCGGCCATCATGGGGTAGGCCTCGATGCGGTACGGGCCCTGCACCATGTCGAGCGGATGCGGCAGGTGCAGGATCCAGTTCAGCTGGGTCATCAGCACCGCCGTCGCGACCCCGGCGACGGTCAGCACGAAGATCGTCCAGACCCACGGCGACCGCCAGCGCGGGCGGAAGATGGCGAGGCCGGCGATCACCCAGACGGCGGCGAGCAGCGGCAGCTGGGTGGAGAGGTGCGTCCAGACGACGTCGTGCGACCGCCCCAGCGTCAGCGTGTACTGGTGGTTGACGAGGTTCATCGACGTGGTCAGCAGCCCGTGCGCGGTGTCGATGTTGGTGGCGATGGCCGTGTGCGACTGGTAGACCAGCGCCGGCAGCAGGAACCAGCCGTTGACCATCAACGACGGGACCGCGACCAGCGCCAACCGCTGCAGCCCGGGCTTCGTGATCAGGGCCCGCGCGCCCGGGACGACCACCAGGAGCGCGACGATCGCGATCGCCACCACGGTCGTGCCCCACGCCAGCGTCAGGTTGTGGCTGCCGGTGTAGAGGATGAGCCCGGCCGAGAAGCCCACGGCGGAACCGAACCGCAGCCGGTCGGCGCGCAGCATCGCGACGCCCCCGGCGATGAGCAGCGCGAGCGCCCCGAAGCAGACGGTCTGCGCCCAGCTGCCCCACGTGTAGATCAGCGAGACGTACCAGCCCGAGGTGACCAGCAGGATCCCCGGAGCGTGCGACGCCCACGGCCCGAGCCCCGCCTGGCGGGCCAGCCAGAACCAGCTGCCGTAGATCAGCGCGGCGGCGAGGATCCAGCTGATGGCGTACGCCGCCACGTGCGAGCCCACGAGCAGCGTCAGCGCCCCGGCGATCGTGTAGAGCGTGCCGCCGTAGAACGCGAAGTGCGGGTCGAAGACGCCGGACGTGTTGTGCGAGTACAACGAGGGGAGGCCGGTCGCCGACATCGACCCCTCCATGTGCCACAGGTACCAGACGTGCTGGTACCAGTCGAAGCCCACGAACTCGGTGTCGCGCGAGAGGATCGGCCGCACGACCACGCCGATGACCACGGCGGCGAGGAGCACGCCGAGCACCACGGTCTGCCACCGCGACAGCTGCGGTCGTCGGCGCCTGGGCTCGTCGCGAACCGGGGCGTGCTGGTCAGGCGCGGTGACGGAGCTCATGCGATTCGAGTCTCTCAACGCTCGCCAGAGCCGCCTGGCAGGGCGGCGCGCCGGCTACGGCACGCGGGGCGGTGCGGTGGAGCGGCGCTGGACGAGCGCGTGGACCGCGATCCGCTCCGCGATGGTGCGCGCGGCGGCGAGGATCGTGCCCGCGCGGTCGGCCGGCGGCTCGTAGGCGGTGAGCGCCGCGGCGATGACGTGGCCGCCGGCGAACGTCGCGTCGATCGCCGCCAGGACGGCGTCCAGCGTCGGACCGCCGGGCGCGGCGTGGCGGTTGGCGGCGCCGACCGAGGTGTCGAGGACGTCGAGGTCGACGTGCAGGTAGCGGCGCGCCGGGAGGCCGTCGAGCGCCGCGCGCGCGGCGGCCGCGTCGAACGCGCCGGGGGCGGCGCGCACGCTGCTGCGCTCCAGGCGCGCCCGCTGGTAGGGCGCGAGGTCGCGGACGCCGAGCAGCGCGACGTGCTCCTCGGGGATCGCCACGGCGCCGGGGATCGTCGTGCGCGCGGCGCGCCACGCGGTCCCGGTGAGCAGCGAGAGCGCCATGACGTCCATCGAGCCCGACAGGTTGTCCTCGGGCGTGTCGAGGTCGGCGTGCGCGTCGAGCCAGACCGCGCCGACCCGCGCGCCGGCGCCGGCGCCCTCGCCGGCCATCGCGCCCGCGACGGTCCCCGCCGCGCTGATGCAGCCGCCGGCCAGGATCAGCGGGAACGCCCCGCGCTCGCGCGCCGCCCGGACATCGGCCGCCAGCACGCGCAGCAGGTCGAAGATCCGGGCGACCTCGCCGGCCTCGGGATCGGACGACGTCGTGCGCTGGAGGGTCGGCGTCCAGCCGACGTCCTCGAGCATCCAGTGCAGCTCCTCGTCGGCGGCCAGCAGCGCGGCGCCCGCGCCCATGCCGACGTCGGGCGTCCCGCGGTCGAACGGCCAGGACACGAGCGCCAGCGGCGGCGCGCCGGCGCCGGGGCCGCTCAGAACGCCGCCTCCTCCAGCAGCTCGGCGCGCCGGGCCGCGTCGGCGAAGAGGTGCCGGTGCACGGCGACGAGGCCGTCGACGTCGTGCACGTCGCCGTCGAGGTGCGGGACGAGGATCGGGTCGGGCTCGTCGAGCTCGCGCGTCAGGCGGGCCACCGACTCGCTGTCGCGGTGGGCGAGCACGCGGAACTCGCGCAGCGTCCGCGCGACCTTGCGCGCCAGCGCCACGTCGCCGCCCAGCTCGGCGGCCAGCGCGGCCTCGTCGGCGTCGTCGCTCTCCGCGCCGGAGGCCAGCGGGTGCACGCGGTTGATGACCAGCCCGCCGAACGGCATGCCCGCCTCGCGCAGCTTGCCGCGGAAGAAGATCGCCTCCTCAACGGGCTCGCGTTCGGGCGAGGTGACGATGAGGAACGTCGTGGCCGGGTCGGCGAGCAGCGCCTTGACGGCGGTCGCGCGCTCCCGGAAGCCGTCCATCACGCCGCTCAGCGCGCCGAAGAACACGCTGAGGTCGTCCATCAGGTCGACGCCGGTCACGCGCCGCAGCACCGAGAAGACGACGCTGGTCCCGCGCCCGACGACCCGCGCGGCGATCCCTGAGGGCGCCAGGAACAGCCGCAGCGCGCGGCCCTCCAGGAAGCCGGTCAGCCGGTCAGGCGCGTCGAGGAAGTCCAGCGCGTTGCGCGACGGCGGCGTGTCGAGGACGATCACGTCGAACCGGCCGGAGCGGTCCAACTCATACAACTTGGCGACCGCCGTGAACTCCTGGGAGCCGGCCACCGCGCTCGACAGCTCGCGGTAGATCCGGTTGGCGAGGATCTCGTCGCGCGTGCGCTCGTCGGGCGCGAGCTGCTCGATCAGCTCGTCGAAGGTGTGCTTGGGGTCGAGCATCATCGCCCACAGCTCGCCCTCGATCGTGATGCCGTGGCCCTCGAAGCGCGCGCCGTCGACGCGGCGCGGGTCCGAGCCGAGCTGCTCGATGCCCAGCGCGTCGGCCAGGCGGCGCGCGGGATCGATCGTCACGACGCAGACGCGGGCACCCTGCGCGGCCAGCCCCATCGCGATCGCCGCCGAGGTGGTGGTCTTGCCGACGCCGCCGGACCCGGCGCAGATCGCGACGCGCTTGCCGTCGAGGATGTCGGCGATGCTCACTTGACCAGCTCCTCGCCGAGGCGCTGCAGCTCGGTCGCGCCCAGCTCGGTGCGGAAGAGGAACGGGAGCGAGCGGACCTCGACGGCGCCGACGCCGCGGCGCAGGCGCGCCAGCTGCGCGCGGTGTCCGCGGGAGCGTGCGGCCTCGGCCCGGGCGGCGCGGATCGCGGGGGAGGGCGGCGCCGCGGCCAGCACGAGCGCCTGGGCCTTGGTGAAGCGCGCGGGCAGCACGCCGTTGGCGACGACCGCCGCGAACGGCTGGCCGAGCTCGTCGCGGAGCGTGCGCTGCAGCGCCAGGGTCTCGTTGACCGGCATCTCCTCGGGGGTCGCGACCGCGACGATGCCGGTCTGC
>DASYBY010000435.1:0-5851 GCA_036500525.1 Baekduia sp. | reverse complement strand
GCCGTCGTGCGCAGGACGGGATCGCCGAACTTGCGCACGTGCTCGAGCGCGGCTCGGCGCCGCGCAAGGGTCTCGGGATCGAGGGTCGGAGGCTCGGGGGCCTCATCCAGCTCTTCGTGGTGCTCGGCCACGACGGGGATGGTAGTGAGACGTGCCGCTTGCTCGATGGGCGGCCGGGGGCGCGGGGCGCTGGCATGTCCTCCGCTCTGGCCCGGGGGGCGGGTCGTTCACCGTCGATCCGGGTCGCCGAGCGCTGACATAGACAGCTCTCAGCGACCCGGATCCCGCACGGTGCCGGCAATCGCCCGTCCCGCCGCTACTGCGGGTCGACGTCCACGCTGAACGCCACGCCCTTGTGGGCCTTGGCGGAGCTGACCTCGCGGACGGCCGCGTCGACCTGGTCGATCGCCGCCCGGCGCTCGCCGGCCTTCAGCACGACCTGGCTGCGCTCCTTGTTGCGCAGGCGGAAGAGCGGCGCCGGGCCGAGCGCGGTCGGCAGCCGTGCCTGGACCGCGGTCGCCGCGAGGTGCGCGGCTCCCGGCGCCTCGGCGGAGCAGACGACCCGGATCAGCGTGGAGAACGGCGGGTAGCGCAGGAAGCGCCGGCGCTCCAGCTCCTCGGCGAGGAAGCCGTCGCTGTCGTGGCGCGCCGCGTGGGCGATCGCCGACGCGGTCGGGTCGATCGTCTGCACCAGCACGCGGGCGGGTGGGTCCGAGTTCCCCCGCCCCGCGCGGCCCGCCAGCTGGGTGACCAGCGCGAACGTCCGCTCCTCGGCGCGGAAGTCGGGGAAGCGCAGCGTGGCGTCGGCGTCGAGCACGACGCCGAGGTCGACGTCGGGGAAGTCATGGCCCTTGGCGACGACCTGCGTGCCGACGAGGATCGCGCTGTCGGACCGCTCGAAGGCGCTGAGCACCGCGGTGGCGTCGCGCACGTCGGCGTCCAGCCGCAGCACCGGGCGGCCGAGCGACGCCAGCTCGTGCTCCAGGCGCTCGGTCCCCGCGCCGTGGCGGGCGATCGACACCGAGCCGCAGTCCGGACACGTCTCGGGGACGCGCTCGCGGTGACCGCAGTGGTGGCAGGCGACGGCGCCCTGGTCGCGGTGCAGGATCAGCGCGACGTCGCACTGCGGGCACTCCCAGACGCGCCCGCAGGAGCGACAGGTGAGGAAGTTCGACCAGCCGCGGCGGTTGAGCAACACGATGGCCTTGCGGGAGTCGACCAGCGCCTCGTGGGTGCGCGGGTGCACGGCGCCCGCGGCCTCCTTGAGATCGACGATCTCGACCGGCGGCAGCGGCGCGCCGTCGACGCGCTGCGGCAGCCGGATGCGCCGCAGCGCGTGGATCGACTCCGGCCGCGGCGTCGCGCTGCCGACGACGAGCACGGCGCCGTGCTGGGCGGCGCGCTGCTCGGCCACCAGGCGGGCGTCGTAGCGCGGGTCGCCCTCGTTCTTGTAGGACCCGTCGTGCTCCTCGTCGACGACCACCAGCCCGAGGTGGTCGATCGGCGCGAAGACCGCGCTGCGCGGCCCGACGCACACGCGCGCCTGGCCGGAGCGCAGCCGCCGCCACTCGTCGTAGCGCTCCCCCGCGCCGAGCTTGGAGTGCAGGACCGCGACGGTCTCGCCGAAGCGCGCCACGAAGCGGTCGATCATCTGCGGGGTCAGGCCGATCTCGGGGACGAGGATCAGCACGCCGCGCCCGCGCTCCAGCGTCTCGGCCGCCGCCCGCAGGTAGACCTCGGTCTTGCCCGAGCCGGTGACGCCGTGCAGCAGCAGCTGCTCGGGGACGCGCGCCCGGCCGGCGGCGAGCACCTCGTCGAGCGCCGCCCGCTGGTCGGGCGTCAGCTCCGGCTGGGCGCGGCGGATGCCGACGGCCGTGTGGCGCGGCGCGCGCCGGCGACCGCGCGGCCCGATCTCCACCAGGCCGCGCGCCTCGAGGCGGCGCAGCGCGCCGAGGTCGGTCCCGGCGAAGCGCGGCAGCCCCTGCAGCAGCGCGCCCTGCTTGGCGGTCAGCCGCAGCGGGGTGCTGCGCAGGTGGGCCTCGTCGGCGATCGCGGCCTCGCCGTCCTCGGTGCGCTGCGCCCACAGCTGCACCTTCTCGCGCGCGCCGCGCGGCGGCAGCATGAGCGAGAGCGCCCGGGCGGGCGTCGAGGCGTACTCGCGCGCCAACCACAGGCCGAGGTCGACCAGGTCGGGCGGCAGCGCGTCGGGCAGCACGCGCAGCGGCGCGACGACGTTGTGCTCGGACTCCTCGGCCAGCCCGGTGACGACCGCGGTCAGGCGCTGGTGGCCGAACGGCACCTCCAGCAGCGAGCCGACGTCGGTCCCCTCGGGACGCACGTAGTCGAACGGCCCGCGCAGGGCACGGGCCGTCGTGAGCGGCTCCACTTGGACAATGTGCGTCATAGGCGGCAGAGGAAAGATTCAGCGATCTCGCACATCGTCCCGACGATGGGATGCGACACGGGGACAGGTCGAGGATAGGCTCCGGACACCATGGACCTGCATCCCGGTGAAGAGATCGTCTTCGACGGCCATCCGTCGTGGCGCGGCGTGCTCAGCTTCTACATCAAGGGGCTCGGCGTCGCGATCGTGATCGGCGCGATCCTGCTGTTCGCCGTCTCGACGCTGATCGGCATCCTCGCGTTCGTCGTGATCATGGCGATCACGGTGCTCGTCGGGCTCGTCAAGCGCATGGCCACCGACTACACGATCACCACCGAGCGCCTGCGCATCCGGACGGGGATCCTGTCCAAGCACGTCCAGCAGACGAGCATCGACCGCGTGCAGAACGTCAACACCGAGCAGACGTTCGTCGACCGGATCCTGCGCGTCGGCAAGGTCGACTTCGACACGGCGGGCACCGACGACTCGGAGTTCGCCTTCCTCGGCGTCGCCGGCCCCGACGCGGTCGTGCAGGCCGTCGACCGGGCGCGGCGCGAGCGCGACCGCACCGCGCCCGGGTTGTAGGAGAACGCCGAAGGGCGGCGCCGGCTGCGGGATCCGGGTCGCTGTGAGCTGCCTATGACAGCTCGGAGCGACCCGGATCGCGCGGGCCCGGGCGTGGTGTGCGAGCTACGCGGTCGCCGGCACGGCGAGGCCGGCGGCCTCGGCGAGGGCGGCGGCCTTGTCGGTCCGCTCCCAGGTGAAGTCGTCGTCGTCGCGGCCGAAGTGGCCGTAGGCGGCGGTCTTCTGGTAGATCGGGCGGTGCAGGTCCAGCGCCTCGCGGAACGCGCCGGGACGGAGGTCGAAGAACTCGCCGACCAGCTCGGCGATGCGGCCGCGGCCGATCTTCTCGGTGCCGAACGTCTCGACCATCACGGAGACCGGGTGCGCCACGCCGATGGCGTAGGCGACCTGGACCTCGGCGCGGTCGGCGATGCCGGCGGCGACGAGGTTCTTGGCGACCCACCGGGCCGCGTAAGCAGCCGAGCGATCGACCTTCGACGGGTCCTTGCCGCTGAACGCGCCGCCGCCGTGGCGGGCGAAGCCGCCGTAGGTGTCGACGATGATCTTGCGGCCGGTCAGGCCGGCGTCGCCCACGGGGCCGCCGATGACGAAGCGCCCGGTCGGGTTGACCAGGAACTCCTTGCGCAGCGCGTCGGCGTCGTACAGATCCGTCGGGAGGACCGGCAGCACGACGTGCTCCCACAGATCGGCGGTGATCTGGTCGCGCGTGGCGTCCTCGCCGTGCTGCGTCGAGATCAGCAGCTTCTCGATCGCGACCGGCTTGCCGTCGACGTAGCGGACGCTGACCTGCGTCTTGCCGTCGGGGCGCAGGTAGTCGAGCGTGCCGTCCTTGCGGACCGCGGCCAGGCGCTCGGCGAGCTGATGCGCGAACGTGATCGGGGCCGGCATCAGGTTCGCGGTCTCGTTCGACGCGTAGCCGAACATCATGCCCTGGTCGCCGGCGCCGGCGACGTCGAGCTCGTCGGTCGAGCCCTCGCTGCGGGCCTCGTCGGCCTTGTCCACGCCTTGGGCGATGTCGGCCGACTGCTTGTCGATGGCGTTGAGGACGGCGCAGGAGTCGGCCGAGAAGCCGAGGTCGGCGTCCACGTAGCCGATCTTGCGGATCGTCTCGCGGGCGATCTCCTGGATGTCCACGTACGTGTTGGTGGTGATCTCGCCCGAGACCACGACCAGGCCCGTGTTGACCAGGGTCTCGCAGGCGACGCGCGAAAGCGGGTCGTCGGTCAGGCAGGCGTCGAGGACGCCGTCGGAGATCTGGTCGGCAACCTTGTCCGGGTGACCTTCGGTCACGGACTCTGAGGTGAAGAGGTACTCGTTGTCGGCGTAGCTCATGAGGTGATGAGGAGGGAGATCTCCGCGGTTGATTCGCTGTCGCTGCCGGACGTGCTGGCGCCGATGGCGTGGACCTTGACGAGGTCGCCCTTGGCCGCCTGGTAGGCGCTGGATTGACCCAGCCCTGTTTGCTCGCCCAGCGTGAGCAGCCTGCTGAAGTCCAGGAAGAGTAGCGAGGACACCGATTCCGGGTGATTCCCGACTGCCTTTGACCAGTTCTCGCTGTCGGTGAGGTGCTCGCCGCCGGCCTTCACGGCCGCGATCCCCTTGGGGTCGGTGGAGACCGCGACCTTGCCGTCCCACACCGCCGTGGTGAAGCTCTTGCGCACCGTAGCGGGCAGCGCGGCGAGCGTCTTGCGCGTCGCGGCATCGTCCTTGGTCGCGGCCAGGATCGTCAGCACCGGCGCGGGTGCGGCGGAGGTCAGGACGATCGCGGCCTCCCCCGGGAAGACGCGCTTCAGCGGCGCGGCGAGCTTGCCGACCAGCGGCTGCAGCTGCGCCGAGCTGGTGCCGGCCGCGGCGAGGATCCGCTGCAGCGCGGGCCCGACGTTGCTCACGCCGAGGTAGGCCATGGCCGAGGCGGGCACGTCGGCGGCGAGCGTCGGCGTGAACTTCGTGAAGCCCGAGCCGGAGTGCTGGGCGAGCTTGGGGTCGAGCTGCGACTTGACCACCAGCCGCGCGTGGTCGCCGGCGGCGCTGAGGCCGAAGGCCGCGCCGCGCAGGGCCGGCTGGTCGAAGAGGACGCCGGCGGCGCCGAGCAGGCCGCCGTGGGGCGCGAGCAGGCGGCGCACGCCGTCGGCCGAGACCCAGCCGTCGACGGTGCGATCGGCCGGCAGCTCGCCGAAGGCCTTCTTCGGTAGGGCCGCGGCGGCCAGCGACGCGCCGTGGCCGGCCTGCAGCTGCTCGGCCAGGTGCAGGCTCTCGGGCTGGCCGATGGCCAGGAACGTCCCGACATACTCCGAGCTGAGCGTGCCGCAGCCGCGCTCCTTGGAGCCGGGATGCTCGCGGCCGGTGTCGACGAGCACGAGCGAGTTGGCGGTCTGGCTGCCGCCGGTGTCGAAGATCGCCAGCGCGGCCTCGTCGGCGGTCTTCAGCGCCTGGGCCGCGACGTCGCAGCCGGGCGCCTGCAGGCGCGCGAGGATCCCGTCGCGCAGCGTGGGCCAGCTGGGGAACGCGTCGGCCACCGCGGCGGCCGAGGCGGTGGCGGCCCGGTCGCGGTCGGTCGAGAGGTGGACGTAGACGAGCGCGTCGGCGGGGACCAGCCGCGCGGCGCCGCCGGCCGGCGGGCCGCCCGCGCTCGCACCACCATCGTCGCCGCCGCCGCCCAGGACCAGCGCCAGGGCGACGATCAGCGCGGCGACACCGCCGGTGATCGCGCCCATGGCGGCGGGCCTAGTCGTCGTCACGCCGGCTCTTGCGCTCGTTGAAGTCGATGATCAAGGGGATGCCGTCCATGCCGAATCGGGCTCGCAGCCGATTCTCGATGAAGTAGGCGTAGTCGCGCGTCACCCGGTTGCGGCTGTTGATCTGGATGGCGAACCGCGGCGGGCG
>DASYBY010000434.1:0-4051 GCA_036500525.1 Baekduia sp. | reverse complement strand
TCGATGGCCGTCAACCTCTCGGTCACCAACCTCGCCGACCCCGACCTGCCCGCCGACGTCGCCGCGCTGCTGCGCCACGGCGGCCTGGAGCCCGAGCACCTGGAGCTGGAGATCACCGAGGACATCGTGATCGCCGAGGCGATCGGGCCGATCGGCGTGCTGCACGAGCTCAAGGAGCTCGGCGTGCGCCTGGCCCTCGACGACTTCGGGACCGGCTACTCGTCGCTGGCCTACCTCAAGCACCTGGCGGTCGACACGGTGAAGATCGACCGGTCGTTCGTGCGCGACGTCGCCGAGTGCCGCGAGGACGGCGCGATCGTGCAGTCAATCGTCGCGCTGGCCCACGCGCTGGACCTGGCCGTGGTCGCCGAGGGCGTCTCCTCCGAGCCCTCCTGGCACGCCGTGCGCGCCGCCGGCTGCGATCAGGCCCAGGGCTTCTGGCTCGGCCGCGCGATGGCGGCCGACGGCTTCACGGCGTGGCTGGCGGAGCGGGAGCCCGCGGTGCGGGCGTAGGACGACCGAGGGCCCGCGCGATGCGCGGGCCCTCGAAGGTCACGTCCGGATCGCCGTCGCGCTCTAGCGGCGCGGCAGGAACTCCGGCACGTCGAGGTCCGGGACGAGCCCGCCCCGGCGCGCGCCGACCGCCTCGCGCTGACGCGGCGGCTCCGCCGGCGTGCGGCGCTGGATGCGCGGCTCGCCGGCCGGCTCCTCGATGCGCGGCTCGACGCGGCGCTTGGGCGCGTTGCCGTAGCGCGTCGCGACGACCGTCACCCACACCTGGTCCTCGAGCTTCTCGTCGACCATGGCGCCGAAGATGATGTTCGCGTCCGGGTGCGCGGCCGCGGCCACCGCCTTGGCGGCCTCGTTGACCTCCCACAGAGAGAGGTCGCGACCGCCGGTGATCGACAGCAGGATCGAGCGGGCGCCCTCCATGCTGGTCTCCAGCAGCGGCGAGGACACGGCCTGCTCGGCCGCGTCGAGCGCGCGCTTGTCGCCCACGCCCATGCCGATGCCCAGCAGCGCGGCGCCGGCCTCGGCCATGATCGTCCGCACGTCGGCGAAGTCGAGGTTGATGATGCCCGGGAGCGTCACCAGGTCCGACACGCCCTGCACGCCCTGGCGCAGCACGTCGTCGGCGACGCGGAAGGCGTCGACCATCGACGTGTGCTTGTCCAGCACGCTGAGCAGGCGGTTGTTCGGCACGACGATGAGCGTGTCGACCTCGGCGTGCAGCGCCTCGATGCCCGTCGTCGCGGCCTGCGCGCGGCGGCTGCCCTCGAAGCCGAACGGCTTCGTGACGATGCCGACGGTCAGGGCCCCGATCTCGCGGGCGATGCGCGCCACGATCGGCGCGGCTCCGGTGCCGGTGCCGCCGCCGGAGCCGGCGGCGATGAACACCATGTCGCTGCCCTTCAGCAGCGCCTTGATGCGGTCGTACTCCTCCATCGCGGCCTGGCGGCCCAGCTCGGGATCCGAGCCGGCGCCGAGCCCGCGGGTGATCTGCGGGCCGATGTGGAGCGTGAGGTCGGCCGTCGACTGCTGCAGCGACTGCAGGTCGGTGTTGATGGCCAGGAACTCGACGCCCTGGACCTCGGCCTCGACCATGCGGTTGACCGCGTTGACGCCGGCGCCACCGACGCCGATGACGCGGATGACCGGCTGGCCGACGACCGGCTGGCCCCACGGGGACGGCGGCTCGACGACGCGGGCGTACGGATCGGACGCGGTCGGCGCGGCGGGCGCGGGGGCCTCCGGGGCCGGCGGCGGGGTCTCCGCGCGGACGGGCTCGGGCTTCGGCTCGGGCGGCGCCAGCATGTCGTCGGGGATCTCCGACGAGAACGCGTTGCGCAGCCGCTCCTGGGCGGACGGCGCGCGTGAGGCCTCGGGCGCGTCGTCGGCCGGCGGGGCGCCGAGCGACGGGTGCGGGTAGCCGGTCTCGCGCGGGTGCGCGGGCGGATCCTGGGGACCGCTGGTCAGCAGGGGATCGACCTCGCGGCGCCGGGCGGCGGCCGGCGTGGCCGGCGGCACCTCGGGCACCGGGGTGCGATCGGGCTCGGGAGCCTGCGCCTGCGGGGCCGGCGGGGTCGCCGGAGCCTGCTGCGGCGCGGGCGGCGTCGCCTCGGCCGCCGGGGGCGGCGTGGGCTCGGACGCCTCGGGGGCCTGCGCCTCGGCGGCGGCCTCCGGCGTCAGCTGCTCGTCTTCGTCGGTGCGGCGGAAGAGGGCCGCCAGTGGGCCCTCCCGCATGCTGGCGCGCTTACCGCTGGCCATTGGCGAGAACCTCCGTCGCGAGATCGCGATAGGACTGTGCGGCCATCCCGTCGGGTTCGTACTTCAGGACCGACATGCCCCTGACGGGCGCCTCGGCGAAGCGGATCGTCTTCTTGATCCGCGACGCGAAGACTCGGTCGCCGAAGTTCTCCTCCAGGATCTGGATGGCCTCTTTGGCGTGGACGGTGCGGGTGTCCATGAGCGTCGGAAGGATGCCCTCGATCTGGATGTCCGGGTTGAGGTTCTCCCGGATCATCTGCATCGTGTTCTGGAGCTGGATCAGTCCCCGCATAGAGAGATACTCGCACTGCACGGGGACGATCACCTTGTCGGCCGCCGTCAAGGCGTTGATCGTGAGCAGCCCGAGGCTCGGCGGCGTGTCGATGCACACGAAGTCGTAGTCATCGGCGACCAGCTTGAGCGCCTTCTGCAGCGAGCGCTCGCGGCCGATCTGCGCGGACATCGCGATCTCGGCGCCGGCGAGGTCGATCGACGCGCAGGCGATGTCGATCTCGCGCTTGCGGATCACGTCGCGGATCGAGTGATGGTGGACGAGCACGTCGTACATCGACGTCTCGACCGTGTCGGGATCGATCCCCTGCGACATCGTCAGGTTCCCCTGGGGGTCCATGTCGATGCAGAGGACGCGGTTGCCCTTCTCCGCGAACGCCACCGCGAGATTCAGCGTGGTCGTCGTCTTGGCGACGCCACCCTTCTGGTTGGCGAAGGCGATGACCTTCATCGTGCGATCTCCCTCTTCACGGAAGCCTCGGTCGTGGTCGGTTCGGGACCCATCGGGGACCGTATTCGCAACCGAGTACGCGATTCCTCCGTGACCGCGGCCCGACCGGGCCGCAACCACCGTCCGCCAGGTGCGCTAGGCGCGCACGTCGACGCTGGGCGCGTCGGACGCCGCGTCGGGCGCCGCGACCGCGGGCTGGGCGTCGTCGGCGTGCACGAGCGCGTCGAGCATGTCGCCGTCGATGAGCGCGTGGACCGGCTTGGCGAACGTGCGCTGGACGAGGACCTCGGCCAGCGACGGTGCGGAGGGCGGAAGGCTGGACGAGATGGACATGACCCGTGCTGCATCGACCAGTCGACCCCGATCTTGAGCACGTTCGTGCCGACCTGGACGCGAGTAGGGTCCTCAGGCCCGATGCGGGACCTCCTGACCAAACCGCTGCTCGTCGTCACCGGCAAGGGCGGCGTCGGCAAGTCCACCGTGGCCGCCGCCCTCGGCATGGCCGCCGCCGCGCGCGGGCTACGGACGATCGTGGCCGAGGTCGCCTCGCGCGACGACGTCTCGCGCACGCTCTCACCCGACGGCGACGGCGCCGCCGGGCGCTCCGCCGAGCGCGCGCTGGGCGAGGGGTTGCACCACATCTCGATCGACCCCGAGTCCGCGCTGGAGGAGTACCTGCGCGACCAGCTGCCGCGCGGCGTCTCCGACCTGCTCGCCTCCTCGCGCACGTTCTCCTACCTCACGGCGGCCACGCCCGGCCTGCGCGAGCTGCTCACGGTCGGCAAGGTCTGGGAGCTGGCGCAGGCCGACCGGCGCACTCCCGGCGCCCGTCCATACGACCTCGTGATCCTCGACGCGCCCGCCACCGGGCACGGCGTCGCGATCCTCACGGCCCCCGGGTCGTTCGCCGACGCGGCGCGACTGGGACCCGTCGCGCGCCATGGCGGCATCATCCACGCGATGCTCGCCGATCCGGAGCAGACCGGCATCGTCGCGGTCGCGACCCCCGAGGAGATGCCGGTCAACGAGACCCTGGCGCTG
>DASYBY010000433.1:0-1948 GCA_036500525.1 Baekduia sp. | reverse complement strand
CCTACCTCCAGGACATCGCGAACCACTCCGAGTTCACCGATCACTTCCTGATCCGGTGGCACCTCCTCCGCGAGGACACGGTCGGCCAGGGCGCCGGGGCGCGCTTCCAGCTCAAGGCGCCGTTCACGCGCTACACGTGGGTCGACGCGACGTTCACCGAGGTGGTCGAGCCGCGACTGATCGTCGAGCGCGGCCGCGCCGGCAAGTACAACCGCATCCTCACGCGCGGGTCCTACGAGCTGGTCGAGACCCACGGTGGCGACGGTACGCACGTGACGTTCACCTTCGAGACCAAGCCGAAGCTGCTCTCGGACCGCATCCAGGAGTCGATGGGGCGGCGCGGCTGGCTCAAGCGCAAGAGCCGCAAGTCGCTCAAGCGCCTGCGCGCGATCCTCGAGGAGGATCTCGACCGCGGCACCCGCACGACGCTGGCCGACGGGCCCCGCAAGCCGGCTTCGCAATTCCGCTTCCGTCCCGAGGCGTTCCGCCCGGGCGCCAATCGCTAGAGTCCGCCGCCGCCATGCCGCTTCGTCGCCTCGCCATCACCGCCGCCCTCGTGTTGACCGCCGCTCTCCCGCTCGCCGCCTGCGGCGGGGAGGAGCCGACGCACGCCGCCACCGAGGGCATCTACGTCAACACCGGGGATCTGAAGTACCAGGTCCAGGTCTCGCGCCAGCTCACGCCGGCCGACTTCGAGGACCGCGACTTCCTGATCGGGCTGCCCCCGGGCCAGACGCCCAAGCTGGCTCCCGGCGAGGAGTGGTTTGCCGTCTTCATCCGCGTGTTCAACATGACGAACACGCCGCACCAGTCCTCCAGCCAGTTCACGATCCGCGACACGACCGGCAAGACGTTCGAGCCCGTCGCGATCAACACCAACATCAACCGCGTGGCCTACCACCCCGCGGTCGTCGGCGGCGGGGATCAGATCCCGGTCCCCGGCTCGCTGGCCCGCGAGAACACGACGCAGGGCGCGATGCTGCTCTTCAAGGTCCCGACCGAGTCGTACTCCAACCGCCCGCTGGAGCTGCACATCGCTCCGCCGGAGGGCGGCGCGGAGGCCACGGTCGACCTCGACGTCTAGGGCGGAAGGTCAGTTCCCCGCGGGTTTCGCCCCCTAGGGCGAACACCCGCAGCGAAACGAGCCCTCTGGGCGAGGCTTCGCCCGCCCGGTCCTAGCCGTTCTTGAGGCCCGCGAGCAGCACGTCGTGGGCCACGGGCGCGGCGGTGTCGCCGCCGGCGCCCGCGGCGACCAGCAGGACGCCGACCGCGATGCGCGGGTGGCCGCTGCCGGCCGGGGCGTAGGCGGAGAACCACGCGTCGGTGTCGGTGGTGTCGGGCTGCTCGTCGGCCGGGCAGGACTCCGGGTTGTCGGGGTCGGGCTTGCAGGCCACGGTCGACTTCAGCTCGGCGGTGCCCGTCTTGCCCGCGACGCGCGTGTCGGGGATCGCGGCCGCGACGCCCGTGCCCTGGCGCACCACGGCGAGCATCATCTTCTCGACCTCGCGCGACACCGTGCTCGTCGTCGCCTGGTGGGTGGGCGCGTCGCCCTTCCACTTGTCGGGGTCGAGCGTGACGTCGGGGCGCTGCCCGCGCAGGCCGATCGCCGACGCGACGATCGCCATCTGCAGGGCGGTCGCCTGCACGCGGCCCTGGCCGATGGCCGACGAGCCGACCGCGAGGTCGTCGCCGATCTCCGACGCGGGCGGGATCGACGCCGTCGCGGCGCCGGTGATCCCGGTCGGCTGGTTGAACCCGAAGGCCTCGGCGGTCTGGACGAGCTTCTGGGCCCCGAGCTTGGCGCCCAGCGGGGCGAAGACCGAGTTGCACGACAGCGCGAAGGACTCCACGAGCGTCCCGCCGCAGGACTCGCCGTTGGCGTTCTGCAGGTCGACGCCGCTGAGGGTCGCCGCGGTCTGCGCCGGGAACGTGTCCTGCGGCTTGGCGA
>DASYBY010000432.1:0-2671 GCA_036500525.1 Baekduia sp. | reverse complement strand
GCCCGAGGCTGCTCACGAGCCCCATCACGGCCAGCGCGACGACGAGCACCGGCGAGCCGAAGACGACGAACGGCAGCCGGCTCGTGCGGCGATCCGACAGCGCGCCGGCGGGGACGGCGACCAGCAGCGCCATCACGCCCTCGATCGCGATCAGCATGCCGACGACGGTCGACGAGCCCGTGAAGTCCTGGGCGAGGACCGGCAGGTAGGTCGTGGCGACCGTGGTCGCCAGCGCGTAGGCGAACGTCGGGAGGCCGAGGACGGCCAGCAGCCGCCACTCCGCGGAGCTCAGGGTCCGCTCGGCCTGGTCGTTGCGCCTGTCCATCCGCTGGGCCACGACGGTCGCTCTACCCCGATGGGCCGTCCGCTACAGCGCGAGGACCTTCGCGAGGATCTCGCGCATGATCTCGTCGGTGCCGCCGCCGATGGGGCCGAGGCGTGCGTCGCGGGCCATCCGCTCGATCTCGTACTCGCGCATGTAGCCCGCGCCACCGTGGATCTGCAGGCAGGCGTCCATGACGTCGAAGCAGGCGCGCTGGGTGGCGAGCTTGGCCATCGTGACCTCCTTGACGGCGTCCTCGCCGGCGACGAAGCGCCGCAGCGCGTCGTAGGTCACGCAGCGGCCGGTGTGCAGCACGGTGGCGATGTCGGCGAGCTTGTGGCGCAGCACCTGGTGGCCGGTCAGCGGGCGGCCGAACGCGTTGCGCTCGCGGGCGAAGGCGACGGTCTTGTCGTAGGCGACCTGCATCGCGCCGACCGCGCCGAGCGCCATGACCAGCCGCTCCCACTGGAAGTTGGCCATGATGAGGTAGAAGCCCTCGTTCTCGCGGCCGAGCAGGTTCTCCTCGGGGACGAAGGCGTCGTCGAAGCTCATGAGCGCCGTGTCGGAGGCGTGCCAGCCGAGCTTCTCGATCTTCGAGGCGGTCACGCCCTCCTGGCGGTCGACGAGCAGGAAGCTCAGCCCGTGGTGGCCGCCCTCGCCGCTCGTCTTGACCGCCGTCACCCAGACGTGCGCGCGCACGCCGTTGGTGATGAACATCTTGGAGCCGTTGACCAGCCAGCCGCCGTCGACGCGCTTGGCGTGGGTCTTGATCGACGCCACGTCGGAGCCCGCGTCGGGCTCGGTGATCGCCAGCGCCGCGATCTTCTCGCCCGCGATCGCCGGCGCCAGGTAGCGGCGCTTCTGGTCCTCGGTGCCGAACTTCAGGATCGGCGGCGTGGCGATGTTGACGTGCGCGCCGATGCCCGCCGCGACGCCGCCCGAGCCGCAGGACGCCAGCTCCTCGGCGAGCACCGCCTCGTCGAGGAAGTCGCCGCCCTGGCCGCCGTACTCCTCGGGGTACTTCAGCCCGAGCAGGCCGTGGCGCGCGAACGCGCCGAACAGGTCGTCGGGGAACCAGCGCGCGTCCTCCCACTCCGTGGCGTGCGGGCGGACTTCGGTGAGGACGAAGCGCCGCACGGTCTCGCGCAGCGCCTCATGCTCCTCGCCGAACGGCGGCTCCGGGCGGGCCACCCGGCCGGCCTACAGCCCGTAGCTGCGGCCGATGACGTCGAGCATGATCTCGTCGGTCCCCGCGCCGATGCGGTTGAGGCGCATGTCGCGCCAGACGCGCTCGACGCCGTACTCCTTCATGTAGCCCGCGCCGCCGTGGATCTGGATGCACTCGTCGGCGACCTCGACCGCGACGCGCGAGGCGTGGAGCTTGGCCATCGAGATCTCGCGGACGGGGTACTCGCCGTTCTGGAAGCGCCACGCCGTCATGTACACCAGCTGGCGGGCGGTCTCGATCTTGGTGGCCATCTCGGCGAACTTGTGGCGGGTGACCTGGAACTTGCCGATCTGGCGGCCGAAGGCGGTGCGCTCCATCGCGTACTTCAGCGTCATCTCGAAGCACTGCTGGGCGCCGGCCACGCAGCCCGCCGCACCGATCAGGCGCTCTCCCTGGAGCTCCCACATGATGTGGTAGAAGCCCTTGCCGACCTGGCCGAGGACGGCGGTGGCCGGGACGCGCACGTCCTGGAAGGCCAGCAGCGCCGTGTCGGAGGAGTGCATGCCGAGCTTCTCCAGGCGCTTCTCGCGGATGACGCCGGGGGCGTCCATCGGCACGAGGAAGAGCGTGACGCCGTCGTGGCCCGCGTCGGGATCGGTCTTGGTGACCAGGACGATCACGTCGGCGCGGTGGCCGTTGGTGATGTAGGTCTTGGACCCGTTGATGATGTAGTCGTCGCCGTCGCGGATCGCGCGGGTCTTGATGCCGTTGACGTCGGAGCCGGCGTCGGGCTCGGTGATGCCGAGGCAGAGGATCTTCTTGCCCGCGATCGCGGGGACGACCCACTCCTGCTTCTGCTCCTCGGTGCCGAAGGCGAGGATCGGCGGCATGGCCATGTCGGTGTGGACCGCGACGCCCATGGCCAGGCCGCCGGAGTGGGCCTGGACCAGCGACTCGGCCAGCACGAGCGACGTGTAGTAGTCGCCGCCCTGCCCGCCGTAGGCCTCCGGCTTGTCGAGGCCGAGGAAGCCCAGCTCGCCCATGCGCGTGAAGACCGAGTCCGGGAACGTCGTCTCCTCCCACTCGTCGGCGTGGGGGGCGAGCTCCTTGCGGGCGAAGCTCGTGATCGACTCGCGGAGCTGCTCGTGCTCGTCGGTGAAGATGAAGTGCTTGCGGCTGGC
>DASYBY010000431.1:0-6607 GCA_036500525.1 Baekduia sp. | reverse complement strand
CGACGGCGGCGACCGGCAGGTTGACGAGGAAGATCGCCGGCCAGCCGACCGCGCTGACCAGCACGCCGCCGAGGACCGGCCCGCTCGCCAGGCCGATGCCGGACGCGGCGCCCCAGATCGCCAGCGCGGCGCGGCGCTCCTTCGGCTCCGGGAACCCGTGGGCGATCAGCGCCAGGGAGGCGGGCATCAGCCAGGCCGCGCCGACGCCCTGGGCCACGCGGGCGGCGATGAGCGCGGCGAGCGAGCCGGCCAGCGAGCAGGCCGCGCTCCCGACGGCGAAGATCGCCAGCCCGGTGAGGAAGGCGGCGCGGGCCCCGAGGCGATCGCCCAGCGCGCCCGCGGTCAGCAGCAGCGCGGCGAACGAGAGCGTGTAGGCGTTGACGATCCACTGCGCACCGGCGAGCGATCCGCCGAGGTCGGCGACCATCGGTCCCAGCGCGACGTTCACGATCGTCGCGTCGAGCGTGATCATCGCGAAGCCGAGGCAGATCGCCGTGAGGCCGATGCGCATGGACCGATCGTGCGCCATCGCCGGCGTGATATCCACGACCAACATCATCATGCTGATAGCCGCAGCCTCAGAGGCGCCCACGATCCTCGCGACGAGGCCCTAGCCTGAGGCGCATGAGCCCGGCCACCGTCGAGCACGAGGACCGCCGCCGGCGGCGGCCGGCCGGATCGCCGTGACGGCCGTCGAGATCGACGGCTGGGTGCGCGCGCTCACGGCCGGCGGTGCCGAGCGGGACGCGGCGGTCGGCCGGCTGCACGAGCTGCTGCTGCGCGTCGCGCACGCCGAGGTGCGCCGGCGCGGGCCGCGCGTGGGGATCGACGGCGCCGAGATGGACGACCTCGCCCATCAGGCGGCCGCCGACGCGCTGGTGGCGATCCTGGCCAAGCTCGACGGCTTCCGCGGCGAGAGCCGCTTCACCACCTGGGCGTGCAAGTTCGCGATCCTGGAGGTCTCGACCAAGCTCGGTCGCCACTTCTGGCGGCGCCCGGGCGTGGCGATGGACGCGGAGGACTGGGAGCAGCTGCCCGCGCGGTTCGGGTTCGACCCGGGGGAGCGGGCGGAGTGGGGGCAGCTGATGGAGGCGCTGCGCGTCGCGGTCGACGAGTCGCTCAGCGCGCGGCAGCGGCGCGTCTTCGTCGCCCTGGTGCTCAACGGGGTCCCGCTCGATGCGCTGGTGATCGAGCTGGGGTCCAACCGCAACGCGATCTACAAGATGCTGTTCGACGCCCGGCGCAAGCTGCGCGCCGCGCTGGCCGCCGACGGGCACATCGACGACGAACCGGGGAGGCGGGCATGAACGGTCGTGCCGCGCTGGAGCACTTCCTGACCACCGACCCGCGCGATGCGGGCTGTGACCAGACGATGGAGGACCTGCACGTCTACGCCGAGCTCGTGCTGCGCGACGAGGCGGCCGCGCGACGGCTGCGTCCCGACCTCGCGATCCACCTGGACGGGTGCGGTCCGTGCGCCGAGGACCTGGCCGGGCTGCTGGCCGCACTGCGGTACGCGTAGGTAAGAACCACCTCGCGCCCGATGCATACCGGGCATGAGCCTGTTGAACGACAAGACCGCCCTCGTCACCGGGGGCGGCCGCGGCATCGGCCGTGCGATCGCCCTCGAGCTGGCGGCGCGCGGAGTCCGCGTGGCGGTGGCCGCGCGATCGACCGCCGAGCTGGAGGCGACCGCCTCGCTGATCCGCGACGCGGGCGGCGACGCGCGGGTGCTGACCGCCGACCTCGTCGCGCCCGGCGCCGCCACCGAGCTGGCCCACGATGCGCTCGCCGCGCTCGGCACGGTCGACATGCTCATCAACAACGCCGCCGTGGTGTGGCCGCTGGGCGCCGCCGCGACGATCGACCCGGAGCGGTGGGCGCAGGCGTTCACGGTCAACGTGGTGGCGCCCGGGGCGCTGACCTTCGCCCTGCTGGGCGGCATGGTCGAGCGCGGTTGGGGGCGCGTCGCCAACGTCTCGACGGGCATCGTCGCCGCGCCGGCCGCGATGGTCGGCGGCAACGCCTATGTCGCGACGAAGTCCGCGCTCGAAGCCCACACCATCAACCTCGCGGCCGAGCTGGAGGGCACCGGCGTGACCGTCAACGCGTTTCGGCCCGGTGCGGTCGACACCGCGATGCAGACGTGGATCCGCGATCAGGATCCCGCCGTCATCGGCGCGGCCCTGCACGAGCGCTTCGAGGGGATGCACGCCGACGGCGACCTGATCACCCCCGAGACGTCGGCCCGGTCGCTGGTGGCCCGGCTGGACGGTGACGACACGGGCGCGATCTGGGACGTCGCCGACGTGGCGGCCGACCAACCATCTTGATCATCAACCACGACCTCCGGAGACCATCCTGATGTTGAACACCGGCGACGCCTTCCCGTCGCTCACCGTCACCCCCGTCGATGGCGACCCGGTCGCGCTGCCCGCGGCGGTCGCGGGCCGCTACGCGGTCGTGCTGCTCTACCGCGGCGGCTGGTGCCCGTACTGCAACGCCCAGCTGCGGGCCTTCGAGCGCGCGGCCGAGCGCTTCGCCGAGGACGACATCGCGGTGATCGCGCTGTCGGTCGACGACGCCGAGACGACCAAGGGGACCGTCGCCGAGCACGGCCTCACGTTCCCGGTCGGCTACGGCGCCGACGCCGAGGCGGTCGCGGCCGCCACCGGTGCGTTCGTCAACGACGACCCGCGCTTCCTGCAGTCCACGGGGTTCGTGCTCGGCCCCGACGGACGCGTCCTGGTCGCGGTGTACTCGACCGGGGCGATCGGCCGGCTGCTGCCCGACGACGTCCGCGGCATGGTCCGCTACGCGCGGTCCCAGGCGGAGGCGACGGCATGAGCGTCACCAAGGGGCTGCTCGTCGTCTTGGAGGCCAAGCCCGGGCGGGCCGACGAGCTCGCGCAGTTCCTCGGAGCCGGCCGTGACCTCGCGCTCGCCGAGCCCGAGACGGTCACGTGGTACGCCTTCCGCCTGGGGGAGACGACGTTCGGCATCTTCGACACGTTCGCCGCCGAGTCCGGACGCGAAGCGCACCTGAACGGTGAGATCGCCCAGGCGCTGGGCCGGATCGCGCCCGACCTCCTGGCCGAGGCGCCGAGCATCCGGCCGGTCGACGTCCTGGCGGTGAAGGAGGAGGGCGCGAGCTGACCGACGGGGTGCCCGCGCCTGCGGGCACCCCGGGCGGGCGGGCGGGCGCTACGCGATGCGGAGCGTCGAGGCGATCACCGTCGGGCGCTTCGCTCCCGCGAGCGTGACGCGCAGGCGATACGCGGCGCCGGTGAACGTGCGCGTCACGGGGTGGTAGATCGTCATCGCCCCGAAGGTGGGGATCAGGACCGTGTCGTTGCCGAGCAGCGCCGCGGTCACGCCGTTGAGGCTCGAGGGCAGCGTCGCCGCCAACAGGGTGAACGCCCCCGTCTCGGGGTCGTACAGCTCCGCGCTGGTGAGCGAGTGACCCGCGGCGAACCCGCCGGCGACGAGCACCTCGCCGTCGGGCAGCGGCGCCGCGACGGCGTTGCGCCGCGCCACGTTCAGCGAGCCGGTCGGCGTGAAGTCGCCGGTGGCCGAGTCGTAGACCTCGGCGCTGGTGGTCTCCTGGGTGTTGTCGTCGTCGCCGCCCGCAAGGAGCACGCGGCCGCCGGGCAGCGGCGCCGCCGCGGCGTAGAAGCCCGGCGTGACCAGGTGCTGCGCGACCGGGACCCAGCGGTCAGCGGTCGTCGCCGCCGTCGCCACCCCGGCGCCCAGCGCACCCAGCGCGCACGTCACGGCGCACGCGGTCAGCCCGATCCGTCGGAGCCCAGCGGTCATCCCTTACCTCTTCCGGTCCTGCGTCGCGCGCCCCGGCGCGCGCACGCGCCCGCGGAACGTAGTCGGCGCGGCCTGCCCCACCGCGGCCCCACGCGCGTCGACGTCCGGCAGGGAACGCGGCGAGCAGCCCGCGTAATCCCGCACGTTCAGTGGTGGAACGACACGCAAGCTGAGGACGCTTCGCCGCGTGGGGAGGCCGGCGCTACGTCTCCTGCTCGCGCTCGCGCACGACGAGCACCGGCCGGTGCGCGAGGTGGAGGAGCCGCCGGCTGGTCGACCCGAGCAGGCGCGCCTTGGCGCCGCCGCGCCCGCGTGAGCCGATGACGATGGCGGCGGCGTCGGTGCGCTCGGCGAGCGCCACGAGCGCGTCGGCGGCCTTGAGCTGCTCGCGCGTCGCGTCGGCCTCGGCGACCGCGCCGAGCTCGCGCGCCAGCATCGCGCCGGCCTCGGCGACCGCCGCCGCGTTGTCGTGCTGCGCGGCGTCGACCATCCGGATCTGCTCGACCGACGGGCTGGAGAAGGTGTAGCCGCTGGTGTCGGCGATCGGCATGATCGTCAACGCCAGCCCGGGCTCCCACGCGGTGGCGATGATGAGGCGGTGCCCGGGGAAGAGCGCGACGGCGTGCTCGATGGCCGCACGTGCCGGCGGGGAGCCGTCGAAGGCCACCACGACCGGTCGATCGGACACGCGCATCGATCAGGCCTCCGCGGTCGCCGCGACGATCATGGATCGCAGCCTGCCGCTCCGTGCGCACGGCGGCAATGGTGCGCGCATGTCGCCGCGGCGGGTGGGCGCACAGCTCCCGCGCCGGGAGCGTGCTCGATCGGGTCGCCATCGCCCATGCCCCGCCAAGTCCGTCCGATCCCGACGTTCGTCGCCATCGATGAGTTCGGGGCCATCGACAACGACCTCGTGACGGCTGCTGTCACGGGCACGCGGGGCAGGCTTCTCGGTCTGCCTGGCGGCCCAGACGCTGGCGGACTTCAGCGCCGCCAGTCCCGACGCCACCGAGGCCGAGTGGATCGCCAACGGCGCCGGGACCCAGGACAGTGGGACCACGACCCAGAAGACCAACCTGATCCTCCCGGCCAACGAGGGGACCCGGACGCTGGGCCGGGACTACCTCGTCCATCCCGACAAGATCAAGACGCTGTGCCGCGGCGAGGCGGCCGTGATCGGGCTCGACCCGGTCCCCGGTCAGGAGCGCGTGGAGATCACGACGGTGCGGACCCCGCGCCTCGGGCAGTCATGAGCACCACGACCAACACGCCCGACCTCCTCGATGTGTTCGCTTCGCCGCTCATGCGCGCCGAAGAGGTCGCGGACCTGCTGTCGATCAAGACCAGCACCGTCTACGAGCTGAGCCGCCGGCGCCGCGACCGGAACCGCGTGGGGCGGAGCCCCGATAACGGCCTTCCCAGCGAAGGACGCGGTCCGGAGTCCAGAGCAGTCCGTCAGGACCGGCCGAAGGCCGCCCCGGAGGGGTGCTCTTGACACCGGGGCGGGCCGTAGCGCCCGCTCGTCAGAACGGCAGGAGTCCGATCCGAGCCGAATCAGGCCGGAGCGATCACGGCGACGCCACGCGTACGCGCTGCGTCGGCCATGCGGTGGTCGTACGTGAGGACGCCGGCGAGGTCGTCGCCGAGAGCGAGGGCGCAGCCCAGGTGGATGGCGTCAAGCGTCCGCAACTCGACTGGTTCGAGCGTTGCCGCGAGCGCACAGACGTCGTCGGTCATCGGCACGATGCTGAGCGGCGAGGACTTCGAGGACGACTCGGCTGTCGGCGACGCCGGCGCGCCCGTCAGCCCGGGCGCGCGCCGTTGCGCGCGGCAACTCGATTGCGGCAATGTCGCTCGTGGCGATCAGACCCCAGCGGTATACCTCGGCCTCGATGGCGTCGCTCTCAGCCTCGCGGACGACGAGCTTGACGAGTGCCGAGGTGTCGGCGTACAAGACGCCCCCGTCGGGTTCAGCCACGGTCGCCGCGCTGCTCTTGCAGCGCGCGGGTGCCGGCGTCGGTGATCGGGCCGGTCAGCGGTCCGCGACGCGCGAGCACGTCGCGCAGATCGGCCGTCGCGGGGCGGAGGCGACCCTCGCGTTCGAGGCGATCAAGAACCGGATCGGTCTTCGAGGTGCGGCGCGGCGGCTTCACATCAGAAAGGGTAGTCGGCTCCTGAAGCCGTGTGAAGCGTCGGCATCCCACGTCCGCGGGTGCCGGACGCGTGCAATTCGGGGCTCGTTTGTGGGATGAAGTCGTGGGATGCCGGGTTTGAGCCTCGCCCTACCCGGTCGATCCCAGCGTGTCCCCTAAACGACGAAAGCCCTGCAAATGCAGGGCTTTCGCATGATGCGCCGAAGAGGACTCGAACCTCCACGGGGCAATTGCCCCACAAGGCCCTCAACCTTGCGCGTCTACCAATTCCGCCATCGGCGCGTGGACAGCGGGAACGAGCATAGCGAGCAGATGGTCTCCGCGGGGCCTCGCTTGATTCCGTCTGAAGGGCCCGCTACCTTCACGAACACATGTTCGACCGAGACGCGAGTGGCGAAAGGTGACCCCGGTGGATCTGACCAAGCGCCAGCAGGAGATCTTCGACTTCATCAAGCGGTACTCGGCCAAGCACGGGTATCCGCCGACGGTGCGAGACATCGGCAAGGCCGTGGGCCTCGCCTCGTCGTCGACGGTGCACGCGCACCTGGCCAACCTGGAGAAGCTCGGGCTGCTCCGGCGTGACCCGACCAAGCCGCGTGCGCTCGAGCTGCTCGACAAGGCGTCGTCGGCGGTGGGCGA
>DASYBY010000430.1:0-3203 GCA_036500525.1 Baekduia sp. | reverse complement strand
GGTCTGGGTGTTGCCGACGTCGACGACGAGGAGCATCTGGTCGCGCATCATGCCAACAGTTAGGGTCGGCGCCATGCCCGCACGCCTCTATGTCGTCCACGGCTCGCACCCCTGCGCCACCGTGGAGCAGGCCCTCGCGCTCAAGGGCGTCGAGTTCAAGGTCCTGGAGATCCTGCCCGCGATGCAGCCGGTGGTGATGAAGGCGCGGTTCGGTGAGCGCACCGTGCCCGGCATCCGCTTCGAGGACGGCCAGAAGGTGCAGGGCTCGCGGGCGATCCTGCGCGAGCTGGACCGGCGCGTGCCCGACCCGCCGCTCTACGACGGCCCGGCCGGCGCGGCGGCGATCGAGGAGGCCGAGCGCTGGGGCGACGAGGTCCTGCAGCCGGTCCCCCGCACGCTGCTGTGGATCGGGTTCGGCGCCCACCCGCGCGCGATGCACGCGTTCCAGGCGGGCCAGCGCAACCCGAAGCTGCCGATGGCCGCCGTCCTGGCGGCCTCGAAGCTGATCCTGCCGATCGAGCGGCGCATCAACGGCGTCTCCGACGCCAGCGTCCGCCAGGCGATCGCGGAGCTGCCCGGCCTGCTCGACCACGTGGACGCGTTGATCGCCGAGGGCGTCCTCAACGGTGCCGAGCCCAACGCGGCCGACCTCCAGATCGCGCCGACGCTCCGCCTGCTCTGGGCGCTGCGCGACCTGCGCTCGCTGATCGCCGGCCGGCCGGCCGAGGCGCTCATGACGCGCTGGTTCGACCCGCTGCCGGGCGAGGTGCCCGAGGGCGCGCTGCCGATGGCCGCGGCGGGCACCGGCAGCGCGGGCGCTCAGGCGACGCCGATCGGCTGAGCGGCGAACGTGCCGATCAGCTCGGCCACGCGGTCGGGCTGATCCCAGCTGACGAAGGTGTAGGCGTCGGCGATCTCCTCGACGCGGGCGTCGGGGAAGATCGCGGCGAGCCGGTGCGCGTGCGCGACGGGGAAGAACTTGTCCTCGCTCCCCCACGCCAGCAGCACGGGCTTGCCGAACTGCGCCAGCTTCGGCGCGTTGTCCAGCAGCACCGCGGGATCGATGCCGATCAGCACCTTGCGCAGGTCGCGCAGCACGCCGCCGTCCTTGAGCGCGCGCAGCGTCCAGCCGTCGGTGACGTCGCGCGGGACCGGGCGCTTGGTCAGCCCGCCGTAGGCGATCGGCAGGCGCCGGGCCGCCGGGATCCGCATCGGCTCGAGCATCGCGCGCAGCATGCCGGGCGCCTTGGCCGCGGTGGCCATCGAGCGAAACGCCTTGGGCGGGAAGTTCTCGAAGGCGTCGCAGTCGGTGAGGACGAGGCGGCCGACGCGCTGCGGATGCTCGACGACCACGAGCTGGCAGAGGGCGCCGCCCGTGTCGTTGCCGACGAGCGTGACGTCGTCGAGGTCGAGCGCGTCCAGCACGCCCGCGACGATCGCCGCGAGGCCCTTCGGCGACAGGTCGGCGTCCGAGCGCAGCGGCACCTCGTGCGAGCCGAGCGGCAGCTCGGGCACGACGCAGCGGAAGCGATCGCGCAGCCGGGCGACGACGGGCTCCCAGAGGCGGCCGTCGACCAGCGCGCCATGGACGAAGACGATGGTCGGTCCGCTGCCCTCCTCGCGGTAGCGGATGGTTCCCTGCGGCAGGTTCAGCTCGGGCATCGTCGGCGCTCCGGAGTAGATTACGTACAGCCGGTACGGAGATTACATACAGACGGTATGGAAAGCAAACACGCCCAGCGCTCGAAGGTCACCCGCGACAAGCTCGTGGCGGCTGCGCGCGCCCTCTTCGCCGAGCGCGGCTATGCCGCCGTCGGGACCGAGGAGATCGTCCGCGCCGCGGGCGTGACGCGCGGCGCGCTCTACCACCAGTTCCGCGACAAGGAGGCCCTCTTCGAGGCGGTCTTCGAAGAGGTCGAGGGCGTGACCACGCGCCGGATCGCCGAGAGCGCGCTGGCCGCCGCCGCGACCGATCCGCTGGCCGCGCTGCGGGCCGGCAGCCGCGCCTTCCTGGAGGTGTGCACCGAGCCCGAGTTCGAGCGCATCGCGCTGCTCGACGCGCCGGCCGTGCTCGGCTGGGAGCGTTGGCGCGAGATCGGCCTGGCCAACGGGCTCGGCCTGGTCGCCGGCGTCCTGCAGGCCGGGATGGACGCGGGCGTGATCGCCGCCCAACCCGTCACGCCGCTGGCCCACCTGCTCATCGGCGCGCTGGACGAGGGCGCGATGTACATCGCCCGCGCGCCCGACCGCGACACCGCGCGCGGCGAGGTGCAGGCGATCGTCGATCGGCTGGTCGAGGGCCTGGCGCCGTGACCGGCGTCGCGCGGCGCACGGACGGCGGCGCGCCAGGTGACTAGCCTTGACCACGTGGGCCACGGGCACGATCACGGCGGCAGCGGCGGCGGACACGGGCACGATCACGCGATCGCGCCCGACGCGGACCGGCGCAAGCTCGCGATCGCGCTGGGGCTCATCCTCGGGTTCATGGCCGTCGAGGTCGCGGCCGGCATCGCGTCGTCGTCGCTGGCCCTGCTCTCCGACGCGGCGCACATGCTCACCGACGCCGCGGCGATCGGGCTGGCGCTCGTCGCGATCGGGCTCGCCCAGCGCCCCGCGCGCGGCGCGTTCACCTTCGGGCTCAAGCGCGCGGAGATCCTCTCCGCGCAGTTCAACGGCGCGACGCTGCTCGTGCTCGGCGTGCTGGTCGTCGTCGAGGGCGTGCGGCGCCTGTTCGAGCCGCCCGAGGTCGACGGCGGCGTCGTCCTGGCCGTCGCGCTGGTCGGCGTCGCGGTCAACCTCGTCGCGACGTGGGTGCTGGCGAGCGCCAACCGGTCGTCGCTGAACGTCGAGGGCGCCTACCGCCACCTCGTGACCGACCTCGCGGCGTTCATCGCGACGGCGATCGCCGGCGCGGTGGTCCTCATCACCGG
Source organism: Baekduia sp. (assembly GCA_036500525.1). Classification (GTDB taxonomy): domain Bacteria; phylum Actinomycetota; class Thermoleophilia; order Solirubrobacterales; family Solirubrobacteraceae; genus Baekduia. The sequence continues at coordinate 273 of DASYBY010000430.1, read as the reverse complement.
CTTCGGCCAGGCCGACGGCATCGCCGCCCTGATCGTCGCCGCGATCATGTTGTACGCCTCGTACGGCCTGCTGCGCGACTCGGGCCGGATCTTCCTGGAGGCCGCGCCGCGCGGCATGGACGTGGAGGAGATCGGCCACGCCCTGGCCGCCACCGACGGCGTCGTCGAGGTCCACGACCTCCACATCTGGGAGGTCTCCTCGGGCTTCCCGTCGCTCGCCGCGCACGTGGTCGTCGAGCGCGAGTGCGACTGCCACCACGCGCGCGCCCGCCT
>DASYBY010000429.1:0-2499 GCA_036500525.1 Baekduia sp. | reverse complement strand
CCGGCAGACGCCCAGCGTCTCCAGCGACGACAGCGCGTCGTAGAGCGTGGCGAACCCGCCGGGGATCCCCTCGGCCAGCACGTGCTCGCGCGTGACGATGCCGTTGCGCTCCAGCAGCAGCTCGGCGAGCGTGCGGCGGCGGGCGCCGGGCTCCACCTCGGCGCGGAAGATCGAGGACGTCAGCGCCCAGCGGCCCTGGACCTGGGCCGACGCGCCCGTGCCGCGGCGCGAGCCGAACCGCGTGCCGGCGCGGCCCGAGCGGCGCGGGCCCGAGGCGCGCTGCGCCCGGGCCAGCGTGAGCCGTGGCGCGCGCAGCGGCGCGAACGCGTCGTTGGTCACCTCGCCGGCCCAGACGAGGTCCCAGAGCGCCTCCTGGATCTGCTCGGGCGCCAGCGGCAGCTCGGCGAGGAAGTCGGTGAAGAAGCACGGCGACTGCGCCAGGCGCTCGCGCAACATGGTGTGGTCGGGACCCTCCGGCCGCTCGATGCCGGGTGGGCGGGACCGATTCGACGGTGGCCCGAGCGCCTCCGCGTCCTCGCGGAAGTAGAGCGCGACGCGGCCCGAGTTGCGGCCCAGCGCGCCCGCGCCGACCCAGACGACCTCGCCCGACGCGCACAGCCCGTCCAGCCACGTCGGCGAGTAGGCGCCGCTGCGGCGCGGGAGCACGTCGCGCTCCCAGACGTCGGCGGGCAGCGCGAGCCCCTGCAGCGGGACGAGCACCTCGCGCAGCCGGTCGATCCCCGCCCCGGCCGCGGGATGGCGATCGATGCCCTGCCACGACGGCAAGAAGGCCGCCAGCGCGCGCTGGTCGGTCGCCTCGATCTCCTTGCGCAGCACGGCCAGCGACGCGCGCCGGATCCGGCGCAGCACGTCGGCGTCGCACCACTCGCGCTCGGTCCCGCCGGGGCGCAGCTCGCCGCGGACGAGGTTGCCGCCGGTCTCCAGCGCCTTCAGCGCCGGGGTCGGGTCGACGCCGTAGCGCGCCCGCACGTCGGCGGTCGTGAACGGGCCGTGCGTCCGCGCGTAGCGGGCCAGCAGACGCTCGCTCGGATCCTCGACGCTCTCCAGGAACGCGGCGGGCAGGCCGCCGGGCGGCACGGCGCCGAAGGCGTCGCGGTAGAGCCCCGCGTTGTCGGCGGCGATCCAGCGCTCCTCGCCGCCGATGCGCAGGCGGATCGCGCGGCGCTCGGTGTGGAGGGCCTCGATCATCGCGCCGGCGTCGAGGTCGGCCAGCACGCGCGCCCGGATCTCGGCGGCCGACAGGTCGCCGACGCGGCGCAGCACGTCGGCGAGGCCGTCGCGGTCGGTCGCCTGCGTGCGCAGCGACCGATGCTGGAGATCCGCTTCAACTTGATCGAGCGCATCGGCGTCGATGAGGTCGCGCAGCTCCTCCTGGCCGAGCAGCTCGCGCAGGAGGTCGCGGTCCAGCGAGAGGGCCGCGGCACGGCGCTCGGCGTTGGGCGTGTCGCCCTCGTACATGTAGGTCGCGACGTAGTCGAACAACAACGACGTGGCGAACGGCGAGGCGGTGCGCGTCTCGACCTCGACCAGCGACAGCTCGCGCGAGTGCAGCCCGGTGAGCAGCTCGTGCAGGCCCGGGACGTCGAGGACGTCGCGCAGGCACTCGCGGTAGGTCTCCAAGATGATGGGGAAGTCGCTGTACTGCTTGGCGACTTCGAGCAAGGACTGGGCCTTGAGCCGCTGCTGCCACAGCGGCGTGCGGCGGCCGGGGTAGGCGCGCGGGATGAGCAGCGCGCGGCCGGCGTTCTCGCGGAAGCGCGCGCCGAACAGGGCGCTGGACCCCAGCTCGGCGACGACGCGGTCCTCCAGGTCGTCGGGATCCAACAACACCAAGTCGGCGCCGGGCGGCTCGTCGGCGTCGGGCAGGTGGACGATGATGCCGTCGTCGGACCAGATCGCGTCGGACTCCAGGCCGAGCTCGTCGCGGATCTTGGCGCTCAGCGCCAGCGCCCAGGCGGCGTGGACGCGGCCGCCGTAGGGGCTGAGGACACAGAGGCGCCAGTCGCCGATCTCGTCGCGGAAGCGCTCGACGACGATCGTGCGGTCGCTCGGGATGACGCGCGTCGCGGCCTGCTGCTCGCGCAGGAAGTCCAACAGGTTGCGGGCGGCGAGCGGGTCGAGGTCGTAGTCGGCCTCCAGCAGCTCGGCGGTCTGGTCGACGGCCCAGCGGCTGAACGCGCCGATCTCGCGGCCGAGCTCTTTGGGCCGGCCGACGGCGTCGCCCTTCCAGAACGGCACCGCGCCCGGGACGCCCGGGGCGGGCGAGACGACGACGCGGTCGCGCTGGATCTCCTCGATGCGCCACGACGACGCGCCGAGCAGGAACGTCTGGCCGGGGCGCGCCTCGTAGACCATCTCCTCGTCCAACTCGCCGACGCGCCGGCCGTCGGGCAGGACGACGGCGTAGAGGCCGCGGTCGGGGATCGTGCCGGCGTTGGTGACCGCGAGCTGGCGGGCGCCCTTGCGCGGGCGGATCGT
>DASYBY010000428.1:0-5500 GCA_036500525.1 Baekduia sp. | reverse complement strand
GCCGTCGGCCGTCTTGAGCAGCGTGCCGAAGTCGCCGACCGCGTAGCCGGTCGGGCCGGAGAAGGCCATGGCCCGCACGGTGTTGCCCTGCGGCAGCGGGTTGCCCCACAGCCAGCCGGAGGACCCGACCTGGACGTTGGCCGACGCGGCGGCCGGCAGGGCGGCGAGCGCGCAGGCGGCCAGCGCGGCCGCGCCGCTCCATCGTGGGATTCTCATCGGTTGCTGCTCCTCGTTCGGTCGGCCATGTGCCGCTCGAACGGGCGTCGTGCGCGGAAGTTACGAAGCAGCAACCTGTGCAAGGCGGACGACAGCACCCGGAGGACTCAAGTCGGGGTGTCCGCACGCCGACTCAGGGGTGAGGCCTCCCTCCCCCATGACGCTCCGCCACGCCCCCACATCGGACGACGCCTGGACCCGGCTCCTCGGCCCCGCCGCGGACGCGACGACCGAGGGCCTCATCGTCCAGGACGCCTCCGGCACGATCCGCGCCTCCAACGTCGCGGCGCGGATGATCGCCGGCGTCCCGACCGGGCCCGCCGACCAGCTCGAAGGCCACGGCCCCGCCGACCTCGCGTGCCCGCCGGAGGACCTCGAGGGCCGGCCGATCGCCCCCGCGCTGGACGCGCTCGCCACCGGCGAGATCCAGCGCGACGTGCGCGTCGTCTTCCACCGCCGCGACGGCCGCCGCCAGCAGCTGCGCGTCAACGCCGTCCCGCTCTTCGCCGAGGGCGAGTCCACGCCCTACGGCGTCGTCACCTCGTTCGTCGACATCACCGCCTTCATCGAGGCCAAGGCCGCGCTGGAGGAGCGCGAGCGCGAGCTGGCCCTGCTGGCCGCGCACGCCGGCGACCTGATCGCCCGCCACGCCGCCGACGGCCGCATCCTCTACGCCGCCGGCGGCGCCGAGGCGCTGCTGGGCGTCGAGGCCCGCCACCTCGTCGGCTCCTGGGCCGCCGACGTCTGCCACCCCGACGACGCCGAAGCGCTGCGCCACGCGCACGAGCTGGCCCGCGCCGGGCGCAGCAGCGTCGTCAGCTTCCGCATCCGCCACATGCGCGACGGCCGCGAGCTGTGGCTGGAGGCGACGGTCTCGCCGGTGCTCGACGAGCACGGCACGCTCCTCGAAGCCGTCACCACCACGCGCGACATCAGCGCGCGCAAGGCCACCGAGCAGCGGCTGCGCGACGCCGAGGAGCTCGCCCGCGCCGCCGCCGAGGAGGCCCGCCGCCAGCAGGCGCTGCTCGAAGAGGCCCAGGACATGGCGCAGCTCGGCAGCTGGTCGTCCGACCTCATCACCGGCGAGCGCTCGTGGACGACCGGCCTCTTCCGGATCTTCGGCATCGACCCCGACCGGCCCGCGCCCGACGCCGCCGAGTTCGACGCGCTCATCCACCCCGACGACGCCGACCGCGTCCGCGCCGGCCTGCACGCCGTGACCACCGACGGCGAGCCGTTCGACCTCACCTACCGCCTGATCCGCCCCGACGGCACCGAGCGGACGATGCACGGCCGCGGCGCCGCGGCCGAGCGCGTCGACGGCCGGATCGCCCGCGTCTGGGGCACGACCCAGGACGTCACCGATCTCCACGAGCTGGAGGCCGGCCGCCGCCTGGCCGAGCGCCGCTTCCGCGTCGCCTTCGAGCACGCCCCGATCGGCGTGTGCGTCCTCGACCTCGGCGGCGACGACCCCGGCCAGTGGGTCACCGTCAACACCGCGCTCGCCGACCTGCTCGGCTGCGACCGCGAGACGCTCCTCGGCCGCCGCGTCAGCTCGTTCCTGCACCCCGACGAGATGGAGCTGACGCGCAAGCGGCTCGGCGCCCTCATCGCCGGGCGCGCCGAGCGGATCACCGCCGAGTGCCAGATGCTGCACGCCGACGGCCACGTGGTGTGGGCCCTCATCACGGTCGCCGCCGTCAACGGCGACGACGGCCGCCCGGCCTACGGCATCGGCCAGATCGTCGACATCACCGAGCGCAAGCGCTTCGAGGGGCAGCTGCAGTACCTCGCCGACCACGACGCGCTCACCGGCCTCTTCAACCGCCGGCGGTTCGAGGAGGAGCTCGACCGCGTCCTGGCCGCCGCCGAGCGCTACGAGCACCACGGCGCGGTCGTCGTCGTCGACCTCGACGGCTTCAAGTACGTCAACGACACGCTCGGCCATCCGGTCGGCGACGAGCTCATGGCCCGCCTGGCCGGCACGCTCCGCGGCGAGCTGCGCGAGAGCGACGTCATCGCCCGGCTCGGCGGCGACGAGTTCGGCGTGATCCTCCCCGAGGCCAGCGAGCACGAGGCGCTGGCCGTCGCGACCAAGCTCCTGCACGCGGTCGAGCGCGACGGCATCGTCGCCGACGAGTCGCGCCACGCCCGCGTCACCGCGTCGGCCGGCCTGGCGCTGTTCAGCGGCGCCGACGGCGTGAGCGCCGAGGAGCTGCTGGTCGAGGCCGACATCGCGATGTACGACGCCAAGGAGGCCGGCCGCAACCGCGCCGCCGTGCACGAGCGCGACGTCGTCGGCCCCGGCCGCCGCCTGTCGCGCCTGTCCTGGCTGGAGCGCATCCGCGCCGCGCTCGCCGAGGATCGCTTCGAGCTGCACGCCCAGCCGATCGTCGCGCTCGGCCCGACCGACGACGGCTCCGACCCGATCCCCGCCTTCGAGCTCCTCCTGCGCATGCGCGGCGACGACGACGAGCTCGTCCCGCCCGCCGCGTTCCTGCCGATCGCCGAGCGCTACGACCTCGTCCAGTCGATCGACCGCTGGGTCGTCGGCAACGCGGTCGCCGTCCTGCGCCGCGAGCACGCCGCCGGCCGCACGGTCACGCTCTCGGTCAACATCTCCGGGCGCACGATGGGCGACGCCGACTTCGCCGGCTGGCTGGAGCGGCTGCTGACCGACACGCCGGTCCCTGCCCAGCGGTTGATCGTGGAGATCACCGAGACGGCCGCGATCGTCAACCTCGATCGCGCCCGAGCGCTGGCCGACACCCTGCGCCGGCTCGGCTGCCTGCTCGCGCTCGACGACTTCGGCGCCGGCTTCGCCTCGTTCGCCTACCTCAAGCACCTGCGCTTCGACGTCCTCAAGATCGACGGCGAGTACGTCCGCGGGCTGCGCGACAACCCGACCGACCGCCTCGTGGTCGAGGCCGTCGTGGGGATCGCGCGCGGCCTCGGCACGCCGAGCCTCGCCGAGTTCGTCACCGACTCCGACACGCTGGACGCCGTCCGCGCGCTCGGCGTCGACTACGCCCAGGGCTTCCACCTCGGCCGGCCGGTGCCGATCGCCGAGGCGCTCGCGCTCGCCCACGCGCGGGTGTAGCCCGCCAGCTCCTACCATCCCGCCCATGGCGAGGATCGGTGTGCTCACGGGCGGCGGAGACTGCCCCGGACTCAACGCGGTCATCCGGGCCGTCGTGCGCAAGGGCCTGATGGACGGCCACACGCTGTTCGGCTTCACCTACGGCTGGGCCGGTGTGCTCAGCGGTGACGGCGAGGAGCTGACCGCCGAGCGGACCAAGGGGATCCTGCCGCGCGGCGGGACGATCCTCGGCAGCTCGCGGACCAACCCGTTCAAGGAGGGGGGCGCCGGGGTCGACGGCGTGCGCGCGGGCATGGCCCGGCAGGGCGTCGACGTGCTCGTGGCGATCGGCGGCGAGGACACCCTCGGCGTCGCGGCGCGCCTGGCCGAGGCCGGCGTCCCGGTGGTCGGCGTGCCCAAGACCATCGACAACGACCTCAAGGGCACCGACTACACCTTCGGCTTCCAGACGGCGGTGCAGATCGCCACCGACGCGGTCGACCGGCTGCACACGACGGCCGAGTCGCACAACCGCGTGATGATCCTCGAGGTCATGGGCCGCCACGCCGGGTTCATCGCCGCGCACGCCGGGATGGCCGGCGGCGGTGACGTGATCCTCGTGCCCGAGCGGCCGTTCGACATCGAGGAGGTCTGCGGCCACATCCGCCGCCGCCACCAGAACGGGCGCACGTTCTCGATCGTCGTGGTGAGCGAGGGCGCGACGCCGCGCGAGGGGACGCTGTCGACCACCGGCGCGGCGGGCCAGCTCGACGCGTTCGGCCACGAGCGCCTGGGCGGCATCGCGGTCACGCTGGAGCGCGAGATCGAGGAGCGCACCGGCTACGAGACGCGGATGACGATCCTCGGGCACGTCCAGCGCGGCGGCACGCCGACGGCCTTCGACCGCGTGCTCGCCACGCGCTTCGGCGTGGCCGCGGCCGAGGCCGTCGACGCCGGGCGCTCCGGCGTGATGGTCGCGCTGCGCGGCCCCGACATCGTCGAGGTCCCGATCTCCGAGGCCCTCGGCGACCCGAAGACGCTCGACCGGAAGTTCTTCGCCGACGCCGAGGTGTTCTTCGGCTAGCGCCGGGGCCGGCGCCTAGGCGAGCTGCAGGTCGCCCGGCGCGATGTCCCAGCGGGCGGCGATCTCCTCGAGGTCGCCGTCCAGCGCCCAGCGATCGGCGCGCGCGTCGCCCTCGTGGTCGGGGACGCCGCCCTTGAGCGCCATGCAGCGCGTGTTGTCGCCGATGCCGCGGATCTCGGCGACCTCCTCGGCGCTGAGCACGACGTCGGCCGGCACGGTCGCCAGCTCGTCGCGCTGCAGCTCGACCGGCTTGGCGCCGTCCCACGGCTCCTGGATCAGCGTCGGCACGACGGTCTCGACCGCCGCGTGCGCGAGGTTCCACTGCGCGGCGAGCTGCAGCATGGTGAGGCCGTGCCGGCGGGCGAACGGGCGCAGCTCCTCCAGCCGTTCGGTGCCGCGCTCGATCCAGCCCTGCGGGCGGAACGCGCGGTGGTCGCGCTCGGCCAGCGGGCGGTCCTCGCGCAGGTCGTCGTGGAAGATCCCGCCGTAGTCGAGGACGCGCGTGATGACCTTGACGTCGTGTGCCGCGGCGGCGGGCAGCGCCAGCTCGCCGGGCCAGGGCTCCAGCGGGTTGAGGATCAACATCGCCCAATCGATGAGCTCCCCGTACCGCTCGAAGCAGTCGATGAGGTCGAGCGTGAAGCCGTTGGCGGGGCCGGGCGCGACGCCGATGCGCCGGGTGAGGCCGGCGTCGCGCAGCGCGGCCATGCCCTCCCAGACGGCGGGATGGGTGAAGCCCGTGCGGTCGGGGTTGTGCAACAACAAGACGTCGAACCGGTCGACGCCGATGCGCTCCAGGCTGCGCTCGGTCGCCATCCGGAGGTAGGACCCGTACTCGCCCGGGCCGCGCAGCCGCGGATCGGTGAAGCGCGGGAAGCCCTTGGAGCCCTCGCGCTCGCCCTCGTAGAAGTCGTGGCCGACGGCGCCGACCAGCGAGTAGGCATCGCGGTCGAGGCCGGTGAGCGCGCGGCCGAGCAGCATGTCGGCCTCGCCGGCGCCGTAGGCGTCGGCGGTCAGGACGGTGCGGACGCGCTCGTCGGGGCGGAACAGCGCAAGCAGCCGGTCCTCCTCGAGCGGAACGCCGTAGTGCATGTAGTGGCCGCCGGACCAGGTGCCGAGCG